>NZ_JBRESC010000001.1:0-519881 GCF_056726085.1 Vibrio sp. 2433-A1
AGTAAAAATCCACCTGCATAGCAGGTGGCTTTGAAAGGCCCCCTAAAAGGGGGCTCACTGTTAGTTTTCTAACCCCAAACGCATCTGACGCTCTTCTTCTTCCTTTCCAACACGATCTTGGTGCCGGACATACCTACGTATAATTTCCTCATTCATCCCTACTGAATCAACGAAGTAGCCTCTTTGCCAAAATTTGTTACCCCATAATTTCTTCTTTCTTAAATACGGAAATTTGTTGAACAAGCGAATTGCGGTTCGTCCTTTTACAAAACCCATATATGTCGAAACACTCAAGCTAGGTGGCAATCTCACGACCAGATGCACGTGGTCTACTTGAACATTCAGCTCTACAACCTTACAGTTCTTCATATTACTGTAGATATAGATACTTCGGTAAAGCTCCTTACCCAAATTGCCTTTCAAGATTTTCAGGCGGTATTTTGGCGTCCAGACTATGTGGTACTGACACCTATAATATACGTGTGAGGCGGATTCATATTTGCTCATGTTCTTTATTTCCTTCATTTGCTGGTTACAAACGAGGACATCTTGAACATGAGCGTTCTTCGGGCATAGCCCAAAGGAACGATCACCACCTTCTAAAGAAGGTGGTTTAAGGTTAGAAAATAAAAAGCCGACCTTAGTAAGGTCGGCTTTGGCGCTAAATACTCGCAGACATATTACGCTTCTTCAGCATGCTCTTTACGTAACTGTTTAGCTGCAAGAACCATGTTAGCTAGTGACGCTTCTGTTTCTTGCCAGTTTCGTGTTTTAAGCCCGCAATCCGGGTTTACCCATAGGCGCTGAGCTGGAATCTTCTCTGCTGCTTTATTGATTAAACCTTCGATCCACTCTTTAGTTGGAATGTTAGGCGAGTGAATGTCATACACACCTGGGCCAATTTCATTCGGGTAATTGAACTCTTCAAACGCTTTAAGCAGTTCCATATTTGAGCGCGATGTTTCAATGGTAATCACGTCGGCATCCAGTGCTGCGACTGAATCAATGATTTCATTGAACTCTGAGTAACACATATGAGTATGGATTTGTGTTTCTGGTTTTGCACTCGCTGCTGAGATCTTAAATGCATCTACCGCCCACTCTAAATACGCTTTGTGGTCACGTTTTTTCAAAGGTAAGCCTTCGCGTATTGCAGGCTCGTCAATTTGGATAATGTTGATACCCGCGTCTTGCAAGTCTGACACCTCGTCACGCAGAGCCAATGCCAGCTGATCAGCAATTTGTTTGCGGGTAATATCTTCACGCGGGAAGGTCCAACACAGAATCGTAACTGGGCCTGTCAGCATGCCTTTCATCTGTTTTGAAGTTAATGATTGCGCGTAAGTAGACCACTCAACCGTGATCGGCTTTTCACGTTCAATATCGGCAACCACGATTGCAGGCTTCACGCAGCGAGAACCATAGCTTTGCACCCAACCAAACTTGGTGGTTTGGAAACCGGCTAAGTTTTCTGCAAAGTACTCCACCATGTCATTTCGCTCGGCTTCACCGTGCACTAGTACATCGAGATCCAGTGCTTCTTGGCGCTTTACCGCGTCTGCAATATGTCCTTTTAGTGCCGCTTGATACTCTTGATCAGGCAACTTTCCGCTGCGATAAGCATTACGTTGAACTCGGATTTCACTCGTTTGAGGAAAAGAACCAATGGTCGTGGTCGGGAACAGAGGGAGACCAAGCACTTCGTTCTGATGCGCTGCACGTTCTGCATATGGTGCACTTCGCTCAGCCAGTGACTTAGTGATGTTATTTAAACGAGCTTGCACCTGAGGTTTATTCACATGTGTTGCCGTCTTACGAGCCTGAATTGGCGTGCTGTAAGTATCACAGGCTAGGAGCGCTTCTTGGCTACCATCCAACGCTTTTCCGAGTAACGCCACTTCGGTCACTTTTTGTTTCGCAAACGCAAACCAACTTTGAACTTCGTCGCTTAAATCGGGCTCTAGGTCTAAATCTACCGGGCTATGCAGCAGTGAACACGAACTTGCCACCCAAAGCTTGTCACCTAGTTTCTCTTTCAATGGTTTCAGTAGTTCAAGTTGCGCACTTAAATCTGCTCGCCACACATTACGGCCATTGACCACACCTGCAGAAAGTACCCAGTTGCTTGGTAACTTCGCCACAACCTGTTCTAGTTGCTCAGGAGAAGCAGACAAATCAATATGCAGGCCATCGACTGCCAGTTCGACAATTTTATCGATTGAGTCGGCCACTGAATCAAAATATGTGGTCAGTAACACTTTGACATCGCTACGAATCACCTGATACGCCAGCTTAAATGAGTCTAACCAAGGTTTGTCCAATTCAAGCGCTAAAATAGGCTCATCGATCTGCACCCACTCAACACCTTGCTTGGCGAGTTTCGCCAGAATCACTTGGTAGGCAGTCAACAAACGTGGCAACAATGACAGTCGGTCAAAGCCTTCTTCAACTTCTTTACCTAGGTATAAATAGCTCAAAGGGCCAAGCAGTACTGGTT
Source organism: Vibrio sp. 2433-A1 (assembly GCF_056726085.1). Classification (NCBI taxonomy): domain Bacteria; kingdom Pseudomonadati; phylum Pseudomonadota; class Gammaproteobacteria; order Vibrionales; family Vibrionaceae; genus Vibrio; species Vibrio sp. 2433-A1. The sequence goes on from NZ_JBRESC010000001.1 coordinate 2,498, forward strand.
TTACATTGTGACCCGCTTTAACTGCTTCATTCACCTCTTCAAACAACTGTGGCCAACTCACTTCAAAGCTATCGTCTTTGCTGAACTCAGGAACAATATAGTGATAGTTAGTGTTAAACCACTTAGTCATGTCTGATGCGGCATGACCACTGCAATCACAGCTCGCTTGAGCCTGACCGCGACCGACCTTGAACAGGGTATCAAGATCTGGGAAGCCGTTTTGGTGACGCTTAGGCACATGCCCAAGTAACAGTGTCGTGGTTAAGACATGGTCATACCAAGCAAAATCACCCGCGGCGACAAAGTCTAGACCCGCATCAGCCTGAGTTTGCCAGTTCTTATTTCGCAGCTCGCTGCCGACAGATTTCAGTTCAGCTTGGCTAATTTCTCCGCGCCAATATTTCTCAAGGGTAAATTTCAGCTCTCGTTTTTCACCAATACGAGGGTATCCAAGTATGTGCGTTGTTGTAGTCATTGTGTTCATCCTTAATTCTGCAAGTTCAAATGTTTTATGCTGTTCAGCCCATCACCTAGGATATCTGGATGGCTAAACTATCTCGCTAAACCGGACATTCGACAATCGACAAATATTCAACTTGTTTATTAAAAATCTTCATGATGATTTATCTCTCAATCACTTAACTAATAATCAACTCTCTTGAAATTTTAGACGTCTAGATGTTTACACACCTACAAAAACACGTTAGGTTAATAATATTCATGCTTAAACAGTCTGACTGAAGGGAATTCATGATAGAGCTAAAGCACTTACGAACACTCACCACACTCAGAGACACAGGGTCACTCACGGCAACTGCGACGGCCTTGCACTTGACTCAATCAGCCCTCTCTCACCAAATTAAAGATTTGGAAGCTCGAATTGGCGGGCAACTGTTTTTGCGTAAAACCAGACCGGTTAAGTTCACGTCGGAAGGAGAGATCTTACTTAAGCTTGCTGATGACGTGCTGCCGAGATTAGCCAAAGCAGAGAATGAGATTGCTAGCCTCAAAGAGGATGTGAACGGTCGATTGCACATGGCAATTGAGTGCCACTCTTGCTTCCAGTGGTTGATGCCAGCGCTTAAAGAGTACCAGGTTGCTTGGCCGAGTGTGACGCTCGACTTTTCATCAGGCTTTGGCTTTGAGCCTTTGCCAGCTTTAATGGCAGGTGAACTGGATCTGGTTATCACCTCGGACATTCAGCCACGTTCTGAAATGCATTATGAGTCGCTGTTTGATTTCGAAATGCGCTTAGTGACATCCATCTCACACCCATTAGCTGGAAAAAAGTGTATCGAGCCAGAGGATCTTGCCGATCAAACTATGCTCTCCTACCCTGTGCAGAAAAACCGCTTAGATGTGGTAAAGCACTTCTTACAACCCGCTGGCATTGAGCCCGCTAAATGGAAACAGGCAGATAATACGTTGATGCTAATTCAAATGGTTTCTGCTGGGTTAGGTGTAGCGGCTTTGCCGAACTGGGCAATCAGTGAGTTTTCGAGGCAAGGCTTAATAAGTAGTATTCCGCTCGGCAATGGCTTATGGCGTCGTTTATTTGCTGCGACGCGTCATGCGGACAAGGATAAACGCTATTTGCAGGCTTTCTTTAATACCGCAAGACAGCAATCTCAAAGTCACCTTGATGGGATTAAAACTGTTTAGGCAGAACATTAAAAAGGAGGCCGAAGCCTCCTTTTTGTTATCTCTCATAAGATTTGAACTGATTGGTCAATGAGTCGTATTGATAACCCAACACGTCTAGCTTACCAATCACGCCTTCTACATCCATTTCATACATAGAAACAAGCTCTTCAAAACTATCACATTCTAGACGCAGCTTTTCATTCACTATGCCTAACAAGATAATGCTATCAAAGTTGCCTACATTGCTCAGGTCCATCGCAGCCTCCTATTCCACATCTACTCTTACAATAGTAGACGCAAATTCACCGCCTTGAAGTGAGCTAGCTTCAAACTCTAAGTTGATTACAGGACAAATAGAGCCTGATTAGATGTTGCAGATAGAAGCAAAAAGACTAGAGCGATGGCAAGCTGACCTTTGTTGATCTCCTTCGATGCAAGCAAGTGCCAAGACCATGCAACAATAGCAGTAATTAGCAATGCAAAGCTGGTTAGCAAAGGCTGAGTCACAGAAGTAAGTACGTCACTCTCTAGGCCATATGCTTTAAGTAATACAGCTAATGACGTCATCATTGCCGCAACTACACCGGTGAAAGGCAGTAAGCGATGAAACGCCTGTAAGCGTGTACGGGCAATGGTTAGTAACAGATGGGCTAATAGAGCACCAAGCAGAAAAACTTGGAATAAAATACTTAAACTCGCTGCAATAGACGTTTGTGCGCCAATTTCAATACCAACATAGGCCAAAGCAAGACCATTGGCGAGATACATCACCCAAATTGGGCCTTGGTCACGTGTCTTCTTGGTTTGCACTTGAGAATAAAAATAGGCAATAGCAAACACCACCATCATGGCTTCAATTCGCAGTGACGCCACCGCAAGCCAAAGTATCGCTAGTGAAGGCAACATTTTATGGATACGGCCTCGCTGACCGGGACAAATATCGCCTTTAACAAGAATAAGGGTCAAAAGAAGTTGAGCGCCCAATAACATTGGCGCAAACACGGCAAGTAGCTGCTGGATCATGGTGTCATCAAACTAAAATTATTACTGGCTGCGGATAATAGCAGACTGGTCGATTTTAGCTATCAGTGAAGTAAGAGATTATATCTTGGTGGGTCACAAGACCGAGATAATCCCCCACCGAATTGACGACAAGCCAAGGCGGCCTAATTCCTTGTTTTAATGTTTCAGAAACTTGGTCATTGTTTTCTTCTAGGGTCAAAGTATGGATATTTCGTCGCATAACCTGATTTAATGTTTTACGACTATTTACAATGTCATTGCGGGTTTCAAACTTGGTTCCCGCTGTTGGCGAAAGATGTAAGTTCACTTCCTCTAACCCCACCACACCCACACACACATTACGATCTAGAACCGGAATCACTTCCAAATTGTATTGCTCGGAGGTAAGTAAGGAGCGCGCTCTTTCTACCGTATCATCGGGTGATAAACAGGGCAGGTGCATCTGAGTAATACCCAGTATATTGGACTTCAGTTTGCGACCTTTTCCAGAAAGGAACTGTTCTAGGTCTTCACAGTAATCCCAGGCCTTTTCTAGGTCATGAATAGGCAATGGTTTTGAGAAGTAATACCCCTGGATGTAATCAACCCCTAACGAGCAAACCGCTTCAAGTTCATTTCTGGTCTCTACACCTTCAGCCACCACTTTAACATTGAGCGTATGAGCCAATTGCGTAATCATTTTGACTATATAGTATTTGTTAGTCCCTTCCATAAGGTTAGTAACAAACTCTTTATCAATTTTAATCACGTCAAAATTACTATCACTCAAATAGGAAAATGAGCTGTACCCAGTACCGAAATCATCAATTGCGACCTGCACCCCTCGGCGGCGAATATTTCTTATCAAAGAAGACTGACGAGATTCGCTATCAAAATAAGCACTTTCGGTTAATTCAATGGTCACGGTTTCTGGTCGTTTAGCGTATTTATGAACTAACGAATCCGCGCTTGCGAGCACTTCATCCGTATCCAACTTGGTATTGAGGGAGCGATTTATCGTCACACCTAAGTGCTGACCAAATCGTTCTTGAATATGGTTAAGGTCTTGCAGCGCTCTTTGCCCCACACACCAATCTAAATCGGCAACCAAATCTAAGTCTTCGGCAATGTTGACCATCTCTTGGGTATTCAACATCTGACCATTTGGCCCTTTAAATCGACTCAATGCTTCAAATTTCACCACGTCCCAATTTTTGGTATCGACTATCGGTTGATAATACACCTCGATATCTTTGGTCTTGATGGTTTTTTCTGCCCATTCCTCAAGCTCTTTTCTCCGCAGTACTTGTTTATGTAGTACCCCGTGATAAAAGGTAATTTGCCCCCGACTCATTACACTATGCTCTAACATCGCTTGAACAGAATGAGCCACCAGCAGTTTGGGATCATGGGTATCTTGACCTAAAACAGAGACACCAATGTGACCTGACATGATTGCATTGTAAATCTGAGTGCCGACATGATGGTTGATCGATGAAAAAAGGCGTCGTATCGCTTGGTGGATCATCCGTACTTGAGACGGGCCTTTGACTTTGTTGCATTCAACGCAAGCAACAAAGTGGTTACTGCCCAAATATCCTACCTCGACCGCTTGCGGCTCTTTGGTCAGGTGTTCGGATAAAAGCGCTTTCAACTCAAAGTCTTCTGTGTGATCAAATGGAGGTTGAAAGGCAACCACCATGGTCACCTTCTCCCTTCCTTCACGTTGGCTTCGATAGGTGACAGCACGGATAAATTGCGTTTGAGTCGGCAGTTGAGTCAGTAGCTCGACACCTCCATGTTCGACATCTTCAATGCGGTAGATATTATTGGAAAGATCGAGTAATACGGCGACATAAAAGATGCCCTCTTCAAGCATGATACGCTGAATCGTCACATCTTGAGGATAGGCTCGGCCTTGCGCACTTTGCAGTAATATCACCCCAGACCAATGGCCTGATTGCTCAATCTCACACCAAATCTTAGTGTAAAAGTTGGCGCTATGCCGATCGGATTGCAATGACGCAAAAGGCTGCCCTTTTAACTCTGAGTTCGCGTACCCCGACAGAGAGAGGAAGTTATCATTGCAGACGATAATGCTGCGTTCTGCATCAATTAATAACACCCCATGATGGGCATTATTGAACAACTGACCAAATAAAGCGCCAATACTCAGAGCAGTCGCTTGAAAGAAAAATAACGGGGTGAGATGCCCAGATGCCAGCTTCCCGTCATCGGTTTGAAAGGTCATTTCAACATAGCAGCATTGATCGCTTTCCAATCTCAAGCAGCAATTAAAACGCTGAGAACCCATTTGCGGCTTAAGATTGGTCAACTTTTCTAATATGATAGTTTGATCGTGATAGCTCATGCACGGCAGTAAAACGTTACCCGTCAGTAAAGGTAAATCTGCATTAAGCACACTCCGGCAGCGTTCTACATCAATATCCAGTCGATGCTTGGCAATATCCCACCGCCATTCGATGGACAAATGATGAGAATACCGCGACAAAGCCGGAATACTGGTGCTAGAGCCTTGCACTTGAGCCATCTATTGCCTCTTTAGTTTAGCTGTAACTACTACTAAAGATTAGAACAATAGTGGCTAACTGACATAACTATTATTAACCAAACACTTCAAGGCTGACTTCTGGCTGACTAAGCCTTTAAACTGACCTTTGTCGTCAACCAAACACCAAGGAAAAGGCCTATCATTCGCGACCAATTGAGCAATTTCCACCTGAGGTGTCTGCCAATGCAAGATCGTCACAATTGGCTGCATGATTCTATTTGCTGGTTTATTCCAATAGGCGTTTTCTTTGTTTGATTCTAAATCTGTCCCCATGTTGGGAGTAAGGTGCAGATTGATGCTTGGTAGGTCGATAAAGCCCACGCACTCTTTCGCCTCAACCACAGGAAAGCATTCATGCTCACCTTCATTAATGTATTGGTAGATCAATGAAAGTGGCTCGCCTGGGTCAATATGATGACAAACTTCAACAATATGAGCCAGAGATTGATCTGATAGACGTTGTTCCTGGTCGGATATTCGATAGCAACCTTGGTCAGTAGGCAGTTTTGTCAAAGGTAGTGGCTTAGAAAAGTAATAGCCTTGAATTAGGTTAACACCAAGAGATCTCATCGAATCTAACTCTTGTTCGGTTTCTACACCTTCCGCAATCACTTCCAAGCCAAGCTTAGCAGATAAGTCGACAAGTGCCTTAACGATGTTGTACTGCCTTGAATCAGGCTTAATGTTTTGAATAAAGGTGCGATCAATTTTTAGCGTATCGAAGTAACACTCTTTCAAGTAACGGAACGATGCACTACCCGTACCAAAATCATCAACCGCAATCTTGATACCGGCCCCTCTTAACAGCGATAAGACCTCCCTGTTCTTTTCATCGTTATCAAAGTAAGCACTCTCGGTAAATTCAAAGGTGATAAGTTCAGGTTCAATGCCTTGGACATCAAGGAGCTTAGCTGCTCGTTCAAGAATGTCGGTTAACTCAGTGGTTGTTTTCAGTGAACGATTCACAGACAAAGAAACATGAGTCCCGAAACGTTGTTGTAAGTCTGGAAACTGCTTCAGAGCACTAACTAAAACAAGATCGTCTAACTCCACCACCTTATCTAAATCTTCAACGGCCTCGATCATCTCTTGGGTTGAAGCGACAAACTCCTCATGCTCAGGAAAACGGCATAGCGCCTCAAACTTCACAACTTGCTGCATCTTCAAGTCCACAATAGGCTGAAAATAGACTTCAATGTTGCCTCTCTTCAATGTCTCGATGACATGTTCTTCAATACGTTTCTTACGCTCAATCTGTTGGTGGATCTGGCGGTCGTAAAAATTAATTCTTCTTTCATGCCCTGAGTGCAACTCCAAAACCGCTTGATAAGCATGAGAAACAAGTTGGCTCGGCGTTTTCGCATCAGCCTGAAACACAGACACACCGGTGACTCCCGATTTTAACGCCATGGCGACCGGCAATTGGGCATGCTTAAAACTATGAAACAACTTTGTAATTGAACGACCAACCTGTGCCACTACATGCTGAGTACTTTGAAATTCAAACGGCAAGCACAGAGCAAAACAGTCGTGACCTAGGTAGCCACAGCAAAGAGTATGGGCATTATCTTTTAGATAACTAGCAAACTGCCTTTTCACTTCTGCTGTGGAGTCCAACTTTGGCTGCAGTGCAATAACGACGATACCTTGTCCCTTTTGTATGTCATTACATGCATTCGTTAGCAGCGCTAAAAAGCCCTCTCGATTTGGCAATTGAGTCAGTAGGTCAATACCGCCACTCTCGACATCGTCGATTCTTTCTAACTTCCCGGAAAGGTCAGTAGAAAGACTGATAAAAAACGGCGCGTGGTTGGTCGATTGAATCTTCTGTATAGTGAGGTCTTGAGGGAAAACACTGCCATCAGCACGGCGAGTTAAGATGGTCCCACTCCAGTGGCCTTGCTGCGATAGTTGCCCCCACAAATGATCGTAGAAGGTATCACTGTGCTTTTCTGCATTGAAAATACTGGTTTTCAGTCCCGCTATTTCATTATTTGCGTAACCCGTTAACTCTTCGTAGTGACGATTACAGACTAAGATATTAGTCAGCTCGTCAGCGACAAGGATGCCATGATGGTCGTTTTCGAACAAAAAGTAGAATACTTCAGTTAATTGGTGCTTATCATTGATGATTAAGCTTGGGGACAAGGTACCTGAAAGTTGATATGGGCTGACCCTCTCAATCTTAATCTCTACATAGGCAAAAAGAATACCCGGAGCGAGTAAGCAACAACTCACTCGTTGCGAATTACCGCTTTCTAAAACTGACTTAAAAGCTTGTTTGATCTGCTTTCGTTGCGACTTAGGCAATAAATCAAACAGCAACCCCGCATTTATTTCATGTTGTTCGTCGCCAAACAACAAAGTCTTAAGCTCTTCATCGCATTGTAGTACCTGACTTTTTATATCAATTTGCCAATCATAAACACTAGATTTATCCCACTGAACCGCAACGGTTTGAGACTTCGACATTTGATTACTCACGTTCAGCACGGTACCCTCAGACAAAATAAGCACTCAGAGTCATAATATAGTGGAATTTATGGAAACAATGTTTTAATTGGTTAACACTTTCAACGCTCCTATATTTCCATAGACAAACCAAGGGAATTTTCTGCCCATCAGATCACAAATATTTGAGGTAGATAGTCGTCGTCCAAGTCGCTATAATTCGCGCTCCTTGAAACTGAGAGCAAAATATGTACAGCAACGTTACTCCTATTCATGAGCACAAAAAATATTGGGCAGAATGCTTTGGCACTGCGCCATTTCTTCCTACTAGCCGTAAAGAAATGGATGCCCTAGGATGGGACAGCTGTGACATTATTATTGTTACTGGTGATGCATATGTTGATCACCCTAGTTTCGGCATGGCGATCATTGGCCGACTACTCGAAGCTCAAGGCTTTCGGGTCGGTATCATTGCCCAGCCAGAGTGGAGCAACAAAAACGCATTCATGAAACTGGGTAAGCCAAACCTATTTTTTGGTATTACCGCGGGCAACATGGACTCGATGATTAACCGCTACACAGCGGATCGTAAACTTCGTCATGACGATGCGTATACGCCGAATAACGAAGGTGGCAAACGTCCTGACCGCGCGACTCTTGTCTACTCTCAGCGCTGCCGTGAGGCTTACAAAGGAGTTCCACTTGTCTTAGGAGGTATCGAGGCAAGCTTGCGTCGTCTTGCGCATTACGACTACTGGTCTGATAAAGTTCGTCGCTCTGTACTTTTTGATGCAAAAGCGGACATTCTCCTATTCGGTAATGCTGAGCGTGCATTGGTTGAGGTTGCCCACCGTCTTGCTGATGGCGAAGATATTTCTACTCTAACCAATATTCGTGGTACTGCGGTCAACCTAGCTGCTGCACCTGAAGGTTATAACATCATCGACTCTTCTCGCATCGAAAAGCCACGTAAAGAAGCCTTTGTTCCGCCAAACCCATATGCAGTTGAAGAGCAATGTGACACAAAGGCAAAAACAGAAGAGCCGGAAGCTAAGCCAATTACCATCCGTCCTTCGCGCCATGATGCAGCGACAACGGCTGTACGAATTCCTCCATTTGAAAAGCTCAATAACGACCGCATTTTGTATGCTCATGCCAGTCGTATTATGCACCTTGAAACCAACCCGTATTCTGGTCGTGCCTTGATTCAGCGCCATGGTGATCGTGAGCTATGGGTAAACCAAGCGCCAATCCCACTATCGACTGAAGAGATGGACCATGTGTTCGGTCTCGCTTATGCCCGTGTCCCCCACCCTATGTATGGCAAAGCGAAAATCCCAGCCTATGACATGATCAAAACGTCGGTGAACATCATGCGTGGCTGTTTTGGTGGTTGTTCATTCTGTTCGATTACTGAACACGAAGGGCGTATTATTCAAAACCGCTCAAAAGAATCTATTTTGAGCGAGCTAGAAGAGATCCGCGATAAGGTACCAGGCTTTACTGGCACAATCTCAGACCTTGGTGGTCCAACGGCTAACATGTACCGATTGGGCTGTAGCGATCCTAAAGCAGAGGCAAACTGTCGTCGCCCATCATGTGTGTTCCCGGGTATCTGTAATAAACTCAATACCGATCACCAACACACCATCGATCTTTACCGTGAAGCACGTAAAGTAGAAGGCGTTAAGAAGGTAATGATTGCCTCTGGTGTACGTTATGACTTAGCGATTGAATCACCAGAGTACGTTCGTGAGCTTGTGACTCACCATGTTGGCGGTTACCTTAAAATTGCCCCTGAACATACTGAAAAAGGCCCTCTGGACCTGATGATGAAACCAGGTATGGGCACCTATGATCGTTTCAAAGAGATGTTTGAAAAGTACAGTGCTGAAGCAGGTAAAAAGCAGTATTTAATTCCATACTTTATCTCAGCACACCCAGGTACCGAAGATGAGGATATGCTCAACTTGGCGCTTTGGCTGAAGAAGAACAACTTCGAATGTGATCAGGTACAAAACTTCTACCCTTCTCCGATGTGTAATGCGACATCAATGTATTACTCGGAAACTAACCCGCTTAAGCGCGTGAAGTACAAAAAGCGTGAAGAGGTGCCGGTAGCCAAAGGTGAGCGTCAGCGTCGACTGCATAAAGCGCTACTGCGTTATCATGATCCTGATAACTGGGCAATCATCCGCGAAGCTCTGATCGGTATGGGTAAGAAGCATTTAATTGGTGATAAGCCAAACTGTCTTGTTCCTACTGAAGACATGGATGCAAAAACGCCAGCTCAGCGCAGAAAGTCAGGCCGTCATGGTTCACAACGTTTTGCGACCAAACATACTAAGAGTCAACCGGGATTTGAGAAGATGAATGGTGAACAACGTGGTAATGGTAAAGGTCGCGGTAAACCTAGTGCTCAAGGTAACAATAATAGCCAGAGCAAAGGTAACCGTAATGGCAAACCAGGTGGAAAACCTAATACCCCTCGTGGTGGTAAGCCAGCCGGCCATGGCAATAACAAGACGCCAGCCGGACGTAAACCAAAGCATCGTTAACATAGTAAAAATCGCAGTTCAGGCTGCGATTTTTATTGTTCTGATGAGAAAAAATTAAGCGTTTGCTGCTTCGAATTCTTTCATAAATTCAACTAATGCCTGTACACCTTCAAGAGGCATCGCATTGTAGATTGATGCACGCATGCCTCCGACTGCACGGTGGCCTTTCAGAGAAACCAGTCCGCGCTCCGCTGCTTGCTCAAGGAAAGCAGCGTCTAGCTCAGGCTTAGCCAATTGGAATGGTACATTCATACGCGAACGGTTCTGTGCGTGAACGTTGTTGATATAGAAGTCTGAGTGATCAATCTGTTGATAAAGAAGCTCTGCCTTCTGCGCATTGACGCTTTCCATAGCGGCAACACCACCTTGCTCTTTCAGCCACTTAAATACTAGGCCTGAAAGATACCAAGCAAACGTTGGTGGTGTGTTGAACATCGAGTCTTTCTCAGCCAGGACTTTGTAGCTCATAAAGCTAGGAAGCAATTCGTTAGCCAGTTCGAGTAAATCATCCCGAACAATCGCGATGCAAATACCCGCAGGGCCAATGTTCTTTTGCGCACCCGCATAGATAACGCCATATTTAGCAACATCAATCTCGCGAGACAAAATGTTAGACGACATGTCCGCTACGATTGGTTTGTCAGTCTGTGGCAGTTCGGAAATTTCGATACCATCAATGGTTTCATTTGGACAGAAATGAACATATGCCGCTTCTGGGTCAATTTTCCAATCTGACGCATTGATAACCGCTGCTTTACCATCAATCTCAGTCTTGGCTATAAAAGTATCAACTTGGCAATATTTGCTGGCTTCATCAATCGCACTTTCTGCCCAGTAACCCGCGTCAACATAAGTCGCTTTCTTAGCCGTTCCCAAAAGATTGAGAGGGACAGCAGCAAACTGAGCTCGCGCACCGCCTTGGCAAAATAGTACTTTATAGTTGTCAGGAATATTGAGTAAGTCACGCAGGTCTTGCTCTGCTTCTTCCGCGACCTGAATAAACTCTTTACTACGATGGCTAATCTCCATGACAGAAGTGCCGAGGTTGTTCCAATCAACCAATTCCTTTTGCGCTTTTTCCATCACAGCTTTAGGTAGGCCCGCAGGACCCGCACTAAAGTTAAACACATTGCCCATTTGTCTTTCCTTGCAGATGATTCAATAATTAATTACTCGATTAATACCATGTTTTAGCACTGATAAAAAGCAAGAAAAGAGGTCTTAAGACCTCTTTTCTCTTTAAGCTGCCAAATGTGGCAATTATGGTTGCAGCAATGCCGGTAGAAGTAATGCCATCAACGGGATTTGCTGACCATTTTCAAACACCAAGTTTCCGTCTTTTAGCTCAGCTTGCATCTGGTAGCCCTGATCTGTTTCTTGAATCAGCTCCATCACCATCGCTTCATCAATGCCTTGTTTGATAAATGGGTATTCTGTTACCAATCCACTAGAGAAAAAGGTATTTAAGTCACCTGTTAATGCTGGCAATATCATTGCAGGGTTTTGGGTAACATTGCTTGTACCTTTCGGGACCGTAATTTTCCATTTAGACTCAAACTCGCTGTCTTCACTTAACTTCACCGCCATTTTATTCATCGCTAGGTAGAAACCTTTCGAGAATAAGTTTTCTACATATGGAATGGCCGTTTCAATATCAGCACTGGTAAGCATTGGGTTGTTTTGATACAAATTAATCAGCTTCCCGAACGATTCGCTGTCTAAATCACCGAACGCAAGGTCAATAGAAACACTGTCAACCGCTCCATCAGCCGTTAAGAGATCATTTAGATCAACTTTATGCTGACTGCTGACTGTCTTAGCCATTTCATCAAATGAGCTACGGAATATGTACTGACTGTCGTGCATACTAAATAGTGGGGTTTGGTCAGCATTCACCACTGACGCTTCCGTGACTTTAAGAGTCTGTTCACCCAGCCAAAAGCTATTCATTTTCTTACCAGTACCTTGACCGCTCAGACCAGACATCAAGACTTTTTCGCCCGAGTTGAAATCAATCTCAACCGAAGGTACGTCTAAGTCATAGGTAATATCACCTAACACACTTACATGGCCTTTGAGTGTTGATGGCGTCACAGACACAATTGCACCATCCACGCCTTCGCTGACTTGATTCCAAGCACTTAGCTGTAGGTCAAAGTCTGTGTTACCGTTGAGCTGAGTCGTGGTATTCAGCGTCAAAGGAAACTCGGGCATGTCTTGCAAAACAGATTCAGCACTTAAGCTAAATAGGCCATGGCTGATATCACTCTTTACCACAATCTCAGATGGTAAACCGTCAACTGCTAACTGCTCTGCTAACACTGGGTCTAACACCGTATAACGCGTAGTGACTGTCGAAGAGAGATAGCCGCGATCATAGTCGACAATTTCAGCTTTAACTGAGTCCGAAGAAAGGTTCGCAATACCGTCTTGAATCACAGACTGACCAATTTGACCAACCGCAAGAGGCCAACACAATGCAAGTGCAATGGCACCGCCAATGGCACCGAGTTTTTTTAGTTCCATGGTATTCGTTTCTTATATTAAGATTTGTTTCAGTCTACACGAAAAAACATTGAGATAAATCAGTGTATTGGCTTTCAAGCAAAAACAATCAAAAATCTCATATCTAGCTCCCAGTCCCTATCTTAAATAGTTGTTACTGTAACTAGTGTCTGTGTTTAAAGTGTAGCCTACTTGTGAATCAATTTTCCGTACTCTGTTTAGACAGTAACCCGATCAGTATTGAACAACTACGTCGAGAACTTAGTCCTTTCGCCGCCAAGTTCGACTTACATAGTGCCGAAAGTATCGAGGAAGCAAACGCCGCGCTTACCTTTTGCACCGAACGAAAACAGACTGTCGCTTTGGTCATCGCCAGTCATCATGAATCATTCAACGGCGCTGACTTCTTAATTCAACTCGATAAAAACCAACACACTAAGACCGCTAGAAAGATTCTCATCAGTTGTGGCCAAGACATCCAAGCGATTTTATCCGCGGTTAACGACGGTAGACTCGACCACTGTTTGACCAAGCCTCTACAAGATAACTTGGTTCACAAAACGGCGCAGAAAGAACTGACCACTTTCATCATTGAAAACGACAAAGAAAACTTGCTTTCTTATAGTCAAATTCTCGACCAATACCGATTGCTTCGTACTCATATTGACCAAAAAATGCGTCACTATCGTGAAGGGTTTATCACTGACCACCACAGTCTTTCTGATCAACAGTTGGTGGAACAAGTCACTACCGCTCTATTAGATTTCTTCGCTAAAGAAGACGAAACTCGTGCGAAGCGCACCTATTCTTCAGATCATCTTCTGACCACAGAAGGAGAGGAAAACCAGTTTTTGTGGTTCATCACTAAAGGGACAGTCGCGCTTTATAAGAAAGATGAAATAGATGTTCAAAGAGAAGTAGTTCGGCATTCGCAAGGTAATATTGTTGGGGGGATGTCGTTTGTTACAGGGGAGCCCTCCTTTTCTACCGCAGTTACGCTCGCCGAAACCGAGGTCATTAAGCTCGACCGTAAAGTATTCGCGAAGGTGATGCATTCAGACACCTCGCTATTGCCTCTGTTTACTAACCTACTCTTGCGTCATTTTAACCGCCGCCTGCAACGCAGTATTAATACCAAGTTAGAACTGCAAAAAACTCTTGAGTCTTTGGAAGATGCCCACCAACAACTTATTGAGCGAGAGAAGATGGCAATGCTCGGCCAACTCGTCTCTGGTGTGGCGCATGAGCTAAATAACCCGATTGCGGCGATCTTGCGGGGAACTGAAACTCTAACCAATAAGATTCAAACCTTGATTGACACACGCTCGATTGATCAAGTCGGGGACGATGGCATTGCTGTCCTTCAGCTTGGATTAACTCAAAGACCAAAATCAACCGCCGCCGAGCGACACTTAGCAAATCAAGTGAATCAGAAGATCGATAATAGGCGCGTTGCCAAAAAGCTCGTAAAACTTGGACTTGAACAACAAGACCGTTGGTATGATGAAACCAAACAATCTCCAGATGCCACTTTGGAACGCTTAGAACGACTAGAAGAATATTACCTCGCAGGAAGCACGCTGAGATCAATTGGCGTGTGTGCGGGGCGAATCGCCGATATGGTCAAGAGCTTAAAAGGTTATGCCCGACCGAATGATGAGCGTTTTCACGTTGTCGATATTCATGAAGGTATCGAAGACACCTTGGTGATTTTTGAAAACAAACTCAAGTTCCACACCGTTGAGAGAGACTATAACGAACTACCGCAACTGCCTTGTTTGCCTATCGCGTTACAACAAGTATGGACCAACCTGATTTCGAACGCGATTGATGCCTTTCCTGACAAGGGAATACTCACAATACGTACCGAACTTACCCAGCAAGACACTCAACAATGGGCGGTGATTTCATTTACTGATAACGGCTGCGGTATCCCCGAAGAAATCATAGAGAATATTTTCTCTTTAAACTTTACCACTAAGAAAGAAGGCAATTTTGGCCTAGGTATTGGTCTCTCTGTGTGCCAACAAATCATCCATCAACATGGCGGAAAAATAATAGTCGAGTCATGTCGAAACAAGTTTACTCAAATGTCAGTTTGGCTACCGGTTAGCCAAACTCAGTTAACAGCAAGGAGCCATGAATGAACAAATACCTCATTTTATGTGTTGATGACGAACGCGAAGTATTAGACAGCGTCATTCAAGACTTGGATCGTTTTGAAGAATACTTTTTATTGGAAGCGGCAGAATCCGTTCAAGAAGCAAAGCAATTAATCGATGAATGTAACCAGCGAGACATAAAACTGGCGCTTATTGTTTGTGATCACATCATGCCCGACCAAACTGGGATCCAATTCTTAATTGAGTTGAATGAGCATCCCGATACGGCCGCCACTCGAAAACTGTTATTAACTGGGCAAGCGGGCTTAGAAGATACGGTTGAGGCCGTCAATCATTCCAGCCTCGACTTTTACATCGCTAAACCTTGGCGTGGAGATGAGCTACGCCAGGCTGTGAAACAGCAGCTGACCACTTACATCATCGACAACGAGCAAGACCTGATCCCTTGGGCGGCAGCACTGGATACTGAGAAAATATTCGAGGCCGTCGCACAAAATAGAATCAACTACGGTGAATAATCGAACAAAGCTTGGCACGTGTATTGCTTTCTTATATAAATAACGACAAAACAATGACATTTCTATAGTGGCAGTCGCTATGATGCATTATCATGTCGTATTAAACGTCATGGCGCCCGTCGCTAAAGACCAAGGAAATTCACAAGATATAGGTTTATCGTCAATATGCGTAAAACAATCTTAGCTGCAGCACTTGTGCTAGCATCTGGTCAATCATTTGCTCAAACCGACCCAAACAGCCCAGCGGTAATGAGCAACTTTAGTTATGACTACCTAGAAGCTCGTATCGGCGCAAGCCCGGTTACTTTTGGTGCCGCAATGAGCAAGTCCATACACCCAAATGCGCACCTAATCGGCCGTATCGACTCTGAGTTCGAAGGCGATTTCGATGCAGCTGCAGGTTTCGGTTTCCACGCCCCAATCAACAACTGGGCAGATCTTACTGGTGAAATGCTTTTCCGCTTAGTTGATGACGGCGCGGCAAAAGGTACTGACACTGGTATGGAACTGAACCTAGGTGTTCGTCAGTGGTTAGGTCCACAACTTGAAGTTGGTGGTAATGGTGGTTACGTATCAATCGATGACAATGATGATTGGATTGCTTCAGCATACGTACGATTCCACTCTACAGAACTATTCTCTATAGGTGGTGAACTGCGTATCAACGACTACTACGGTGATCAGTTGATGCTCACTACACGCTTTAAATTCTAAGCGTTACTGGCACCAAAAAGCCGAGGTTTATACCTCGGCTTTTTTAATGCAAATCCTTTTGCATCTGAGCATTTTTGTTGACTTGATTAGTGGCAATTCGCCAATAATTGACGCTTGCGCGGTTCTTGAATCAGTTTCCAGTGAATGCCTTCTATCGCTCCGGCAAACTTCCATAATAACTTCACGTCGACATCACTGCCGTATGCCTGTTTAACTCGCGAAAATACCGCTGGGGCACCAAGTTCAAGGAAAGTTTCTACATCTTCTACACCCGCTTTTTTCACCATACGCTCTAGTGTTAGTTGCATATTTGGTAAATCACGTAAGCGTCGGTTTGCTGAAGAGCGCTTGAACTCACGTTGAGAGACTGAAAAAGCGATAGACTGCTCAACCAGTTCAGCTAAGTCTTCATGCTTTGTCGTGAACAGCTCGGTGATATCGTAGTAGTTTACCGTCGCTGTCGTCTGCTTCTTAACGTGACGGTATTTCTCACAGCCAAGCTGATTTAGCTGCTGATCGAGCTTCTCACCACCACGAATAAATATTTTGTCTGCACTTAAAAGTGCGAACATTGCTTCTTCTCTAAACAAACCAGTACCACCAAACATCGAACGCTTTTGGAAATCACCGAATTTTGTCACGTACTGAATAAATTGTTGCTCTGTCATATCCATTGATCCTTAATCTAAAACCCCGATTAGTTATGATCACCAGATAGCAGCAGTTATAAGCGAAAAAATTAAAACTCACTTAAGTTACATTGTTTTTTATTGTTTAACTTAAGCGATAACAAGTAAGATAAATGATAGTTAACGAAACGAAATAAGTCTGTGCATGAATCACATCAACCAGAGATAATTATTGGTTTATTGGGAAGTAAATCACACCTTAATACTTTTGGCATTTATAAAAGGCATTAGCAATTCACCAATAAAATGCTACGAAAAATATCAATAACAATGATCAATCATTTGCTAATATGCACCTAGAAACGTTACACTGTAAACAGTGGCATAATTCTAAAGTTTATATGAATCACCTATCTTTTTATTGGTTGCCAGAAAATGGCGAACTATTGCTTAAAGGCATCGAATCTGAGTTTTTTAGTCTGATTGAGCACTCAATTAGCTCTAGAAAAATATCTCTTCCTCCTATCCCTGACGTTGTTCTAAAGATTCAGCAGCAATGTACTCAAGAATCGACGACGATTTCTGACGTTGCTGACTTACTCCTTGAAGATCCTGGCCTCGCCGCAATTGTTATCCGCGTTGCAAACTCTGTTATTTTTAATCGCCGTAACATTACTTGTACCGATCTCGTAACTGCGGTTTCTAGACTAGGTATTTTGCGCGTTCGCGACATCGTCACAGCCCAAGCAATCGAACAGCTCAAGCATTCCATCAATCTCAGTCAGTCGTGCAATAAAATTCTAATAAAGAGTGCGTCCACCTCACGTGAGCTTGCCGCAACCATGGTATTAGTCGCGCGTGGCTTCAAAGAGAGTCAACAAGCACAATATCGCCATATTGAAACCGATAAAGCACTCCTATGTGGTCTTCTCGCTGATATTGGCTTGTTTTGTATCGTTAACGAGTACCATAACTATCTTGAACAAGGTAACTACCTTGATGAAGATATCGCATTTCAAATCTTCGATAGACAATGCTCGAAAGCGAGTAAACTTGTCCTTGATAGTTGGGGGTTTGATAGCGACTTCCTAGAAGTAGCCTATAACCAAACCCTTCAACCATCAGAATACCTGATCACTTATTTAGATATCGCACGTATTGCTAATCACATTTTGATGTTCCGCCGTAAAGATGAAGCGATAGATGAACATGCTGTCGAAATAGATGTCACTGGCGCGGATATACTGTACAAACTCAGTAATTTAAGTGATAGTGAGTTCAACACACAGATTGATGAACTTATTAGTGCAAGTGGCTTATAACCACTAGACAGGATGTACCATGTTTTCAGGGATGATATTTATCTTTGCCCCATTGGTGGTGGGGTATCTAATTTCTATATCCAAAGAATCAACTCTCGACGCGATAAACGTCACGACCTCTAACCTTATCTACGTTATTTTGTCGTTAATGGGCCTCAGTTTGGCCGGATTGGATAACCTTGGCCAAAACTTGCAGCTGATTCTAAAGACCACTGCCGTTTTCTTCATTTGCCTAAGCCTAGCGAATTTGGCAGTGCTGCCATTTCTCGATAAGTTGATGCCGATTAAAACCGGTGCAAGCAACAAGAAGTTGCCGCTTTCTTCGATGGCGATGGAATCCGCCAAACTCATTTTAGTTGTTGGTAGCGGATTGGTTGTTGGATTAGCACTGCCTTTCGACCTCAGTTGGGTTGATAGGGCGAGTGAATGGATCCTATTTCTGCTACTATTTTTTATTGGTATTCAACTTCGCAACAGCGGGCTTACCTTGCGACAAATCCTACTCAATAAGCACGGCATGATCATTGCGTTAGTCATTATTGTTAGTTCAATGTTTGGCGGTCTTATCTCCGCTCTGATCCTTGATATCGATATCTACCATGGTTTAGCCATGGCTTCGGGTTTCGGTTGGTACTCATTAGCGGGCATTTTGATGGGCGATGCATTTGGCCCAATCTACGGCGGTGCGTCATTTATGATTGAGTTGCTACGCGAACTGGTCGCTCTAATTCTGATTCCACTGTTCATCCGCACTAAGCCATGTACTTCGATTGGTTATGCTGGCGCAACCGCAATGGACTTCACCCTACCAGTCATTCAAACAACCGGAGGGGTGAGATGTGTACCGATTGCTATTGTTAGTGGATTCATACTCAGCCTACTTGTCCCAGTAATGATGCTGTTCTTTGTCTCACTTGCAGGCTAGATCGCAGGAATCAATCAGTAATTTTTCTATTATTGGCCCTTATTTATTAGCCTAAGTTGTTTAGAGTTATCTAAACGGAAAAATAATAAGATTAACTTCAAAAGGAATCATTATGAAACGCATACTCGTTGCATTGCTGCTAGGCACTACCTCTACATTCGCCGCTGCGGCAGATAATTCGTGTCTAGCAAAAAAATATGACGCGTATATCGACGCTTCACTCCACTGGTATGAAGATTTAGCAAGTTTGACCTCTGAGCAATACCCAGAGCTAAAAGAAGTAAGTGATTGGTTCTTAGAAGGCCGAAAACATCACTTCGAGCTAAATCGTGCTGCGGTTCACTATTACTTAACTGAAGATCAAACCAAAGTTGCGACGGCGCAACCAGTCGAAGCATGGCTACAACTGGAACAGAAAGATATTAAGGTACTAGCCTCTCGCAGCGATGAACTGGGTCAACTAGCAAAAGTGACCTTTGGTGACCGCCAAGCAAAACCACATGAGAAAAACTACGAGCTCCGCTCTGCTTTTGCTGATTTACTAAGCCACCCAACCAAAATTGATACCGCCCTTCAGCGTTACAATTCTTCAATTAAGCAGCTAGAATCGATTAAATGTGAGTAGCCCCAGCATTCGAAGGGGCTTTAACAGAATTCTGCGACGGGTGCATTACAAAATCTAAGATTCGTTAATTAAGACGGGACTTTGCTCCCGTTTTCGTTTAGATTGTCGCGCTGCAATAAAAAAGATTAGAGCAATGTAAGCTGTATGGTATCGGAACATAAAACGGCTGATGTGAGCTTCGAGAGTTTACTCCGAATTTTCACAGTACCTGAAGGGCCAGACTCAACGCTAACAAGAATTGAAGAAAAGCTATCGCGCAACTTGAACAAGTTTCTGCGCGAGCACATCGTCGCAGAAGAAAAACCACTGCGAGAGATCGAGAAAGACTTTTCTAATGCTTCAATTCCTGAGAAACCCGAATTTGTTTCAGAGCATACTCAGCATTTGCTAGATTCTTTAGTCTCGCATTCGGTTCACACCTCTGCACCAAGCTTTATTGGTCACATGACATCGGCACTACCCTATTTCTTAATGCCGCTGTCTAAGATTATGATCGCGCTTAACCAAAATTTGGTTAAAATCGAGACTTCCAAAGCCTTCACTCCTTTAGAGCGCCAAGTTCTTGGCATGCTGCATCGACTGATTTACGGTCAAGACGACAAGTTTTATAGTCAATGGATGCACAGTGCTAACCACTCATTAGGGGCATTCTGCTCAGGTGGTACAATCGCTAACATTACTGCACTCTGGGTAGCTCGTAACAATGCTTTACGAGCTCAAGGAGACTTCAAAGGCGTCGAAAAAGAAGGCCTGTTTAAAGCCATGAAACATTATGGTTATGAAGGTCTTGCGGTACTTGTCTCTGAACGCGGCCACTATTCGCTAAAAAAAGCAGCCGATGTATTAGGTATTGGCCAAGAAGGCCTTGTCGCGGTCAAAACAGACAATAACAATCGAATTTGCCCTGATGCTCTGCATGAAAAAATCGTCAAGCTAAAAGCAAGAAACATTAAGCCGTTCGCTGTGATTGGTGTTGCTGGTACAACAGAGACCGGTAGCATTGACCCGCTTAAGTCTATTGCGCAGATCTGCCAACAACAAGATTGCCATTTCCATGTTGATGCCGCATGGGGCGGCGCGACACTGATGTCGAACAACTACCGCCACCTTCTCGATGGTATTGAACTGGCAGATTCCGTCACTATAGATGCCCATAAACAATTGTATATCCCTATGGGCGCTGGGATGGTGCTGTTTAAAAATCCTGAGGCGATGAAATCTATTGAACACCACGCTCAATATATTTTACGCAAAGGTTCAAAGGACTTAGGTAGCCATACGCTTGAAGGCTCACGCTCCGGAATGGCTATGTTGGTTTATGCGGCAATGCATATTATCAGCCGCCCGGGCTATGAACTGCTGATAGACCAAAGCATTGAAAAAGCGAAGTTCTTCGCAGGCCACATCGAACAACAAGATGATTTCGAGCTGGTTTCTGAGCCAGAGCTTTGCCTACTCACCTACCGCTATGTACCAAGTCACATTCAAGCAGCACTCGAACGCTCGTCAGGTAAGCAGAGACAAGAACTCAATGATCTTCTCAATGAATTGACTAAGTTCATTCAAAAACGTCAGCGTGAAACAGGTAAATCTTTTGTCTCACGCACCCGCTTAAACCCAGAGCGCTGGGGACGATTAAATACCATCGTATTTCGAGTTGTTCTAGCTAACCCACTAACGGGTTGTGACATTTTGGGGTCCGTTCTCAAAGAGCAACGAGAAATTGCTCAGCAAGCCCCCAAGCTTATGGCGAAAATTGAACGATTGGTTGATATCATCAATCACTCACTGAGCTAAAACTGAAATTTTCTTTCTAGAAAAGTGTAATTTCTCTATCAATGCTGGCCTCAACGTTTAAATTTTTAGCGATTGACTATCGAATTCTGTAGTTTAACCAAAATTTAGTTTGAGGCTTGTCATATATTGGCCAATTCCCTAGTAGAAAAGTTGCCGCAAACCTTTTGCTTAGGTTTATACTGGCTCCATGGCGCTGGATTGCATTTACTCTTTTAGGGAACAGTTTGTTTCCTATCACTAATTTCGAGTATATCCAGTGAGTTGTTCTCTATACCCTCGTGAACACTATGAACACATTAGAAAAAATTCAAAAGAACCTAGAAAATTTTAGTAAGTCAGAGCGCAAAGTTGCTGAAGTTATTATGGCATCGCCTCAAACTGCTATCCATTCTAGTATTGCTACACTGGCTAAAATGGCTGATGTGAGTGAGCCAACTGTTAACCGTTTTTGCCGTCGTTTGGATACCAAAGGTTTCCCAGACTTTAAACTTCATTTAGCTCAAAGCCTTGCTAACGGTACACCTTATGTGAACCGCAATGTCGAAGAAGATGATGGCCCAGATGCATACACACATAAGATTTTCGAATCTACGATGGCTTGCTTGGATGTGGCGAAGAACAGCTTAGATGCAATGCAAGTTAACCGAGCGGTCGATCTACTGACTCAGGCGAAACGCATTTCATTCTTTGGTTTAGGTGCATCATCTGCCGTTGCAAAAGATGCACAGAACAAGTTTATTCGCTTTAACATTCCAATCACTTGTTTCGAAGACATTGTGATGCAACGTATGAGCTGCATTAATTGTACTGACAACGATGTGATCGTATTGATTTCACATACTGGACGTACTAAGAGTCAGGTTGAGATTGCAAACCTTGCCCGTGAGAACGGCGCTACTGTAATTGCTATCACAGCAAAAGACTCTCCGCTTGATAAAGCGAGCTCTCTGTCTATTTCGCTTGATGTGCCAGAAGACACAGATGTTTACATGCCGATGGCAAGTCGAGTTGTGCAGATGACCGTCATTGACGTTCTTGCAACCGGCTTTACACTACGTCGCGGTTCTGGTTTTAGAGAAAACCTCAAGCGCGTTAAAGATGTCTTAAAAGACTCGCGTTACGACAAGCTGTCACAATTCTAATAAAGCGGAGCATCATGCTCCGCTTTTTCATTTCTATCGAATAATATTGTTAGCTTTTCGAATAACGACTTTCATCTTCAGTCACGCTAATTTTCAATATCCCTGCTGCCTTAGAGGAAGCGATTGTAGGCTCTTCTTCACACGCGCCACCACACTGACACACATGTTCAAGAATATAGCGCAAACGCTCTTTTGTAAGTGGTAGAGGATTACCTTTGATTGCCACCGTCTTTAACGCATCATCTGCGACCATTTCAAACGATGTTGTGCAAACACCGAAAGTATCTAAGGTGGGAATGTTGAGTTTTTCTAGCATCATATTTACCCACAATATTGCATCATTTCGGTGAGCATTGACTCGTCCGGTTAGTATTTGTGCGAGCTTGGTATAGCGACTAAGAACGTCGATACGCCCTGCTGCATTGGCGGCCTTGATATTCTCTGACATCACGTAA
Source organism: Vibrio sp. 2433-A1 (assembly GCF_056726085.1). Lineage (NCBI taxonomy): Bacteria > Pseudomonadati > Pseudomonadota > Gammaproteobacteria > Vibrionales > Vibrionaceae > Vibrio > Vibrio sp. 2433-A1. Next base: position 25,480 of record NZ_JBRESC010000001.1, read on the forward strand.
GGGGCTAGACGAGCGGTAATGACGCTATGAGGAGCATCGAGCTTGCCTCCGAGCGCTGAAGCAAGGCCGTGAGCCGCACCCAACTTAGCATTAGATATGGCCATTCCTCCTAACATCGCAGCAAAGGAAATATCTGAGCGCGCTTGGCGGTCATCTTGCAAACAGCTAGCAATCATAGATTGCGCCAAACGACGAAGTCCCTCTTCGCAAATCATATCGGTGAGCGGATTTGGCTCTCCACATACATAGGCTTCCATTAAGTGGGTAAATGCATCCATTGCACCGCGTCCAGACAAATACCGATCGGTACCGTAGGTTAAGGTTGGATCGACAATGGCAACATCAGCCAGCATATCAGGGCTACGCAGACTCACCTTGACCCGGTCTTGCCCAGAACGTAACACAGCGTTTTTGGTCACCTCGGAGCCAGTGCTCGCTGTGGTAGGGATAGCGATATAGGGTAGCGGCTTTGATTTCAGTGGTACATTTCGTCCGACTACCTCAACGTAATCATACACATCTCCTTGATTGGGAATCACTGCCGCTAATGCTTTACCCATATCAAGCACACTCCCGCCGCCGATAGCAACCACCATATCTGGCTTAAATTTTCGACCCGCTAATGCCGTCTCTTCAATCATGGTGATGTTTGGCTCCCCATGAATGGAAACATGCTGGTAGCGCATTCCTTGGGATTTCAAGTAGCGTATAATTGGCGTGGCTCTCTCTAAACTTTTGCCTGTCACGAGAAGAACGCTATAACCGTACTGATTTATGACTGACAATGAAGAATTCAAAGCGCCCTCTCCGAAGATAATGCGTGTGGAGGTCATAAATTGAAACATGTCATTCACCCCTTTTCTAAGCCGTAGATTTAGCTTGCACTCTCACAATCAAAATTAACTTGATGCACGGCAACTTGTGAGAAATAACCTCTATTATTGTATGCTTTATCGAGCTAACGCACGTCAAAATCCAGAAAAAAGCATTCTAGGGCTTAAAATTTGTTCGATAGATTTCACCTATTGAAACAACAGGCAAATGCCACTTTATTTCCGACAGTGATTCGTGCATAGTTGCAGTTATCAAATTAAAGGAGAAAGAAATATGTTCGTTGTTATCTTTGGTCGCCCAGCTTGTCCTTTCTGTGTTCGTGCAAAAGAGCACGCTGAAACGCTTAAAGCACAACGCGATGATTTCAACTACCGCTACGTAGATATCCACGCAGAAGGTATCTCTAAAGCTGACCTAGAAAAGACCGTAGGTAAGCCTGTTGAAACAGTTCCTCAAATCTTCGTTGATCAAGAGCACATCGGCGGCTGTGATGATTTCGAAGCATACGCGAAAGAGCACCTAGGCCTATTCGCTGAGTAATCGATTTTTCGAAAAAAGCCGCTTTTAGCGGCTTTTTTTATATCCGCAACACAGCTAATTCATTACATTCGTGTGAATTGAACTGACTAAGTAAACTAATAGTCAATTATAAAATATTTCACTTATCTTTTTGCAATAATCAGATACAATTTGCACACTTAACCAATTCCCTCGGCACAAACAAGTATTGCCCGTGAACATAGACGTCGTACTCCTGTTAGAACAAAACCCCATCCTATTGATCTTCGTTGTCTTGGCTATCGGCCTTGGTATCGGAAAAGTTCGCTTTGGCAACTTACAACTCGGTAACTCAATTGGCGTGTTAATTACCTCGCTAGTTATGGGTCACCTTGGTTTCACCTTCAATGCTGATGCTTTAACGATTGGCTTTATGCTGTTTATTTACTGCGTTGGCATCGAAGCAGGTCCAAACTTCTTTGGTATCTTCTTCAGGGACGGCAAGCACTACTTCATTTTGAGTATGGTCGTGCTTACAACTGCCCTATGTATCACTTATTTTGCTAGCCACCACTTTGGTCTCGATTTCGGTCTTTCCGCCGGTATGATGGCGGGTGCTCTCACCTCGACTCCTGTACTGGTGGGTGCGCAAGATGCTCTTAACTCAGGCCTAGCGACCACGCCAAGAAATATGGATTTTGCTCAAGTCATTGAAAACCTATCAGTGGGTTATGCGATGGCTTACTTGGTGGGTCTGATTAGCATGATCATGTTTGCTAAGTTACTGCCGAAGCTGCAAAAGCAAAACCTATCTGACTCTGCCCAGCAAATCGCTCAAGAACGCGGCTTAGGTAGCTCAGGTCAACGTAAGGTCTATTTGCCGATTATCCGTGCTTACCGAGTCGGCCAAGAGCTTATCGACTGGATCGATGGCAAGAACCTACGTGAGTTAGGCATCTATCGTCAAACAGGCTGTTACATCGAGCGTATTCGTCGTAACGGCATCTTAGCGCACCCAGACGGTGACGCAATTTTGCAGCAAGGTGATGAGATTGCACTGGTTGGTTTCCCTGATAGCCACGCTCGATTGGATCCAAGTTTCCGTAACGGTAAAGAAGTCTTCGATCGCAACCTACTCGACCTTCGCATTGTTGAAGAAGAGATCGTGGTAAAAAGTGACTCTATCGCCGGTAAACGCCTATCAGATTTAAACTTATCTGAGTACGGCTGTTTCCTCAACCGAGTTGTCAGAGCACAAATCGAAATGCCGATGGACCTTGATATCGTTCTTGCTAAAGGTGACGTCCTCCAGGTCAGTGGTGAGAAAAGTCGCGTTCACGGCCTTGCTGAAAAAATCGGTTTCATCTCGATCCATAGCCAGATGGCAGATCTGCTCGCTTTTTGTAGCTTCTTCATCTTAGGCATTATGTTTGGTTTGATCACCATGACATTCGGCCAAGTTTCTTTCGGACTGGGTAATGCGGTAGGTCTTCTGCTATCAGGTATTACACTGGGCTTCTTAAGAGCAAACCACCCTACGTTTGGTTATGTACCTCAAGGCGCACTAAACATGGTCAAAGATCTTGGTCTGATGTTCTTTATGGTCGGGATCGGTTTAAGTGCCGGCGGTAAGATGTTTGAGCACCTGTCACAAGTGGGCCCGCAAGTTATTGGCCTAGCGTTTTTGGTCAGTGTTGTTCCTGTCGTGTTGGCGTACTTGGTTGGCGCTTACATACTCAAAATGAACCGAGCTTTACTGTTTGGTGCCATCATTGGTGCGCGCACTTGTGCTCCTGCTATGGACATCGTTAACGACTACGCAAAATCGACAATTCCAGCATTGGGTTATGCGGGTACTTACGCGATAGCTAACATATTAATGACCCTTGCAGGTACCGTGTTGATTATTTTGAGCTAATCAACCCATAGATAAATCAAGAGGAGGCAATGCCTCCTCTTTTTGTTTTTCGCTATAAAGGCCAAATCGTCATGCCATCTACTGGGATTTCCCGAAGAGCGAACTCATCCAAGCAATATCCAGTGTTACTTGAGGCAAAATAGCTAAGTGGCATCGCCGAGAGGCTTTTTGCGCTAACCTCAGACTTAGCCTTATCTGAAAAGCTAAAGCCCCACATATCAAGATACTCACGCATGTCGCGCTCAGCGACAGTGCTGAATGCAATCAACAACCAGTCGTTGTTGCTGATAGCATTCGCTTCATCGCGGCTGTAACTTGAAAATCCGATATTCTCTCGGTTGGCTAACCACAGTTCCTCACTCTTCCTTACACGATTAAACTCTCGCTCCAGAATGTGCAACCTTCCAAGTAAATGCCAACCATTACTAATCACAGCTTGGCTTTGTGCTTGCATCATTATTTGGATAAAGACACGCGCTCCCCAACTCCAACTTGTTTGATTTTGCGCTGCCATATACGCGTTAGGATCAGCTTGCTGACGACTGGTTTGCAGCAACTCATATTGGCTCTTAAAATCCAAACTCTGGCAAGCCGATACTTTGCCAGTTTCAGCATAGTATTGTGACTTACTGTAATAAGAGTAATAGTTAGTCGTCGAGTGACCTTCCCAGCCAGCAAATCGAAAACGACTCTTTTCAAGCCCATGACCTAGCTCATGTAAGTCACCATGCCCAAGCGGATGAAACGCCCAATAGGCGTCGTAGGGATTTCCTGAACAGCCGTATCCACAGTTTGCTTGATCTGCATTCATATGTTTCACCACATCAATGGTTTCAACTTGCCAACCTTTATTGCCAGCGTAGGTGTGAATATCATCAATTCTGTCGATTCCAGACCCTTGAAACCCTGCTAAAGCATGTGGCAAGTTGTGCACGTACCTTTCCGTCGCCAAAGCCATATCTTCTGGATACGCCCACTCAGAAGCAGAAAGAGACTCAATCATTTTTTCTGACTTGGAGTGCACCTCAAAGCCCGGCGTAACCAACTCAGCCCAATGGAACAGATTCGCGTTTAGCTGCTCAACGAAGGTTTGGTTGTCAGCACGGCTGCGCCAGATAGGATGCTGCGCTATACCGTCAAACTTCAGCATCACCTCCAAATTATTGGTATTGAAATGAACCTGAATTGGCCCTCCATAAGCAGACGTTAAGTGGATGGTTTCTCCTGGCTTTACTTCATAAGCGTAAGACGTGACAAACTTAGGTCGATTATAAGCATTGGTTGAGAACTCATGAGTTGCGCCACTGCGTAAAGTGTTGACCACTATTTTGGTTGTTACCGGCTCACTGTCCAAACGAGTAACCGCAAAGGTCTCACCTGGCAACGCGTATACACCAGCGCTCCGAAAGTTGCGTTTTGACTCTAGCGTCACTGTTTTTGAATTTCGTTGCACGCGTTCATCAAAATGACTGCGGCTAAAGTTACCCATGTCTGGCTGGGCATGGTTAAGCAAACGGCGATTATACTGTGCATAGTCAGCAAAATATGATCTCAGAAACTCCACCCTATCCGTGCTGAGCTTATCCATCGGGAACGCCACTTTACTTCGATAGTAGTCGGCGGTTAAAACCAATAGCTTTTCATACTCATACTGATCGGTGATGAACAACTCCACACCCTGCTCATCTAGCGACTTTAGGTGGTTACGTATACTATTCGCTGGCTGATAAAATTCCTCCATATTCGCTTCACTAGGGCAGGATTTATCATCACAAGCAGAGAGGTCTATGTTGAACGTGTCGTTAGCCAAGCTTTCTAAAAGCGCCTGCTGCAGGAGAACTTCCTCTGGGACATAGTCGATCAATTGGTTTGGCTGCCAATTAGACACACCCAGCTTTCTCCAATAGTTATCGCCGACGTAATTGATATTCAGCAGCTCAAAAATCAAACGCCCCAACTCCGTCATATCACCATTCAAGTGCAAGTAAAAAATCGGGATCTCTAACTGAAGCGCTCTTCGCAATGCCGCTTCGATTACAGGTAAATCTTGTTCATCGGCTAGATGTTGAGAAATAACTAGCACACTTGGAACTGATTCTACGCATGTCATGAGCAAAGCGCCGTCACAACTGCCTGCTTGGTTATAAGACACGGCTTCATTAAACCGTTTATCGAACCACTCTCTGGTCGCTGACTCATCTGGGAAGTAATAAGATTGGTCTAGATGAGCCATTGCAATATGGGTAGACTCACCAACTCCACGCCCATTTAGCCAAACAAAGAGGTTTTCCAGCCACTGTTCCATGTCACTATTCAGTGAAGCAGGTGAGCGAGATGCGGTTCTAAATGGATTACTCCCAAGAATGGCATAGCGCCCCGACTCGCCATACTCACCAGCAATCCCCAATGTCAGTTGCTGATCTTCATAGCCACTCAGCATCGCTTTGTTGGTTTTTAATATCGTGTCATTAAAACCATAACTCGGTGAGATAATCGCTGCGTCATGGCTTGGATCCCAATAAAGTGAGCTCGTATCTGCGTTGATACTACGTTTAATGCGATTAAATTGGCTTTGGTAGCTTTGTATTAACTTTTGGCTATGCTGGGCATACTCATTTGCATCTTCAACTAACAGTGCGTCACCAGATAAAAGAGCGCGTTCAACATTGGTTAACGGCTTAACAATAACGCCACCATCCCCACTGCCGCCATTAGTATCATTACCATCGCCACCTCCGGAACTCCCTCCGGATTCGATTCCCCCGCTGTTAGTATTACCTTGTGCATTACTTTCTCCGTCTCCACCACCACAGGCAGAGAGCAACAAAATTGATGACAAACTAAACGCGATTTTCCAGCTAATACGACTCATATTAAGTAGCTCAAAAAAATTTTCAGGAGTCTAATCGCTAATGGAATCAGGAATATAGTCAGAATTTTCTGGACAACAATATTTTTGAACCGAGCTATCACAATAGAAATAAAAACGGCACCTTTCGGTGCCGTTTAAAGTTAGCTTAGTGGCCTTAAATAGGCTAAGAATCGTTTCTCGGCAAACTTGAAGCAGCCAAGAATGATGAACGTCAGAGCCATATAGAATAGACCAGCAGTTAGGAATGACTCAAATGGAGCATAGTAACGTGAGTTAACTAAGCGAGCTGCACCTGTCAGATCGACGATTGTAACGATGCCGGCAACCGCACTACCGTGCAGCATAAAGATCACTTCATTACTGTAAGCAGGTAAAGCTCGGCGCAGCGCACTTGGCAAAATGATACGTCGATAGGTTTTAAAAGTACTCATGCCGTACGCTTTTGCGGCTTCCACTTCACCTTTTGGTAATCCGTTAATCGCACCGCGAATGATCTCTGCTGTGTAGGCAGAGGTATTTAGTACAAATGCCACTAGCGCACAGAACCACGCATTCTCCCATAAGGTATCTTTAACTGGGAAAAACTGGTCCATACCGTAGTAAATTAAATAAAGTTGAACTAACAGCGGCGTTCCACGGAAGAAGTAAATAAACGCCCAGCTTGGCCCATTGAATAAATAATTCGGACTATTACGAGCAACACCCAAAGGAATAGCCACAACCAAACCAATGATCAGTGCAGCACCAACTAACCACGCAGTGGTCCATAAGCCATCCAAGTAAATCGGCAAGCTTTCGATAATCAAAGAGAAATCCATTTCTTACCTCGCATGAATACTAAATTTGCGCTCTACCATCTTCAGAAAACCTGTCGAGACACTGGTAAAGAATAAGAAAATCAAAGCAACAGCCATGTAGAAGGTAAATGGCATTTTGGTCGAGCCTGCTGCCAATGCACTGACACGAACCATATCCTCTAGACCAATGATAGAGACCAATGCTGTAGTTTTCAGTAACACCAGCCAGTTGTTACCAAAACCAGGTAACGCGTGACGAATCATTTGCGGTAGTAAAATACGGCGGAACGCCAAAAATGAGCTCATGCCATACGCTTTCGCAGCTTCCATTTCACCACGGTCTACCGCCATGATAGCGCCGCGGAATGTTTCTGCCATGTAGGCACCAAAAATAAAACCAATGGTCAAAACACCCGCCACAAACGGGCTCACGTCAATGTAATCCGGTAAATAGGATGTCCACTCATGCTCAGGGTTGCTTGACGCAAACCACTCATTGAGCCATTCATTGATTGAGTAAAGACTGTTATTGAGAAGAATTTGTCCACCAAAGAAGATCAGCATCATCAGAACTAAGTCCGGAATGCCTCGAATAACGGTGGTATAAAGTGTCGCTATCGCTCTTGCCCAACGATAGGGTGCCATTTTTGCGAGTGCACCAAGCATACCTAAAATCATCGCCACCAGCAGTGACAACAATGCAACCTCTATGGTCACAACGGCCCCTTTCAAAATAGAGGCTTCATATCCTTGTAAATCCAGCATAGGTCTGTTCCTAATCCCTAAACTTTAAAAAGGCCGTCAGTCATACTCCTAGGAACAAAAACTGACGGCCATTACTCAACGATTACTGACCGTAAACGTCGTAGTTGAAGTACTTAGCAGCGATGTCTTGATAAACACCTTTCTCACGTAGAGATAGGATTGCCGCATCTAGCTTCTTAGTTAGGTCTTTGTCTTGCTTACGTACTGCGATACCAAAACCTTCACCGAACCATTTAGGGTCAGTCAATGATGGACCAACGAATTCATACGCTTCACCGCCCGCTTTGTTAAGCACGCCTTCTTCAAGTGCAGAAGCGTCACCCAGTACAGCAGCTACACGGCCGTTTGCTAGGTCAAGGTAAGCTTCATCAAAAGAGCCGTAACGTACGATAGACACTTTGTCACCGTAGTTATCTGTTAGGTACTTGTCGTGCGTTGTTGCACGTTGAACCGCAATCTTTTGACCGTCTAGGTTGTCAAAATCTAGGTTAGCGCCTTTCTTAGCGATGAATTTGTTTGGAATAAGCGCGTATTTGCCAGTGAAGTCGATTTTCTTCTTACGCTCTTCAGTAATAGACATAGCCGCGATGATTGCGTCGTACTTACGTGCTAATAGCGAAGGAATGATGCCGTCCCAGTCTTGAGGAACGATCTTACATTTCACTTGCATCTCTTCACACAGAGCATTTGCCATGTCTACGTCGAAGCCTTTCAGAGAACCGTCAGCCTCTGTCCAGCTAAATGGAGGGTAAGCACCTTCAATACCGAAGCGAACTGTTTTCCAATCCTTTGCTTGAGCCGCACCTGTTACTGCTGTAGCTGCTAATGTTGCTGCTAATAACCACTTTTTCATTTCCATACTCCTGATTGTGATTTTTATTTGTGCTTTTGTTGTGTTTGCCGTTAAACGGCGATTAGTAAATTGATGAGATGAACTGCTGTAATCGTTCAGAATCCGGGCTAGTAAATAGTTTAGAAGGGTTTCCTTGTTCTTCAACGAGTCCTTGATGTAAGAACATAACGTGATTAGACACGTCACGAGCAAACGCCATTTCGTGTGTCACAACCAGCATTGTGCGACCTTCTTCTGCCAAATCTCTCATTACTCCGAGAACTTCACCTACCAACTCAGGATCGAGTGCGGAAGTTGGCTCGTCAAACAGCATTACTTCTGGGTCAACAGCTAAAGCTCGTGCAATAGCAGCACGTTGCTGCTGACCACCAGAAAGGTGTCCTGGGTAGTAGTCTTTACGCTCGTATAGACCCACTTTCTTCAACAGCATTTCTGCATTTTCGATGGCTTGCGCTTTTGGTACACCAAGCACATGAATAGGCGCTTCAATAACATTCTCAAGTACGGTCATGTGTGACCATAGATTGAAACCTTGGAACACCATGGCTAAACGCGAGCGAATACGCTGAACTTGTTTTTCATTAGCCGGAACTGCTTCACCTTGGCGATTGTTTTTCATCTGGATTAACTCACCGTTTACCCAAATCTCACCCGCAGTTGGCGTTTCTAGAAGGTTAATACATCTAAGAAAGGTACTTTTACCGGAACCAGATGAACCGATAATAGAGATAACGTCCCCTTTGTGGGCTTCCAATGAGATGCCCTTTAATACTTCATTTTGTCCAAATGTTTTGTGCAGTTCTTTTATGTCCAGCGCTGGTACATCATTCATGCGCTATTGCTCCCTGTCTTTATTATGACCAACCGATTCGAGTCCTGAAAACGATTGGTTGACTGCTGGGTTCCACCCACATTGCGATACAAATTAGCACTACCATGCCAAAGTTGCAACAAATTATTAACCTAGAAAGTTAGGATATACAGTCAATTTATGTGCGTAAAAATGCTTAAAACAGACAAATAAACTTCATTGTGCGCATAAAACTATTCAGCAACACGTTAGGGTTGCCTTATATCTAATTAACAATTTTATAAAAACAAGATCCAACTCACTTAATCGTCTCATATCTAATAACCACACCGATTACCCTTCTGCGTAAGGCGCTAATTTTGCTCAAAACATGAAACTATATTTCATTAAAATCGACGATCGAGCCGCAATAGATTGCCAGTTGTGTAGTTTTCTTTCACAACCTTTCATAAAGTGATCTAAATCAATCACACTTAAGGGTTAGCACGTTAAAATCGCCTCAAAGATAAAAAGCCTCAATAGGTGTATTTTTTGTCTTTTAAATCCTCTAAGCTAAGCTCACTAACACCGTGCTACAGCTAAGGTGACCAGGACTCAATTGCAGGAAGCTAAGCCAGGTTTTATATAGTACGGCCGCATAAAATAATAATCAGGCTGTATATCGAAGAGTTATTAACAATTTTTGAATATGAGGAATCTATGTCAGACGCAGTAAATAAACCGCACTCTGATTCGGATATCGAAAACAAGAGCTATAAAGAGCTGCATCGTCCAGCTTCTGAATTTGAAAGCCGTTCAGATTACCTAGATCACGAACTACAAATCATGAAGCCACGCCGCTTCGGTTTGAACCTTCCTGGTCGTGACTTCCGCTTCGAGCTAGAAGATTTAGTTCCAGCTCTTGCTGGTACTATCGGTATTATCGCAATGTACTCAGCGGTTATGATGTCTTGGGCTGAAGGTCTAACTGCAGCATGGGATCACGTAAACCTAGGTAAAGAGTTCGCCATCGAGGTTGCTCGTGTAGAAATGCTAATCCCTGCGTTACTATTCTGTGTTTTAGCTTCTGGTTTTATCAACCCGAAAGCAAACCTCGCTGGTAACCACGGTCCAATGATTCCCCTTATCGGCACCATCGCTCTAGCGGGTGCACACCCTCTTGCATTGGCAATCCTTATCGGTATATTTGGTCTGCTTTTAAGTTTCCTTAAAGGTGGCTCTAAGCTCGTAAACCTCACCTCGCAAGGTACAGCAGGTGGCTTGCTTATCTTCCTTGGTTTAACCGGCACCATGAGTCAAATAAACTCAATACAAGCTTGGGCAGTGGGTCTTCAATCTGACACTGTAGCTGCTGGTAGCATGGGTTACGTTGGCCTTATCGTACTCGCGGTAACGATCGCTCTATACGCATTCCTTGCGAAAGTAAATAAGCGTTGGCTAGCAATCCCAGTATGTGCGTTCACAGGTCTTGCGATAGCTCTTGTATTAGGTGCAGGTTTTGATATCAAATTTGTAACCGAAACAGGTCTGCCTAACCTAAACCCAGTTTACTGGTGGGGCAGCACTGAAGAAGGTTGGATGCTAGGTCTTCCAAATGCTGAGCACTTTATTGCATCACTGCCATTTGCAATCCTTGCGGTAGCAATGTGGTCGCCAGACTTCCTTGGTCATCGTATCTTCCAAGAACTAAACTACCCTAAAAAGACTGAAAAAGTACTGATGGACGTCGATGACACGATGACTATGTGTTCTATCCGTCAAATGGTTGGTACTGCGGTTGGTGGTGGTAACATTACGTCGTCTTGGGGGACATACATGATCCCTGCAGCAATTGCTAAGCGCCCTATCCCAGGTGGTGCAATTCTTCTTGGTCTTCTGGTAATGATCATCGCAATTCTTGGCTTCCCAATGGACATCGCGGTATGGCCACCAGTAATGCGCGTAGCTCTTCTTGTAGGTGTCTCACTTCCGTTACTTGAAGCGGGCATGCAGATGGTTAAAGACTCTAAAGACTCTCAAGCTGCTGGTATCTGTATTTTTGGCTCTGCAGTTGTTAACCCGGTACTAGCATGGGCGCTAACAATGCTACTTGATAACAACGGCCTGATTGGTGATAAAGAGCGCGCAGCACGTTTATCATTTGTCGACAAAATTGTTATCCCTGTAGGTGTTCTTGTTATCTGTCTAGTTGCGATGCTTGCGGTTGGTATGCTTGAAGGCCAGTACGGCATCCCTGCATTCCTTTAATAGATGTATGTTGAGAGCCAAGATTGGCTCTCAACTTTTTTTGAGTATCAAGCGCTATTTTTAAATTTTTTTTAGCTAGAGGGCGTTTTATTGATTTAGTTTAAGGTTTGCAGAATTTTTTTAGTTTACCCTTGAAACCAAGTTAATAAGACACCATATAAAAAGTAGTGACAATATTTATAGTTTATTGCCCTTTATGTAAGAGTATTTAGAGGCTATACATATTGTTATTCATAAGAGTGTACCGCCCCAGCAATGGGAACTGGCTGGCTCAACAGTTAGTAAGGTACGTGTTTTTTCTACTAAAAAGGTAGGTATGTCATGGCAGAGCAATTTGCTAAAGCTTGGGAAGGTTTTGCTGAAGGTGATTGGCAAAACGAAGTAAACGTTCGCGACTTCATTCAGAAGAACTACACACCATATGAAGGCGACGAGTCTTTCCTAGTTTCTGAAGGTACTGAAGCAACCAATACGCTTTGGGCTAAAGTAATGGAAGGTATCAAGCAGGAAAACGCGACTCACGCACCTGTTGATTTTGATACTTCTGTTATCTCTACCATCACTTCACATGATGCTGGTTACATTAACAAAGATCTGGAAACTATCGTAGGTCTACAAACTGAAGCTCCGCTTAAGCGTGCGATTATGCCTAACGGCGGCGTACGTATGATCGAAGGTTCTTGTAAAGCATACGGCCGTACGCTTGATCCACAAGTTTCTAAAATCTATTCTGAGTACCGTAAAACACACAACCAAGGTGTTTTCGATGTTTATTCTCCAGATATCCTAAAATGTCGTAAGTCTGGTGTTTTGACTGGTCTTCCAGATGCATACGGTCGTGGTCGTATCATCGGTGATTACCGTCGTGTAGCACTATACGGTATTGACTTCCTAATGAAGGACAAAGTTGCTCAGTTCCACTCTACTCAAGAGAAGCTAGAAGCTGGCGACGATCTACAAATGACTATGCAGTTGCGTGAAGAGCTTCAAGAGCAACACCGCGCACTAGGTCAAATTAAAGAAATGGCAGCTTCTTACGGCTTCGACATTTCTGGTCCTGCGACTACTGCACAAGAAGCAATCCAGTGGACTTACTTCGGTTACCTGGCGGCGGTTAAATCTCAAAACGGCGCGGCTATGTCTCTAGGTCGTACTTCGACTTTCCTTGACATCTACGTTGAGCGCGACATCGCAGCTGGCATCATCACTGAAGATCAAGCTCAGGAAATGATCGACCACTTCGTAATGAAGCTACGTATGGTTCGTTTCCTACGTACTCCAGAGTACGATGAACTATTCTCTGGCGACCCTATCTGGGCAACAGAATCTATGGGTGGTATGGGTGTTGACGGTCGTACGCTTGTTACACGTACAAACTTCCGTTTCCTAAACACGCTATACACTATGGGGCCTTCTCCAGAGCCAAACATCACTGTACTTTGGTCTGAACAGCTACCTGACGGCTTCAAGAAGTTCTGTGCGAAGGTATCTATCGATACGTCTTCTATCCAGTACGAAAATGATGACCTAATGCGTCCAGATTTCAACAACGATGACTACGCTATCGCTTGTTGTGTATCTCCAATGGTTATCGGTAAGCACATGCAATTCTTCGGCGCTCGTGCGAACCTAGCGAAAACTCTACTTTACGTTATCAACGGCGGTGTAGACGAAAAACTTAAGATCCAAGTTGGTCCTAAGACTGAAGCAATGACTGATGAAGTTCTGGACTTCGACAAAGTTTGGGCTGGTCTAGACAACTTTATGGATTGGCTAGCTAAGCAATACGTGACGGCGCTAAATGCAATCCACTACTCTCACGATAAGTACAGCTACGAAGCAGCGCTTATGGCTCTACACGACCGTGACGTACGTCGTACAATGGCTTGTGGTATCGCTGGTCTGTCTGTTGCAGCTGACTCTCTATCTGCAATCAAATACGGCACAGTTAAGCCAATCCGTGATGAAGACGGCATTGCGATCGACTTTGACATCGAAGGCGACTACCCGAAATTTGGTAACAACGATGCTCGTGTAGATGACATGGCTTGTGAACTTGTTACTATCTTTATGAACAAGATCCGTAAGCTTAAGACTTACCGCGATGCAATACCTACACAGTCTATCCTTACTATCACTTCAAACGTGGTATACGGTAAGAAGACAGGTACTACACCAGACGGCCGTAAAGCAGGTGCTCCATTTGCTCCAGGTGCAAACCCAATGCACGGTCGCGATGAGAAAGGTGCTGTAGCTTCTCTTACTTCTGTAGGTAAACTACCGTTTGCAGACGCAAAAGATGGTATCTCTTACACCTTCTCTATCGTTCCAAACGCACTAGGTAAAGAAGAAGATTCACAACGTTCTAACCTTGCTGGTCTAATGGATGGCTACTTCCACCATGAGCAAGGCATTGAAGGCGGCCAACACCTGAACGTTAACGTTCTTAACCGTGAAACTCTAGAAGACGCAGTTAAGCACCCTGAGAACTACCCTCAGCTAACAATCCGCGTATCTGGTTACGCAGTACGCTTTAACTCTCTCACTGCAGAGCAGCAAAAAGACGTAATCGCACGTACATTTACTGAGTCTCTATAATCTCAGTTAAATGATTGACTAAAGCCCCGCAAACGCGGGGCTTTATTATTTCTACTTATCAAACTCTCCGTTTTCAGCGATTTCACATACACTTCCGTCAGATGGCCCATTTATTGCTATCATTTGTATCAATTTATCCTGTACTATCATCTCAATTATTTTGTGAAGCGTACCCAAATGAAGTTAAACCACGCACTGCTGCTGCCACTTGTATTGGCCTCTACGGCATCTTTTGCCTCGGAAAAATCAACTATCCAATTTTCGCTTGATAATGATGGCGTTTTTGGCGTTGACCAAGACTATACCAATGGTATTTTTCTCTCCTATACCAGTGGGGCAATCACTCCCTACTCGCTCTTTAGTCCATTGAGTCTTTCATACTGGGGGGGGACGTCATTAGATAAGTTTGAATTCACTTTGGGTCACAAGATGTATACGCCTTCGGAGATCAAAGTGACCGAGCCAATGATCAATGATCGTCCTTATGCGGGCTACTTGCATGGCGAATTCAATTACATCAGTCTGCACCCTCAGCAAGCGCAAAGATTCAATCTAACGATTGGTACAACAGGTGAGAACTCTCTTTCAGAACAGGCACAAAAGCTCGTCCATTCAATCACCAAGTCAGGTGAACCACAGGGTTGGGGCTATCAAGTTAATAGTGGAGTAGTCGGTAGTATTGGCTACTTAAGTCACTTTAACTTGATTCGTCAGCCGGCTGTTGCCAATACAGAGTGGGAAATGTCTAATGAATCTGAGATTAATGTCGGTAACTTCCGCAGTGATGTATCCACTGGTTTAATGTTCCGTTGGGGTGCCGATCTCGGTAGTAGTTTAGGTGCAGCTAACATCGACAACGAGAATCCGTTTAGAGCGGGTATGCTAGGCGCTTCCCAAGGCGGTTGGTTCTTCTTCGCTGGCGCGGAAGCACGCTATCGCTTCAATGATATTACTATCGAAGGTGACCGCCCTGGTGTTGATGAATATGCGATTGCTAATGGCGAAGATCCTAGTATCTATGATGTTGAACTAGAAAATGTTCAAGCGACGGGCGTAACTGGCTTTGCTTGGTACAACCAAATGTTCGGTGCGACATTGACGGCAACTGTAAAAACGCCGGATTACAAAGACGCGCCTGAATCCGTATATGGTACAGGCGCTATCACTTTTTACGCTTTCTTCTAAATCGTAAATTTCTGGCAGTCTTGATTGAGACTGCCGGCTCGCTGCTCTACCGCGCCACTGACGCTCTTCAACTGCGCGTTATTCTCTTCAAGCTCTTTCATCGCCGAGGATATCTGTGTCATGTTATCTGCCATTGACTGACTAGTGGTTGCAAGCTCTTTAATTGAGGTAAAAATGACCTCTGTTTGATGCGATGCTTCATCTGCCTTTTCAGTGATCAGTTTAAGTGCATCCATAGCTTCATGACCTTTCTCTCGGCCTGCGGTCATTGAAGATTCTGACTGCCCAATGTATTGAATCACTTCAGCACTCTCTTTCTTCATGGTTTCTATGGTTCCTGAGATCTCAGTAACAGCATCAACAGTGCGTACTGCAAGGCTACGTACTTCATCGGCAACAACAGCAAAGCCACGCCCCTGCTCCCCTGCTCGTGCCGCTTCAATAGCCGCATTCAAAGCAAGTAAGTTGGTTTGTTCGGCAATTCCGTTAATGATCTCCATGACTGAATCAACTTTTGACGAAGCCTCTTCTAGTTGCTTAATATGCCCAGCTGCTGAGGTCATGATCGCGCTAACTTCTTCCAAGGATCCAATCGCAGAACCAATGATTTTTGCCCCCTCTTCCGCTGCATGCGTTGAAGAGCGGCTGATTTCTGCCACAAATTCAAGTGAGTTAGAGACCTCTTGAGTCGTCACGCTCACCTCTTCAGTTGCCGAAGCAAGTAGTTGAGTTTGGCCTAAAACTTCTGACTGGTGATGAGCAAGCATATCTAACCCTTGATTAAGCTCTGCTGCATTCCCAGAAAGCTCTTGGCCACTGGATTGCACACCCAATACCAACTCACCTAGGTTTTCACAGCTTTGATTAATGCTTGTTGCTAGCTGATTGAACTCATCATTAGGATTTTTTGCCGGCGTCATACGCTGAGATAGGTCACCTTGAGATAGGCTAAGCAGCACTTCTTTGGTTCGACTCAAAGAGCGGGACATAGAAGCACTCTGCATACCAAAGATTGAGATGGTAAACACAGCTAATACCACACAAGCTACCATGATCGACCACATAGTCTGGCTTGACGATTTTTCAGCAACTTGTTGATAGTTGTCACTAATCCCACCTAATTCGGAGGTGATAGTACCAATCAATTGCGTCATTTGATTCTTAGACACTTCAAGCTGTTGTTCGACGACGCCTAGTTGCTGCGATAGCTCCGCAACCCGAGTGAACGTCTGTTTATACTGCTCAATTTCCTTTTCATATAACTCGAGCATGGCGTAGACATTCGACATGCTCTCAAAGCTTCCCATCGCACGATTGAACAGCTTTAAGTTATCTTCGGTAGGTTGCAGTAGATAGTTTTGTTGTGACTTAACCATAGCTTGGAAGTCTGAATTAAGGGTAACCATGCCCGTTTCAACGATCTTTTGTTCTATCACCGTTGCGAGCTGTTTTAACTGCCCCAATTTGCCTTCATCAATATTAAAGCCCATCTCTTGCTTTAACGTCAGCCAGGGCATTACCGCACTGCGAAAGTTCATAACGCTTTCAGTAAGGCTTTGAGCTTGTTGATTTAATCCAACTTTGTTTAGAAACTGAGAGTCCAGCTCAATCGCTTTTACCACCTCCTCAATGACGTTTTTCGTATCCGCGACACGTGAGCCCGTCATCGTATCGAGCTCTCCCCCTAAAGTTAGAATCTCACTTTGGGTTTGATAAATCGACAAGGAGCCCTTAGCAATATCACCACTGCTGTGATATTGATCTTTCATGTGTGACAATCGACTTGAAGTGAAGGTGGCGAGGGAAACAAATCCTATCGTCAAAACAATCAAAAACAGGGTCACTTTTTGTTTTTGAGAGAGCGCAAGCATATCCATAAAAAGTTCCTTTGCATCAACTAGATGTAAAAAACCTTGCCATACTGTTGTAAATTATTGTTATTGTCTTTTATATCGTTGAAACAATTTTATAACATAAATTTTAGCAAATATGCGCATTTTTTCTTAATTAAGCTTTTCTCGTTGAGAACACAGAGAAAACCTATTTTGTCCCCACAATTTGTAATAAAATAACGCGCAAATAACTAATACGAGATGAGCTCATGTCAACTACTGGTCGTATTCATTCTTTTGAGTCGTGTGGAACCGTAGACGGTCCTGGTATCCGCTTTATTGTCTTTTTGCAAGGCTGTCTAATGCGTTGTAAGTATTGCCACAACCGCGACACTTGGGACACCCATGATGGTAAAGAGGTTACTGTTGAAGAGATCATCAACGAAGCTAAATCGTACCGTCACTTTATGAATGCCTCTGGTGGTGGTGTGACATGTTCTGGTGGTGAGGCAATGCTTCAGCCTGAATTTGTACGTGATTTCTTCCGCGCGGCACGCAAAGAAGGTATTCACACCTGTCTAGACACCAACGGCTACATTCGTAAACACACTGATGTTGTAGACGAAGTGCTAGAAGCAACCGATCTTGTAATGTTAGACCTCAAGCATATGAAAGATGAGATCCACCATGATTTTATTGGTGTTTCTAACAAACGTACTCTCGACTTTGCTCGTTACCTACATAAGATTGGCCAGAAAACTTGGATTCGCTACGTGGTCGTGCCGGGTTATACAGACGACCCAGAAGCCGCAAATATGCTTGGTGAATTCATTAAGGATATGGACAACATTGAGAAAGTAGAACTGCTTCCTTACCACAAGCTAGGCGCTCATAAATGGGAAGCGCTAGGTCTTGAATATCCACTTGAAGGTACTAACCCTCCATCGAAAGAAGTGATGGACTCGATCGTCTCAATTCTTGAGCAGTATCACTCTAACGTAAAATACTGATACCAAGTCCGCCAAGATTCGTAAAAAATACCAACCTACCAAGGTTGGTATTTTTTTGAGGTTAACGTGGCATTAAATGAGCTCTGCGCTCTTCTGATCATATTATGTGTAAGTCCGTTAGCTTGGCGTGATGCGCACGATGTGTTGCTACCCAAGCTCAGACAAGAGCGTTCATTTCAGCATATTACCTTCGCAGTTGTCTTCGCCCTGTTTGTACTCTGGTCTGTGGACGCTGGGGTAAAAGAAGGGTTATCGATTCACTTTTTAGCGATTACTGCCTTAACACTGATGTATGGATGGCGCAGCGCGTTCACCCTATCTATTGTTATCTATTTTTTTATCGCGCTTGCTGGTGAGATTACCTTTTACCAACTACCCGAGCACATACTCTTCTCAGCATTAATTCCTATTGCCATCAGTTACTGCATTTTCTTGCTAAGTTATCATTACCTTCCGCGCAACATATTTGTCTTTATCTTTGTCGCGGGGTTCTTAAATGGTGGCATTACTGGAAGCTTGCACTTGGTGATCAATGCTGGCTATTTATTGGCTATCACTGATTATGACTGGCAGACGATATTCGACAACTACTTAGTCTTCACCCCTCTGCTCGCCTTTCCTGAAGGCCTATTGAATGGCATGACTCTCGCCATGCTCAGCGTTTTTAAACCAGAATTGCTAAGAGTCTTTTCCGACCGAGACTATATCTATAACCATTACCATAAATAGTGCAAAAATTCTCACCGATTCTTTGTACTTTTCATATTAAATATGTGTTGAGATCATGTTTCACCCTTCAAGGAACAGATAACCTAAGCACATTAAAAATGTATTAGATGATTTAGTGAGGCCACCATGGAAATGACAAACGCTCAACGTTTGATCCTATCGAATCAATATTACCTAATGTCGCAAATGAACCCTGAAAATGCGGCAAAATACCAGCGTCTACAAACCATCGTAGAGCGCGGCTACGAGCTTCAAATGAGCGAGTTGAACAAAGACTTTGGCTGCTTAGTAGAAGCAGAATGTCGCGAAGTGATTGATATCATGGAAATGTACCATGCGATGCAAGAGTCAAATAATATGCTTAGCGAAAGTGAGCAAAAAGAAGTTGACCAACGCCGCCTAATCTTCCTTGGTTTTGACATCGCAGCTGAAGCACAGCTGGTTAACTATGTCCGCTTCCTAACCGGCTCTGAAGGTCTTTACCCTCAATTCGACAAAGGTGAACATCAGTTTAACGCGCAAATGCCAATGCTAGACAAATACCGTCGCATGTTGACGACGTGGAAAAACTGTCCACGTCAGTACCACTTGTGTGCCAATGAATTAAAGCAAATTTTCAACGCTTAAGATTGATTCCCGCAAATCAAAAAAAGGGGTGGCTTTGTTAGCCACCCCTTTTTAATTCGATATATTCAAATATAGCGATAAGTTAAAAGACGTATGCAACACCAAAATTAGCCGCAGTGTGAACACCACTTTCGATTAATGGCTTACTTCAATATCCCCCTCAAGGTTGGTGTAGCGGATACCGCCAGTAAGACGAATGCTAGGGGTTAAGTGCATGTACGCAGACGCACCTAGGAAGAATTGACCATCCCAATCTGCGTACAAACTCCAAACTAGGGTCACCTGCTCTTGCCGCTTCCTCTGCTGTAACGCCATACAAACGATTGTTTAGTCTCTCACTATTGTATGCGTAGCCCATCGATGCCGCGAATATCTGTTGCGCCATTCCAAAACTCAACGGTCAATTTATGTTCTTTAGGCATATCTAAGCCACTACCAATAGATCCTTACTAGTATTAAGCCAGTAACGTAAATGCAATAAATGGCACGAAATTACGAATTCATTCCTCCAGTTTAATTTGGCGTGCAAATACCAATTTCCCTACGGTTGGCTAATCAGTGGTCGGATATGTAGTGTTTCGTCACATATTGCAATTAAACACATATTTTTTAAGCAGAATTCTAAAAACCAACTAGTCTTAACTAAGAAAGGATTTGCTTTTCTATGCGGGTTTATTGTCAGTTTGACAGGTTCAGAGGGGAATTCATTATGAGTATTTTCGACCATTTCCAAGCACGCTACGAAGCCTCAAAGGATGAGGAACTATCCCTACAGGACTTCCTTGGTTTATGTAAAGACGACAAAAGTGCATACGCCAACGCTGCAGAGCGATTACTGATGGCCATCGGTGAGCCTGAGGTCATTGATACTGCACAGGATCCACAATTAAGTCGTATTTTCTCCAATCGCGTGATTTCTCGTTACGAAACATTCAAAGACTTCTATGGTATGGAAGATGCAATCGAGCAAATCGTTTCGTACCTGAAACACGCCGCTCAAGGTTTAGAAGAACGTAAACAAATCCTCTACCTCTTGGGTCCTGTGGGTGGTGGTAAATCTTCTTTAGCTGAAAAACTCAAAGCGCTCATGCAGCAAGTGCCTATATATGTACTGTCTGCTAACGGTGAACGTAGCCCAGTTAATGATCACCCTTTCTGCCTATTTGATGTCAACGAAGACGGTGACTTGTTGAAACAAGAGTATGGTATTGAAAAACGCTATTTACGCTCAATCATGTCTCCTTGGGCTGCGAAACGATTGCACGAATTTGGCGGTGATATTTCCAAGTTCAAAGTGGTTAAGGTGCGACCTTCAATTCTTGACCAGTTGGCGATTGCGAAGACTGAGCCTGGTGACGAAAACAACCAAGATATCTCATCATTAGTGGGTAAAGTCGATATTCGTCAATTAGAGCATTACTCACAAGATGACCCTGATGCTTACAGCTACTCTGGTGCCTTGTGTCGTGCTAACCAAGGCTTGATGGAGTTCGTAGAGATGTTTAAAGCACCGATCAAAGTGCTGCACCCACTACTGACTGCAACCCAAGAAGGTAACTACAACGGCACGGAAGGGTTATCCGCACTGCCGTTTGACGGAATGATCCTCGCTCACTCGAATGAATCAGAATGGCAAACCTTCCGCAACAATAAGAACAATGAGGCGTTCCTTGACCGTGTCTACATAGTTAAAGTGCCATATTGTCTGCGCGTGGCGGAAGAAGTGAAGATCTACCAGAAACTGCTCGATCACTCAGAGCTATCAAAAGCACCTTGCTCGCCAAGCACACTAGAGTTGCTCTCACAGTTCAGTATTCTTTCTCGTCTGAAAGAACCAGAAAATTCGTCGATTTTCTCTAAAATGCGCGTCTACGATGGCGAAACATTAAAAGATACCGACCCGAAAGCGAAGAGCTATCAAGAGTACCGTGACTTTGCCGGTGTTGATGAAGGTATGTCAGGTCTGTCGACTCGTTTTGCGTTTAAGATCCTATCTCGGGTATTTAACTTTGATCAAACCGAAGTCGCCGCTAACCCAGTACATTTATTCTACGTCATCGAGCAACAAATCGAGCGTGAACAGTTCCCACAAGAAACCGCAGAGAAGTACCTAGAGTTCCTCAAAGGTTACCTAGTGCCTCGCTACGTAGAATTCATTGGTAAAGAAATTCAGACAGCTTACTTAGAGTCTTACTCTGAATACGGTCAAAATATCTTTGATCGCTACGTCACTTATGCAGACTTCTGGATTCAGGATCAAGAGTATCGTGACCCTGAAACTGGCCAACTGTTCGATCGCTCTGCGCTCAACAATGAACTAGAAAAAATCGAAAAAACGGCGGGAATTAGCAACCCGAAAGACTTCCGTAACGAGATCGTTAACTTCGTACTCCGTGCACGAGCCAACAATAATGGCACCAACCCGGTTTGGACCAGTTACGAGAAACTACGCACCGTAATTGAAAAGAAAATGTTCTCAAATACTGAAGAGTTGCTACCTGTTATCTCATTTAACACTAAAACCTCTTCTGAAGATCAGAAGAAACACGACGATTTTGTCGCACGTATGATGGAAAAGGGCTATACAGAGAAACAAGTTCGCCTGCTTTCAGAGTGGTATCTACGCGTACGTAAATCCTCGTAACAGCAGTGTTTAGCCCATGACTAGCCTACCAGAGTTAATCGCTCTGGTAGGAGACAGGATGTAAGAATGACCTGCCCCTTTGTGTGGGGCATGTATGAGATAAGGGGTGACTCATGGCGCAATTTATTGACCGACGACTGAACGGCAAAAATAAGAGTGCTGTAAACCGCCAGCGCTTTTTACGCCGCCATAAAGAACAGATCAAAGAATCTGTTGCTGATGCGGTGAATCGCCGTTCAATAACCAATACAGAGACTGGTGAAGATGTCTCTATCCCTCATAAAGACATCAAAGAACCCGTGTTTCATCAAGGCAAAGGTGGACTAAAAGAGCGTGTTCACCCAGGTAACGACCAATTTATCACTGGTGACAAAATTGAACGCCCTAAAGGAGGTGGTCAAGGCGGTGGTTCAGGTGAAGGTGACGCCAGTGCCGACGGCGAAGGGCAAGATGATTTCGTATTTCAGATCTCCAAAGACGAATACCTAGATATTCTGTTTGAAGACCTAGAGCTGCCTAATCTAGAAAAGAATCAAATTAACAAAATCACCGAATGGAAAACGCACCGAGCTGGCTACCAAACTGCTGGGGTGCCTGCCAATATCGCTATCGTCAAATCACTACAGCAATCTTTAGCACGCCGCACAGCAATGACGGCAGGCAAAAAGCGTATGCTGCGTGAACTCGAGGAGGAGCTCGACCAAGTAAAAATGAGTGAACCTGCGCAAATGCTAGAGGAGAAACGCTTACAAGAAGAAATTAAGAGCTTACGCAGAAAAATAGATAGTGTGCCGTTCATTGATACCTTCGATTTACGCTTTAAAAACTATGAACGCCGCCCTATTCCATCCAGCCAGGCTGTGATGTTCTGTTTGATGGATGTCTCTGGTTCGATGGACCAAGCAACAAAAGACATTGCTAAGCGTTTCTACGTCTTACTCTACCTTTTCCTGACACGAACCTATGAAAATGTCGAAGTGGTTTTCATTCGCCACCATACCCAAGCCAAAGAGGTCGACGAACACGAGTTTTTCTACTCACAAGAAACCGGGGGAACTATTGTTTCAAGCGCACTTAAGCTAATGAATGAAATCGTCGCTGACCGCTACCCTGTTGGAGAGTGGAACATATACGCAGCCCAAGCATCTGATGGTGATAACTGGGCCGACGATTCACCACGATGTCGAGAGCTATTAACCAAGCATCTACTGCCAAACTGCCAGTACTATTCGTATATAGAGATCACTCGTCGTTCTCACCAAACCTTATGGCATGAGTATGAAAAGCTAGAGGGCGGATTTCCAAACTTCGCGATGAAAAACATCCGCAGCGTTGAAGATATCTTCCCTGTCTTCAGAGAGCTTTTCAAAAAAGAGACCGCTTAGGGGGCCGATATGACAACAAAAACCAAAAAGCCAACCAAATCTAAAGCACTCCCTGACGGGCCAGATTGGACGTTCGATCTGCTAGAGCGCTACCACGTAGAAATCAAACGAGTCGCTGAACACTATAAATTGGATTCATACCCTAACCAGATAGAAGTCATCACCTCTGAGCAAATGATGGACGCTTATTCGAGCATTGGTATGCCAATTAACTACAATCACTGGTCATTTGGTAAGAAATTTATTCAAACTGAGCAGGGCTATAAACACGGTCAAATGGGCCTAGCGTACGAGATTGTGATTAACTCCGATCCATGTATTGCTTACTTGATGGAAGAGAACACGGTCACGATGCAAGCATTGGTAATGGCACACGCTTGCTATGGCCACAACTCCTTCTTTAAGGGTAATTACCTATTCCAAACATGGACTGATGCCAGTTCTATTATTGACTATCTATTATTCGCCAAGAACTATATCGCAGAATGTGAACAAAAATATGGTGTCCAAGAAGTCGAAAACTTGCTCGACTCTTGCCATGCTTTGATGAATTTTGGTGTCGATCGCTACAAACGACCAGAGAAAATCTCAATTGCCGAAGAGAAATCGAGGCAAGAAGAGCGTGAGGCTTACTTACAGTCACAGGTAAACGATCTGTGGCGAACCGTTCCTAAATCTAAGGTTGAGCCAGAAAGTCAAAAAGTACGCTTTCCATCCGAACCTCAAGAAAACATTCTCTATTTCATAGAAAAACATGCTCCCCTACTTGAGTCATGGCAACGCGAAATTGTGCGTATCGTACGTAAAATAAGCCAATACTTTTATCCGCAAAAGCAGACTCAAGTTATGAACGAAGGCTGGGCGACCTACTGGCACTACACCATTCTTAATCACTTATATGATGAAGGACTGGTCACCGATAGGTTTATCCTTGAGTTCCTCCACAGCCACACAGGCGTGGTCGCACAGCCCGCTTATAACAGCCCTTACTTCAGCGGTATTAATCCTTATGCACTTGGGTTTGCGATGTTCCGCGATATCAGACGTATCTGTGAAGAGCCTACCGATGAAGACCGAGAGTGGTTCCCTGATCTTGCTGATTCCGATTGGTTAGAAGCGGTGCATTTTGCGATGAAAAACTTCAAAGATGAAAGCTTTATCAGCCAATATCTGTCACCAAAACTGATGCGTGACTTTAAGCTATTTGCCATCGTCGATGATGATCGTAAAAACTATATCGAAGTCAGTGCTATTCATGATGATAATGGCTATCGTGCCATTCGAGAAAAACTCGCCGCTCAATATAACCTGAGTAACTTAGAGCCAAATCTCCAAGTGTTTAATGTAGATGTTCGTGGTGATCGTTCTTTGACGCTTCAGTATGTTCCGCATGACCGTATTCCACTCGATGACAGCTACGATGAGGTATTGAAGCACCTATATCGCTTGTGGGGCTTCGATGTAATTTTGGAAGAAGTCAAAGAAACTGGAAGACGGGAAATCCTAAGCACTTGCCCAAAACGAAACAATTATGACGCAAAAATTTAACCCTCGCTGATACAAAAAAAGGCCCTAACCGGGCCTTTTCTCGTTTATCGCTGAGCGATGATACTACGTACGACTTCTAAGTCTTCTGGCGTATCAACTCCAGCAGCTGGTGCCTGTTTTGCAACTTCAACATGGATTTTCTCACCATACCAAAGTACACGTAACTGCTCTAAACACTCAATTTTCTCAAGCGCTGTCGGCTCCCAGTTAACGTAGGTATTAATAAAACCTGCACGGTAAGCGTAGATACCAATATGACGCATCAGTGGCTGCGCAATCTTTTTGTCTTGCTGAGCGAAGTTATCTCGATCCCACGGGATTGTTGCACGGCTGAAATACATCGCATAGCCATCTTTGTCAGTCAATACTTTAACTGCATTGGGATTAAAGACTTCCGCTTCGTCACTAATCTTAACCGCCAGTGTTGCCATAGGCGCTTGACTGTTTGCCAAATTTTCAGCGACTTGAGTAATGATTGACGATGGAATGAGTGGTTCATCACCTTGCACGTTGACGATAATATGATCATCAGCAATAGCCATTTTCTCGACAACTTCAGCTAATCGCTCGGTACCTGATTCGTGATCAGGTGAAGTCATACAAACTTGACCGCCAAACGCTTTAACGGCTTGTTCCACACGATTGTCATCCGTCGCGATGATTACTTGGTCAGCCCCTGCTTGAATAGCTTGGTCATAAACCCATTGAATCATTGGTTTACCACCAATATCCGCAAGAGGTTTACCCGGCAGTCGAGTCGACTGGTAACGCGCAGGAATAACAACAGTGAATGACATTATCTACCCTCGTCCATGCTAATTTTGCGAGCTTCTGGCTCTAACAACACAGGGATACCTTCTTTAATTGGATAAGCTAAACGATCTAACTTACAAACTAACTCTTGCTTGTCCTTATCAAAGGTTAGCTTTCCTTTACATACCGGACAGGCAACAATCTCAAGTAGACGGTGATCCATACTTTTCCTTAACCTCTTTAATCTTATCTAAAATACGCACTTCGTCAGCAGTACTAAACTCAGCATTCACCGGTAGATACCACCAATTCTCTTTTGCGTAATGTGCGCATTTTACTGCGTCTTTTTCAGTCATAATTAGGTGCTTACCTTGTGCGGCTAAGGCATCTAACTGTGACGGTTCAAAATCTTTATGGTCAGCGAAACCTTGTGCAACAACTGGAGTCGCACCAAGCTGAGTCAGAGTATTGAAGAATCTCGGTGGGTGACCAATGCCAGCCATCGCCACCAAGCCCTCTTTCAGCTCTGTCACTGCTTGTCGTTCACCAGTCAATAAATTCACTGCATGTGTAGGCACTAATGACATACTGGCTTCGCTATCAAGCGCTTGTCCGCCATTGGTAATCAGTAAGTCCACCTCGGACAAGCGTTCAACTTGCTCTCTAAGTGGGCCAAGAGGAATTAAACACTCATTACCAAATCGACGTTTACCGTCAATCACCACGATCTCAATATCTCGCTCCAATGCATAATGCTGGAGACCATCGTCGGTGATAATAATATCCACATCCTGCTTCAGCAGCGCCTTAACGGCATCACTGCGAACGGGAGAAACAGTCACTGGAGCATTTGTGCGCTTATAAATCAGTTTAGGCTCATCGCCGCAATGCTTTGGCGAAGTCTCTGCTTCGACCATTAATGGGTAAGAAGGCGCTTTGGCACCGTAACCACGTGATACGACACCAGGCTTATAGCCAAGCTGTTGCAGCTTCTCAACCAACCAGATCACCACTGGCGTTTTGCCATTACCACCCGCGGTAATATTACCGACAACGATGACGGGTACTGGCGGGCGGTATGATGTTTTCTTTCCAGTTTGATACTGATAGCGACGGTTTTTACTTATCCAACCAAACAGGACACTAAGTGGCCATAATAATGGCCACAGTAGGTATTTAATTGGGTGGTTTTCAAACCAAATTTTCTCAATCAAGACTAAGCACCAAATTGAATTCGGTGAAGCTGGGCATAAGCGCCATCTTGCTTGATTAGCTCAGTATGGTTACCACGCTCGACAATTTCACCGTCATCCACAACCAAAATCTCATCGGCATTCTCGATCGTCGATAAGCGGTGCGCGATGACAAGTACCGTCTTGTCTTTCTGCAATTCATCCAGTGCGGCTTGAATCGCTTTCTCTGATTCAGTATCAAGAGCCGAAGTCGCTTCATCTAGAATCAGTACAGGTGCATCTCGCAATAGTGCACGCGCAATGGCAATACGCTGACGTTGACCGCCTGATAGGCTTGCGCCATTTTCACCAATCACGGTATCTAGGCCATCTTCCATATTTTGAACAAAGTCCATTGCATGAGCAAGGCGAGCGGCATGTTCAATCTGTTCACGACTAAACTGCTCTGTCGCCGCATAAGCGATATTGTTGGCAATGGTATCGTTAAACAAGTGGACGTTTTGCGAAACAAGCGCAAAGTGAGTACGCAGGTTACTTAGCGTGTAATCTCTTACGTCAGCATCATCTAAACAAATTGAACCAGAGTCCACATCGTAGAAACGGGTAAATAAATTCGCAATAGTACTCTTACCTGAGCCTGAACGGCCGACAAGAGCCACTGTTTTACCTTGCGGGATATTAAAGCTGATATCACTTAATGCAGGCTTTTCTTTGCCTTCATAAGTGAACGTTACGTTCTTCACCGCGATCTCACCACGAACTTTATCAGCTTCTAGCTTGCCGTTGTCTTGTTCTGTTTCAAGATCCATTAGTGCAAACAACGTTTGGCTTGCCGCCATACCACGTTGAAACTCAGAAGTAACATTGGTCAAAGCTTTTAGCGGGCGCATCAAACCAAACATTGCTGAGAATACAACCGTGAACGTACCTGGAGTTAACTCAGCACGAATAGAGTCAACGCTGGCCAAAAACAGCACTGCAACAAGAGCAATAGAAGCAATTACCTGAATAACTGGGTTAGCAATGGCTTGAGCCGCAACTAACTTCATTGATTGCTGACGCATTTGATTGCTTACACTGTCAAAGCGTTCACGTTCAACATTTTGACCGCCGTAACTCAAGACAACTTTATGCCCTTTCAGCATTTGTTCCGCAGATGAAGTTACATTCCCCATCGCTTCTTGCATGTTCTTAGAGATCTTGCGGAAACGTTTAGACACGACTCCAATCCCCCACGCTACAATAGGAGCGACAATGAATAGCACAAGAGATAGCTGCCAGCTGTTCCAGAACATCAACACCAATAGGCCGACAATACTTGCGCCTTCACGTACGATACTCACTAACGCACGACTTGTAGCGCCAGCCACTTGTTCAGAATCGTAGGTAATTCGAGAAAGCAGGCCACCAGCAGACTCTTTATCAAAATAAGAGACCGGCATATGCATAAACTGGTTAAAGATAGCTCGTCTCATCCGCATAACAACGTTGCCAGATACCCAGCTTAAGCAGTAGGTTGAAACAAATCCGCTCAGACCGCGGACAATCATCATGCCAAAGATGATAATAGGTAGAATTCGAAGAAAGTTGGATTCCGCATTACCAAAACCTTCATCAAGAAGCGGCTTTAGTAATGAAACCATGTAAGTGTCAGCAATCGCGTTAACAATCAGTGCAACAACTGCAACCGCCAGACCTGCTTTATATAAACGGATATAAGTCCACAGGCGCTTGAACGTTTGCCAAGTCGTTTCGTCTTGATTCAATGACATAGAAGTGCTTATTTTTCTTTTACAATATTGCGGCTATTCTACTCCCTTACGCAGCATATGCCTATACCAACTCCCCCCTTTGATATCTCGTAGTCGCATCAACAAAAGGCTATCTGAATAAAACTTCACCGTTATTTGACCTGAGCTACCCGTATCTGCCCACTCCGCGCCTTGATTTCGGTATCGCTCGACCACCTCTGAATTAGGCAAATTCCACCTCCCCCTTTTCGCGGTAGAAGCGATCGCCAGTGACGGGCTCACCTGTTCAACAAACTTCGCAATAGATGAGGTTTTGCTACCGTGATGAGGAACTATTACCACGTCAGAATCAAGCTTGTCTTTGTCGCGAATTAACATCCACTCCGTAATAGTTTCTATATCGCCAGTGAGCAATGCTTTTTGCGGGGCCGACCGGTGAGTCACGCTGATAACGCAAGAGTGCGGGTTATACGCTCTTGCTACTTGTTTTATAGGCCAAATCACTTCTAGCGTCAGCTCTTGCCAATTAAAGCGTTGCCCTTTAACACACCCTACTCCACCTACATCGACTTGACTGGTGATGATGGATTCAGGCTGCCACCTATCGACCAACCACTGCCAGC
Source organism: Vibrio sp. 2433-A1 (assembly GCF_056726085.1). Taxonomy (NCBI): domain Bacteria; kingdom Pseudomonadati; phylum Pseudomonadota; class Gammaproteobacteria; order Vibrionales; family Vibrionaceae; genus Vibrio; species Vibrio sp. 2433-A1. Next base: position 54,953 of record NZ_JBRESC010000001.1, read on the forward strand.
CACCTGCATGATCATTGTCCATATGACTGAGTACCAGATAGTCAACTTTGTTTACTGCCGATTTAATTAGGTAGGGAGCAATGATTTGCTCAGCCATACTCGACGTTCCCCACGCCGCCCCTGTGTCATAGAGCATAACGCGATCATTTTGTCTTATCGCGATGGCTAAGCCGTGGCCGACATCAAATACGATTAACTCCCATAGTGGTAATTTCTGCCATCGAGTATCACAGACCAGAAATATGACGAGAATAAGCGTTACCCCGTATCGATTGAGTAATCGATGAACCACCAATAATGCCACCAGTAAGGTTAACCACTTAACTTCAAGAGATGACAAATCCATCCAGCCCCACTGCGCATAATCGATTGCCCAAGTGACGGGAGTTAAACTAAAGTCTGCTATCGACCATAGCGCATCTGTATTGATATTGAGATAGCTGGTACTAAACGCAAAAAAGAGCAACGGAACAACAATGAAAGAAAACCACGGCACAAATATCAGGTTATAAACAAAAGCACTGACACTCACTCCATAGAAAAGAAGCGCCGTCACTGGGAACATAAGCAATACAATAAAGGCCTGAAGCTTAATAGCTTTCAGCCATGTCGGTTGTAACCTCTTAGTAACTGAGAGAAATAAAAAAACAACTCCGACTGCGGCCATCGATAACCATAAGCTGGTGCTCACCACCCAAAAAGGTTCAATGATGAGTAGCACTGAAAGTACTAATAACCACTTATAACGATATGAAAGCTGCCCCGCAAACTGTTGGACAAAGCATAAGACGATGCACATTAGCATCGCACGCTGCGTAGTAATCGAAAAACCTGCCAACCATGCGTAACCTAGAGCAAATATCAATCCACATAACGTCGGGGCGTAAGTCAGCGTCCAGTGGGCTCTCATAAATCCTCTTCCCAAGAACCACCCAATTCCAAACGCAATGCCAATATGCAACCCAGAAATAGCAATCAGATGACTTAATCCACTCTGTTGCAACTTTCTCCAACGCTCGGCATTCAGCTCATCACGTACGCCAAACATTAAGGCGAGCAATACATCGCGGTTTTCTAACTGATAAGTATGGCGATGAAATTTTTCTAACGCAGCCCCTCTCACTGACCCCTTGCTGACTAGATAAAAACTCTCGCGGTTTTTGATGGTGCCATGAGCCAGGACAGATTGTGATAAGGCATAGGTTTCAGCGTCAAAACCGACCTCATTAAGTAAACCTGTGATTGGTTTGAGTGATACTTTAGCCGTTACGGTATCACCTAGTTGAAACAATAATGGTGCTGTAAGCGTGATCTTAGGTTGATGAAATGTGCTCAAGGATTGGCCATTGATTGATCTAACTATAACTCGGCCTTGAAAGCCTCGGTTTATTGGTTTAAAAAGGCTGTCAACGTCAGCGATTATGGTAATATCCTGACCTGCTTTGAAAAGTTTTTCTGTTTGCTGTTGCAGCAAGTTGCCATGCACAAATATGATGATGCACGCAAATGCTGCTCCAACACAAAATCTCACTTGCCTATACTTGATGGATACGGCGATCAAGATGCAAGGAATGATTAGATATTTCCAATCGGGCATGATTGGCCAATATGGGCTAGTGACGATCAACAACGAAAACGAAATCAGCGACCAATAATTTAAGTAGAGAGTCATATTTCCTTATGCCAAGAAAATTCATCCAACGCTTTATGCCTGACCACGAAGTGATTAAGCGTCAAAAGGCACTAAAGATTTTTGGCAACGTGCTTTATAACCCAAACTTGTGGTGTCTTAACCGACGCTCAGCTGCGGGTGCTTTCGCCGTAGGCCTATTCATGGCTTTTGTCCCACTGCCTAGCCAGATGATCATGTCCGCAGGGCTTGCGATCGCCTGTGGGGTTAACTTGCCGCTATCTGTTGCCCTAGTGTGGGTGAGTAACCCAGTGACCATGCCTGTCCTTTTCTATTTCGCTTACAAAGTTGGAGCTTGGGCAATGCATGTTCCCCCGCAAGAGTTCCACTTTGAACTATCGTGGGAGTTCATCCTGCATCAAATGAGTGCTATTGGGCCTCCATTCCTATTGGGCTGCTTAATCTGTGGCGTGGTATCGGCAATGCTTGGTTACTTTGGAATAAAAGCACTTTGGCGTTATTCTGTTGTGCGTAGCTGGCAAAAACGTCAGATCAGAATAAGTGGCCTACTGAAGAAGTAAAATGACATTGGTGTTGTCACAGCGAAAATAACGAATTGATGCAACAACACTGTAAGATCGAAATGAAAAAAGGACCAGACGGTCCTTTTTTTACATTTGTAAGCCAGTGTTATTTAGAACTTAGCACCGCTGCTGGGTTGAGCTTACTCGCACGAGAAGCTGGATACCAAGTCGCCAACAAGCTAAGCACTATAGCTGTGATTGACACGAACGCGACATCTAATGGCTCAATTTGCGACGGCAAGAAATCAACAAAGTAGATATCACCAGATAAAAACTTATGACCAATCAGGTTTTCTAGAGCAGAAATCATTGGGGTCAGATTAAGCGAAACAAGCACACCGATGATACTGCCGACAATGCTACCCAAAGCACCGGAGAAAACGCCTTGCCAAACAAAGATACGCTTAACAAGGCCATCACTTGCCCCCATCGTACGCAGAATAGCGATCTCAGCTGCGCGATCTTTTACTGCCATCATCAGCGTAGAGACAATGTTAAAGCTTGCGACACCAATCACCAGCACCATCACTAAATACATAATGGTTCGTACTAGCTGAATATCACGATAAAGGAAGCCATATTTCTGCTGCCAACTGCGCAAGTAGACATACACACTTAGAGTATTGCCTGCTTCTCTTACAATCTGTGTTGCCTCTAAAACATCCGTAACTTTAACCGCAACGCCACTCACACCTTGCCCCAACTTGGCGTAGCTTTGTGCATCAGCCAGTGGAATCAGCGCTAAGTTATGATCAATCTGACCATTCAATGTTAATAGGCCAGCGACCTTGACTCGTACTCGCTTAGGCGCTTGAACCTTTGTGGTCGCCCCACCGGTAGGAATCATCAAGGTTAGGTAATCACCCTTTTTAACACCCAGCAGATCCGCAACACCCTTACCTAAAATGGCTTGTTGTTCACCAGCCTTAAAGGATGCCCATACACTTGGGTCAATAAAGTCACTTAAACTCGATACTCGCCCTTCTTGTTCAGGGTCGATACCTCTAACTTCAATCGCTTTGAGCTGTGCGCCCTTTTCAGCTAAAGCCGTAAGCTTAACGTAAGGGGCTGCTGCTTCGATCTTTGGGTGTTTTTCCGCTTGGGTAACAACCTGTTGCCATTCAACAAGCGGCCCTCTTACACCTTCGAACTCACCGTGGGAGATAACCGACAATACTCGATTATTCAGTTCGCGCTCGAAACCATTCATTGCTGATAAGCCAATGATGATCACCGCGACACCAACAGCAATACCAATCGTTGATGACATCGAGATAAACGACACCATTTTGTTACGCTGCTTGCCGCGGCTAAAACGGCGAGCAATAAAGTGAGATAGTGAAGAGAACACCTACGCCCCCTCAATATTCAGCAGTAACCCATCTTGCATGTGCAGTTGACGGTTCATTTTCGCTGCCAACTCACCATCATGCGTGACCACTAGAAACGCGGTTTGCGACTCTTGGTTTAATTCACGCATCAGATCATAAATAGCCAGCGCGGTCTTATGATCTAAATTACCAGTCGGCTCATCAGCCAGAACCAGTGCTGGATTATTAACCAACGCACGAGCAATAGCGACACGCTGACGTTCACCGCCAGACAGTTCTGATGGACGGTGGTCCAAACGATGAGTCAATCCAACTTTATCAAGCAGTGCCTTAGCGGCCTGTTTAGCAGCAGCGACTTTAGTACCACCAATCAGAAGCGGCATCGCCACATTTTCGACTGCACTAAAGTCAGATAGCAGATGGTGAAACTGATAAACGAAGCCTAAATGCTGATTACGTAGTTTCGCTTGTTTGTTTGAACTCAGTTTAGATAAGTCTTGATCGAGAAACGTCACATGCCCTTCTGTCGCTTCATCGAGCGCTCCAAGAATATGCAATAAAGTACTTTTACCAGAGCCCGAGCTACCAATAATTGAGGCAAGTTCAGCACGCTGAAGTCCAAAACTCACGCCCTTTAATACTTGAGTATCAAACGCCCCCTCTCGATACGTTTTACAAACGTTATGACACTGTAGAAGGTTACTCATATCTCAAAGCCTCGGCTGGTTTTACAGAAGATGCGCGGTAAGACGGGAATAGCGTTGCAATCAGGCTCAGCGCAATCGCCATAACCACAACAATTGTAATTTGGATTGGGTTAATCAACACGGGCAGTTCTCCGCCAACAGAAAACAGCGCAACACCAGCCGCTTCTAAAATCGCATTTAAGTTGCTTGCTAACGCGATCCCAAGAGCGCCACCAATTACAGCCCCTATCACGCCACTACTGGCACCTTGTACCATAAAAATAGCCAGCACTTGTCTGTCACTCATACCCTGGGTTTTCAAGATAGCGACTTCCGACTGTTTTTCCATCACAACCATAATCAGCGCCGAGATAATATTGAAAGCTGCAACGCCAATGATTAGGCCAAGCATAAGACCCATCATGTTCTTTTCCATTCGTACGGCTTGAAACAGTTCGCCACGTTGGTCACGCCAATCTTGCCATTTCCAACCCTGAGGTAAAGGTTGTTCACTTAAATCAGCTACCACAAATGGGTCATTAAAGAACAAGCGCCAACCTGTCATGGTATCTGGCTTTAATCGCATCAGTTTCCCAGCGTCTTGAATGTGCGTCAGCATTAACTGTCCATCAACATCCGAGCCAGTATTGTAGATGCCCGCTACGGTAAATAGTCGCTGGCTTGGAATACGACCGAAAGGCGTAAACTGACTTGCACTGGTCACCATCAGTCGAACTTTATCACCAATGGATACATTTAAAGATCGCGCTAAGGTGTGACCAATAAAAATCTGGTATTTACCCGCTTGAAGGTTCTCTAATCTGCCCGCGATAAGGTGCTCTTCAATAGGGTCATGTTCAGACGGCTTAATGCCAATCAGTAGTCCCGCGCTTAATTGACTTGCGCTTTGCAATACCGCTTCGCTTTGAACAATCGGTTCGGGATGCCCGGCATCAGACAGTTGGCGAATAAACTCAGGGGCTTGTTCTAAGCGCTCCGTCTTACCATCGGCTTGGGACACAATCGCTTGTGGAAGAACACCTAAAATTCGACCTTTAAGCTGAGCTTCAAAGCCATTCATGACGGACAAAACCGTAACTAGGGACATCACACCGATCGTGATACCCGCTGTCGACATATAAGAGACAAAACGGCTAAACCTATCACCGGAGCGCCCTCTTAAGTAGCGCAACCCAATAAAGGTTGAGACTGGATGAAACATAGTAGAAACCAAAGCTAGAGTCTTTAGACCTAATTAATGAGGTTACTCTACCGATTAAATCGACTTGGGTGTAGTGTTTAATTGCCAATTAGTCGTTAAATTATGTAATAAACAAAGGGATACCTTGATTCCTTGCCACGTATAACGATAATCAAAACTATATAAAGAAGGAATCGAGCATGTCAGACCAAGAATTTTTCACCGTCAACCACACAATGACGGTGAATGTTGAACCATTAGCGGAAAGTGAACAGTTTCCAAGCTATGACAACTTTGAAGGTGAAATTCCTGCGCCTTTCATCGTTGCGAGTGAATTTAGCCACTTAGACATGCTTAACGACAGTGCACGCGCAGAGCTGAAAAACAATGACTTCAAGCACGTAATTCAATTGCTTGATACGCAAAACTCTAAGCTCAACCTACTGTTAACGTTTATGCTTTCACAGCAAGATGATCCATCACTGCGCCATCAAACCCATTCATTTGGTGCTAGCCAATTCAGTTACTACAGTCAGCGCGCTATCGATATTGAGACAAAAGTTCGAGTTAAACTGTTTCTAGAGCACCCTGCGGCAGCCATTTATTGCTATGGACAGATTGTTCACATCGAAGACCAAGACGACCAAAAACTCATTACTGTTAAATACAATTTGCTCAGAGATCTCGACCAAGATCTCCTGATCAAAGCGGCTCTTTTCCAGCAACAAAAGTTACTACGTCAGCGTTCGCTTAACCGCGAGAAATAATCAAATACTATGCCTAACACATCTTTATTTAATCTCGTCGGTGCCCAAGGTGCTGGAGACAAGAAACAGATCGGAAATCTACATGGAGCAAGCTTAGCTATCGCTATTTCAGAGCTTGCTGCAAACCATGGTGCACACACATTACTTGCGGTTCCCGATCCTCAGACTGCATTAAAGCTATTGCAGGAAATCGAACAATTCACAACCCAAGAAGTATCACTGTTCCCTGATTGGGAAACGCTGCCTTACGACAGTTTCTCTCCACACCAAGAGATTATCTCTGATCGTATTTCACGTCTTTACCAGCTGCCGACTCAAACCAGCGGTATTACTATCGTCCCGGTGGGAACCCTACTTCAGCGTCAATCCCCACGTGACTACTTAATGCAGCATACGCTGATGGTTAAAGTGGGCGATCTTTTCTCGCTTGAGAAACTGCGTATTCAACTCGAAAAGTCAGGCTATCGACATGTTGACCAAGTATTTGGTCCCGGAGAGTATGCGAGTCGCGGCTCTATTCTTGATTTGTTCCCAATGGGTTCGAAAGACCCTTTCCGTATTGATTTCTTCGATGACGAGATTGATACCATCCGCACGTTTGACCCAGAGAACCAACGCTCAATTGAGGATACGAAAGAAATTCGACTGCTTCCTGCACACGAATTCCCAACGTCAGAAAGTGCTATTGAAGACTTCCGAATCCGTTGGCGTCAGCGTTTCGAAGCGCGTAGAGAACCAGAATCAGTTTACATGCAAGTTTCAAAAGGCACATGGCCTGCAGGCATTGAATACTGGCAGCCGCTGTTTTTTGAGCAAACCGAAACCTTATTTGATTACATTCCTGAAGACAGCCAGTTGCTGACGGTTGGCAATATCGAAGAGTCGATCGATACCTTCTTAACGGACGTCGACTACCGCTACGATCAGCGTAAAGTTGATCCATTACGTCCGCTATTGCCGCCAGAAGAACTATGGTTAAAGAAAGACCAGCTCTTTAGCCACTTTAAACAGCTACCTCAAGTACAGCTGTTTGTTAAACCAGTAGCAGAAAAACAAGGTCGCAGTAACCCAGACTTATCACCGCTACCTGATCTCACTGTTCAGCACCAAAATAAAGAACCGATGGCGGCGCTGCGTCAGTTCAGCGAGTCATTTTCCGGCAAGATCGTTTTCTCTGTAGAGTCAGAAGGCCGACGCGAAGCACTTCTAGAACTACTGCAAAGAATCAAATTACGTCCGGAAGAATTTAGCTGTTTAGAGCAAGCCATCAATAGCGCGAATAAGTTTAGTCTCGTACTCGGCGCGGCCGAGCATGGCTTTATTTTCGGCAGCGACCAAGTCGCCTTTATCTGTGAAAGCGATTTCCTTGGTGACCGCGTAATCCAACGCAGACGTAAAGATCGCAAAGCAACCAATAGCGATGCGGTTATTCGTAACCTCGCCGAGCTTCAACCAGGTCAACCTGTGGTGCATATCGACCACGGCATTGGTCGTTATATTGGTCTGCAAACCCTCGAAGCAGGCGGAATGGTCACAGAGTACGTGACTCTGGAGTATCAAAATGAGGCCAAACTGTATGTACCCGTCGCCTCTTTAAATCTTATCAGCCGTTACTCTGGTGGCGCTGAAGATGGTGCTCCTATCCATAAACTCGGTGGCGAAGCTTGGGCTAAGGCTCGTCGTAAAGCAGCGGAAAAAGTTCGTGATGTTGCGGCAGAGCTGCTTGATGTGTACGCCAAGCGTGAACTTAAGCCTGGTTACAAGTTTGAGTTGGATCGTGATCAATACGCAACCTTCAAAGCAGGCTTCCCATTTGAAGAGACCGATGACCAATCAATGGCGATTAACGCGGTTATGTCGGACATGTGCCAAGCGAAAGCGATGGATCGTCTGGTGTGTGGTGATGTGGGCTTTGGTAAAACAGAAGTAGCAATGCGCGCTGCGTTTGTTGCCACTGATAACGGTAAGCAAGTCGCTGTATTAGTCCCGACAACCCTACTCGCTCAACAGCATTTTGAAAACTTCCGCGACAGGTTTGCCAACTTACCTATCCGAGTAGAAGTGCTTTCTCGCTTTAAAACGGCCAAGGAACAAAAGCAAGTTTTACAAGATATCGAAGAAGGTAAAGTCGACCTAGTCGTAGGTACCCATAAGCTACTGTCGAATGACATCAAGTTTAAAGATTTAGGACTACTTATTGTCGATGAAGAGCACCGCTTCGGTGTTCGCCAAAAAGAGAAGATGAAAGCGATGCGCGCCGACGTCGACATCTTAACTCTAACCGCGACACCGATTCCTAGAACCTTGAATATGGCGATGAGTGGTATGCGAGACTTATCCATTATCGCTACACCACCAGCAAGACGTTTAGCAATTAAGACCTTTGTTCGCCAAAGTGACGACGCTGTGGTTCGCGAAGCGGTATTGCGTGAGATCATGCGTGGTGGTCAAGTCTACTTCCTGCACAATCAAGTTGAAACCATCGAAAAAGTTGCTGCAGACCTAGAAAAACTTGTTCCTGAAGCGCGAGTGACCGTCGCCCATGGTCAAATGCGTGAGCGTGAATTAGAACGCATCATGAACGACTTCTACCACCAGCGATTCAACCTACTGGTTTGTACCACAATTATTGAAACGGGTATCGATGTTCCAACCGCTAACACCATCATCATGGATCGTGCCGATAACCTAGGTCTGGCACAGTTACACCAACTTCGTGGCCGCGTGGGTCGTTCACACCACCAAGCATACGCTTACTTGATGACACCGCATCCAAAGGCTATGACTAAAGATGCGATTAAACGTCTCGATGCAATCGCCTCATTAGAGGACTTAGGCGCGGGCTTTACCTTGGCCACCCATGATCTAGAGATTCGTGGTGCAGGTGAATTGTTAGGCGACGAGCAAAGTGGTCAGATTCAATCGGTCGGCTTTACTCTTTATATGGAAATGTTAGAGCAAGCAGTAGAAGCATTGAAAGAAGGTAAAGAGCCTTCACTGGATGAGCTACTGCGTGACCAAACCGAAGTCGAGATGCGCCTACCTGCTCTATTACCTGATGACTATATCCCAGATATCAATACGCGCTTATCTATGTATAAACAGATTGCTAGCGTTAGCAATGAACAAGAGCTAGGCGAGCTGAAGATTGAGCTTATCGACCGATTTGGCTTATTGCCTGACGCAACGAAGAATTTGCTTTCTGTCGCTCAATTAAAATTAGAAGCCGCCGCACTGAAAGTGAAAAAAATCGAAGCTCACGACAAAGGTGGCTTTGTCGAATTCTATCCAGATGCTGACATTAACCCTATGTATTTGGTTAAACTATTGCAATCTCAGCCACAAAAATTCGCAATGGATGGACCAACTAAGTTCAAGTTTACGATACCATTGGTTGATAGACGCAAACGCATACAATTTGTTAATGATATACTGGGCGAGTTCCAGCAAAATCTATTACCAAAAGCCTGATTGTTCAAAATATTTAATTTGAGGCACCAAGTGCCTCTTGATGGAGTTGTAATGAAAAAACTGATCCCGCTGTTGCTATTGTTAGTTGCCATGCCCTCTATGGCGCAGCGCCAATTCGATATCGAAGTGATCATTTTTAAGCGTGCCGTCGACGCAGAGAAAACAGCTGAGTCATGGCCAAAGGACTTACCTAAAATCGATCTTGAACGTGCTGGCTCTTTCTCTGATACCAATTACCGCTCGAAGAAGGGAGTACAAATGCTGCCTTATTCTGCGTATAAGCTAAATGGTGAAGTCGAAAAGCTAAAACGTCACGCTGGCTTTCAAGTATTGATGCACAAAGCTTGGCGTCAAGGCGATCAAGGTCGCTTTGGTGCACCAACGTTTCACATCCAAGCTGGCAAAGATTTTTCAAACAAGTTTAATCCAAATGGCTCAATGATTGGTAGCAACACTGGCACTCAAGCAATTGAAGGGATTCAAGAAGAGTCGATTCCTAAGCCGCTTTATGAGCTAGATGGTAAATTGCAGATCTACGTTGAGCATTATTTGTATGCAGACGTTGAGCTAGACCTTAAAGAACCAAGCGTTCGTGACGTAATTATTGAGGAAAACAAACCGGAAGTCCTCGATCAGCAACTCAACGGCGATGACCAAGTGGTGCAGGTTGGTTTAATGGAAGATGTCACACCAACAGTGCGTACCGAAGAATTCCTAAAAAGCTACCGCTTAGACCAGAAGCGTCGTATGCGCAGTACAGAAACTCACTACTTAGATCACCCACTTCTTGGCATGATCATTCAAGTACGCCGAGTTAATCAATAAAGGCCTGAGCCCTCACTTGAGGGCTTTATTTTTATGACGCCTAGCTATCAAATCATCACAAAAGATCTTAATTTACGCTTAATCGATGGTGAAGAGGCGGAGATTTTACGCGATTGCGTACGTCACTCCCCTAGCCTCCATCGATGGATTGATTGGTGCCAACCAGACTTCTCAACCGATGATGCGGAACAGTTCATCCTTGCTACCCGACTCAACTGGGTCAAAGCACAAGCGTATGGTTTCGGTGTATTTTGCCGTCACTCAGAACAATTCCTGGGAATGGTTGCGATTAATGAGATATACCACAACTTCAACATGGCAAGTGTTGGTTACTGGATTGGCGATGAGCATCAAGGACAGGGACACGCAAGTAAGGCCGTTAACGCCTTAGTTGAATTTTGCTTCGATGTGCTAAAACTTACCCGTATCGAGATTGTCTGCGACCCCGATAATCAGGCAAGTCAGAAATTGATTGAAAGATGCGGCGGCAAGTTCGAATCACGCGCAGAAAACCGTTTTCTCTACGATGGAAAACCTAAAACAGGCTTTGTTTACTCCATCATTCCTAAATAAAAAGAGCCACAATAAAAAAGAGCGCACCAGCGCTCTTTTTTGCCTTCGATTCAAGCCAAGTATCAGTGTAACTTGAGGTTAGGGCGAAGTACTCGGTTAATGCGTCCCATCAGGATAATCAAACCCGTTTTGAACATACCATGCAAAGCCATCTGATGTAGGCGGTACAGCGAGATATACACCACGCGAGCAATACGACCTTCAACCATCATTGATCCCTTAGTTAGGTTACCCATCAGGCTACCTACCGTAGAGAAACGGCTTAAAGAGACTAACGAACCCTTATCTTTGTAGACATAAGGTTTCATGTCGCGTCCGTTTAGCTTAGCCACGATGTTAGAAAATGCGCAGCTCGACATCTGGTGTGCAGCTTGAGCACGAGGCGGCACGAATGAACCGTCCGCTTGAGTGCACTGAGCCAAATCACCAATTACGAAAATATCATCATCACGAGTGGTTTGCAGCGTATCTTTAACCACTAACTGGTTAATGCGGTTAGTCTCTAGACCTGCAATATCTTTAATGAAGTCTGGAGCCTTAATCCCTGCAGCCCATACCATAATTTGTGCCGGGATCTTCTCACCATCTTTGGTTACCAAGCCATCTTTATCCGCCTGCGTCACCATAGTGGCAGTACGAACATTAACGCCAAGCTTTGTCAGCTCTTGGTGTGCTGCACCGGAAATACGTGGCGGCAGTGCTGGAAGAATACGCTCCCCCGCTTCAACAAGGTTTACGTTTAGTTTACTTGAATCAAGATCACCAAAACCATAGGTACGCAGTTCTTTCACTGCATTGTGAAGTTCCGCTGAAAGCTCTACACCTGTAGCACCCGCACCAACGATCGCAATATCTACCGTACCGTTACCATTTTTTGCGTGCAGTTTTAGGAACTCATTGTTCATTTCCGTACGGAAGCGATGAGCCTGCTCAGGGCTATCTAGGAAGATACAGTTATCTCGAACACCTGGAGTGTTAAAGTCATTCGATGTTGAACCGATCGACATGACCAAAATGTCGTAATCAAGTTCACGACTTGGCATAAGTAGTTCGCCGTTTGCATCTTTCAGCTCACGCAGCTTAATCACTTTACGTTCACGGTCGATGTCTTCAAGGCTACCCATTTGGAAGTCGAAGTGGTGGTTTTTAGCATGAGCGCGGTAGCTCAGAGCATCCACACCCTCATCAAGAGACCCTGTTGCTACTTCGTGTAAAAGTGGTTTCCATAGATGGCTCGCTTTACGGTCAACCAAAGTCACCTTTGCACGACCTTTGCGGCCTAATGTACGGCCAAGTTTAGTCACAAGCTCAAGGCCGCCTGCGCCGCCGCCTACTACGATAATTCGTGTCACAGCTACATTCCTCAAAAAAGTTAATAAATGTGTTTCAATATGGCTAAAAACCACATCGATAAAATTTGGTTCTTTTTTATTCAGCTCGCTTCCATTGCCAGAAAGCACACTGGTAGAGGTGTTGTTCGAAATACGACACGCTATTGGGTAATAAAGCCTTATGGCTAAGTACTAATCTGCAACAAGATCAGTTAATGATGGGTAAGTTTTTCACTCACTCTCAATTTTTTTTGATATTTATCAAAAAATTTATAGTGAACTCATTATATAGGGCAAAATACGTTGCGCAACTAAAGAATGCGCTAATCTCATTTAAAGTTGTAAGGATTTTGACTGGATTGAACAATAAAAAAGCGACGTTAATAAATTACGTCGCTTTCACTACTCTATTCGGAGAAACACTCACTAAGCGTTTTTAAACGCCTTCATCGTTTGAAGGTGCTGGGAAATTTTCTTAAATTTATGAGTCTGGGTCTCATCCCAAATAATGTCGTAGTAATCTTCTAATTCAGCAGCTGTTTTGCTGTTATCGTGAATCTCATCTTCTTTAGAGAGAATCACTAAACAGCGGCCTTTGTTTTTGGTTCGGAACTCAGAAACACATTTGGTCGCGATATCTTCGTACTCCTCAGGACGGTCAATACGACCTTCCATATTACGCGCTGGGCACAAGTTAGGGTTAAAGATAACTTGCTTAATACCGCATAAAAAACCAATTCTTTCGGACCAGTAACCACCAAGTCCTACCCCACAGATGATCGGCGCTTTGTCGTCTGATTGCTCAATCACTTTATGCACTTCTTTCAGAAGATGCTGCATGTCGTGCTTAGGGTGAAGCGTGCTGTAGTTAATAAAACGCACATCGTCATCAATAAACTGCAGTTGAAGCACTTTTTCGTGATTGCCTGGGCTTGTTGAATCAAAACCGTGTAAATAAATAATCATCGTATAATCCCCCGATCCTTATGAGCTTAATCTACCACGAAAAATAAGGTTTAAAAGCAACAGACTAGAGTTAACCTCTACCGATGCATCAAACAGTGATCTTAGCTACAAAATGCTTGTTGAAGCTTTTCGGCTTGGGTTAAATATTGTTCATCTCCCCATAACTGATAGGCCAACAAGTACCATAACATCGCCATCATGGTCGCTCTGGGTTTCCAAGCCAATACACCTTCAACCCAATCATCTACCCCTTCAATACCACGTAATTGACAGTATCGATATACGGCCTCTAAAGGCTTCTCATCCATCACATCGATGCTAAGCGTAAGATCTAGGCGTGGATCCGCCAAAGCAGCGTATTCCCAATCAATCACTTTGTTGCCCTGCTCTGTCTTCACCATGTTATAACCTGCTAAGTCAAAGTGGCACAGAGATAAGCCTACATCGGCCAAATTGGGAGCGGTACGCCAACGATTGTAGATTTCAGCATACGCTGACACTTTGTGCTCATCGGATAGCAACATCCAGTAATGGTCGACTCGGGCTGTGTAGTTAAATGGTGCGAGAGGAAGACGCTGAGTATCAAAATCGTGAATTTTAATCATGGTCTGGAGTAGCGCATCAAAGCTCAAACTGTCAGTCAATGAGGCTCCCTCTATCCAGTCGACAAGCAGACCTTGGTCATTGATATGAATAGCTGCGGGAGAGAAATGGCTTTGCTCAATCGCCGAAAGGATTTGATATTCTTGAAAGCGTGAAATTGAAAACGCTTTGGTGATATGCGTTGCTGGACGCCACACGTAAGACTTGTCGTCTGTAGTAACGATTTTCCAGCAACGATTGGTGAGCCCTCCGGTCAGCGTCTGCGCATAGTCCGGAGGAATAGAGAAAAAGTGATCTAACGACAATAACGAACGATCAAGGTGACAAGCTTCGTTCCAAGACATCCTCGCCATAGCTCACTCCTTCTCTAACTCATTATAGGCCTAAGAAGCTCTTAGACTCTTGCTTACGAATTTCTGTTTCATCCGCCCATTCAATCAGACCTGTTTCTAGATCCATTAAGCGCATCGTCATCTTGTAGTAAACGTCTTTGTCACTACCAGCGTTTTTGGCAATGCTTGATAGGTTACCGTAAAGCATGTATTGAGCACCGACCATCTTACCAAACTGAATTGCTGTGCTCTGATTAACAAGCTCATCGTTATTTTGGAAGTTCAGTTGATCGCGAACAGACTCTACACGATCCATATCAACAAAGCGGAACTTCCCAGAGTTAAGCATTTTAGTGCTGATGCTGTCTGTAATCGATTCAGTATCAATGTGTTCACTGGTTTTATTCTTGATTCGTTCTACAAAAACAATCGGACGTGAGTCGCGTGTGATGGCAGCCACTGAGCCTGACATCATCATGCTATCAACCATCTCACCAGCAATTTTTTGCAAGTCTGTTGAACCAAAGTCGATTGTGGTTGTTTCAACGGCTTGAGCGTCCCCGTAGCTCACTTGGTTTGAACAACCGCCCAATACAACCGCTAAACCAAGTAATGCAATTACACTTTTTTTCATTGTTGGTTCCTTAAAATTTCCTTTGTTACTACTTAATTAGTTATCTAGCTGACGAATCTGAACGCGGAACTGAGTTCCATTTGGGTTGATCGACACTTCCGAAATCGAAATTTCTTCAGTACCTCGAACAATTGCTTGTCTCCATGGACTTAGCTTGTTATTCACTTCTAAGCCTTGGTCGTCATACCAATAGAAGCGATACTGTACGTGCTGGTCACCGGTATATTGGCTAACAAGTCGTACGACACCACGTGCTCTGCCATCAACTTCCGTCGTTGAAATATCGTCGATTTTCAAACGACCGGCTAATACGTTGTCACCAAAAATGACCGTTTGAGACGCACCATCAATACGCAACCCTGCAGTATTGTCAGCACAGCCAACGATAGCCAATACTGTTACTAATGAAATAAGCCATTTTTTCATCGTATGTTTCCTAACTGTTTGTGCCAAATCGTGGCATTGTTTCCTTGACGTGAGAGCCAAACCAACACTGTTCGCCCTGACTCCACGTTAAATGTATAGGGTTGTCCGTTGAGCAATATACTCTGTTTACCAGGTTCAACGATCGCACTCGAACTGTAAATCTCGCTTGGAAGCGTCAGCCAACTGCGAGTGTCAGGTTGTTCTGTCAACGTATTCCAGACATTAAACAACAAATTCCCAACATCATCGCCCTGTGCAGCCTCTTTTCTTAATCGGTCTTTAGCCCAGACTCTTAAGCCTTGCCTAATAATAATGTTAGGAATTCGCTCTGAGAGGTCTTGCTTCGCCATCAAGTTCACATCAGTTAGCATATCAGCAGAAAGCGTATCACGGTTAAGAGATAATGAACCAAAGTCTTGCTCATGCTTTTCTGCGTAGTAGGGCAATGAAATGCTATACCAAGCCCCATTCCCCCTACTGTCATGTAAGGGTAAAGTGAGTGTCCAACCTTGCATTGCCTCAACAACACCACGCTCATCGATCACAATAACACGGCTTTTGCCATCAGCAAGATAGCTCGCCTTGCCGTAACGTTTTTCTAGTTTTATCAGGTCTTCTTGCATACCTAAACGCTTAGCAACACGTTTCGTACCTTCAATGACTTGCTGATTATCAGGCATTACCGCTAATGCGCGTCGATAATCAACGTAAGCACTGTTTAAGTCTTTATCTGCTTCATATAACAACGCTGACAGGTACAGCAAATAGCCATTTTGAACAGCCTGCAATTTTTGGCCCGCATCTGGATAATTAGACAAGATACTCCCTAAATTGGGCGTTAAGCCCTGCTGCTCCATTTGATTTTGAGCCGCCTCTAGCTCCTTTTCCCTATCCTTACGTGCTTGCTCTTGAACTTGGTTGGCTTTACGCATCTCAATCAATGCACCTTCTAGATCGTTTTCTTTAAGGTAATTAAGCCCTAGATAAAGGTGCAAGAAGCCCAGTTCATAATCAGCAGGATGATACGTTTTTAAATTGTCATTAACGGCTAAAGCACCAACGCTCATCGCACTTTCCGAAAGCGAAACTGTTGCTTGATCTTGCTGAGTTCGAACAGCTCGATCACTCTCATCAAACGCAGATTTACTCTCTGTATATTGCTGGTTGAGTAAATAGACTCGACCTTTTTCAAAGTTATCTAGAATATCTCCCGCAACTTGTTCAGGTAGTAAGGTCTTAGCTTGTTGGTAGTCTCCGCTTCTCACCTTTTGATGCAGTTCGTTGTTTTGTGCGCTGTAGTGGCTAAATAGATTGCCTGCAGATAAATTGGCGCATGCAGAAAGCACGAATGAACTGCCGATGACGAATGCAAGTCGAATGTGTTTTTGCACTTGGTATTCCATAGTTGTAAGTAAGAGCGCCGCGAGACTCGCCGCACTCTAAATTTGTCCTTGCTTAAGACAATGCGAGAGCGAATTTGTTCGATATGCCTTTGAGAAAGACTAGCTCATTAACATTGGACCTAGCGGACGACCGCCAACAAGATGCATATGAATATGGTAAACCTCTTGGCCACCATGAGAGTTACAGTTAACGATCAGACGGTACCCATCTTCGTCGATACCCTCTTCTTTCGCTAACTTTCGTGCGACCGTAAACATACGACCCATAACTAGCTCGTCCTCTTCTTTGATCTCATTGACCGTCGGAATAAGCTTATTTGGGATGATCAAAATGTGACTTGGCGCGCGTGGATTGATGTCTCGGAATGCAGTGACTAGGTCATCTTGATAAACAACATCTGCCGGAATTTCTTTACGAATGATTTTACTGAAAATGGTTTCTTCTGCCATGAAGCGCTCCATCGATACGGTTTTAATAATTGAATTGATTCGAGTATGCGCCAAGCTTCGCAAAATCACAATAAAAAACAGTGTTCGTTTGTTATAACAGCGTGTCGTAGGAAACATCCTACTAAATTTGTATTGTGCGTCATAAAATGCGTGTCTCGTTATTAATACAATGAGCATCTTTTTGTTAATTTCTTACTAAAATATAAATAAGGGAGAGATCCATGAAGGGCTCAGTGATAAAGCGTATGTACGCTGGCTTTGCATTGATCATAATAATGTTCGTCATCACTACGTTGATGATGATGCGAGGAATGCAGCAGATACACCAGAATTTCGAAGGCGTATCTAACACTTCACTACCATTAGTTTCACAATCTAACCAAACGAGTGTAGCGCTACTTTCTGCCGATAAATTGTTCAAAGATTTTTTGACCACTCAAAGCTTCGAGCGTATGGACCAACTATCGGGCCAATATGAAGAAGTAAAACAAACCTATAACCAACAGCTATTAAAGTTAGAGCAAGTCAGTTCAAATTACCCTGAGCTCACTGAGTCGATTGTTCAGCTTAAAGAGATGGAAGTAAATTACTTCACTGAAGCTAAGCAAGCGATGGAAAACTACCGTGCGATGTTTGTCGCCCAAGCTCAGGTACAAAAGTCAACTCGTCAATTCCAACGACTGCACTCTGAACTGAGTTTAGGCATGAAAGAGTATGTCGATGATCAAAGTAGTATCTCAGTAAAAGTGATGGCTAAAAGCTATTTCATCAAGTTAAAAGATGCTGAGATGATCACCTCTGATGCGCTCGCAAGTAGTGACACAGAGTTCGTCGCTAAAGCTGTGGCCAAAAACAAGAAAGCGGTGACTCACCTCAACTACGCTTACCGCGGCTTAACCAGCCAGATGCCCGAGATTAAAAAAGCGTTCGATGAATCAGTTCAACAGTTTACGATAGACGTTGGTAAAAAAGGCGGTGTGCTTGACCAACATAGCGCCTACCTACAAGCAAAAGATGCGCTGTATGCCAATATCGCAAACCTAACCCAGCAAGTTGACGCGACCAGCGAATTGCTTGCTTCATTCAGCGCAGTGGCGCAACAAGAACTTAACGCCTCACTAAACGAAGCAGGTGAAGTATACGAGCAAGGCGTCATTCGCTCTGTTTCTATTGGGGCGATTGTGATCTTTATGGCGCTCGCTATCGGTTACCATATTGCTCAAAGTGTACGTGAACCTTTAACTCGTATTCTTCGTACTCTTGAATCGCTCACTGAAGGCGATATGACGCAGCGTATCGACATTCGTTACAACAACGAATTCAGCCGTGTTAGTCACCATATCAACTCACTCGCGGACAACTTACATGGAATATTGGTCGAACTAAATGATGCCTCAGACAACCTGACCAAAACGGCGTCAACCAACCAATCAACGTCTTCTCAGACTCAATCGCAATTAAGCCAACAACGTGAACAGACCGCAAACGTGGCGACAGCGATGACTGAAATGGCTCACTCTGTACAAGAGGTCGCACAAAGTGCTCAGAATTCTCAGACTATGGTCGAAAAAGTCGAAATCGCTTCGGAGTCAGGTCGACAGATTATGGGGACCAATATCTCGACGATTAATCAGCTTGAAACCCGTCTGAATCAATCGGTTGATGCGGTAAAAGACCTGCAAGCAATGAGCAGTCAAATCGGTAGTATTTTAGACGTTATTCGTAATATCGCTGAACAGACCAATCTTCTCGCGCTTAACGCTGCAATTGAAGCAGCTCGTGCCGGTGAACAAGGTCGCGGATTTGCGGTTGTTGCAGATGAAGTCCGCGTACTTGCACAGCGCACGACAGAATCGACGTCAGAAATTGAAAATATGATCAGTAACCTTCAAAGCAGCTCGAGCTCGGCCAACAAGGTCATTCAAAGCTGTAAAGACGATATGGAACTGTCAGTCGCGCAAGCTTCTAGTGCCAACAGTGCTATGGAAGAGATTCAGGGGCTAATCATGGAAATCAGCCAAATGAGTGGCCACATTTCTCATGCTGCAGCGGAGCAAAGCGAAACCACTAGCGAAATTGCCCGCAATATTGAAGAGATTAACCTGATTGCCGATGCCAGCTATCAAGCAATGGCAGAGATAGCTCAAACCAGCTCTAACCTCTCTTCATTAGCAAACCAACAAGGTACCTTGGTACATCGCTTTAAGTTATAGTTAAGTCAGAAAACGGTAATTAATTGAGTTTGGGCGACTATTTACTATAGTCGCCCTTGTTTTTTAAGATCCGTGTCATTATATGATTTAATAGGCTTGCCCCCCGCTTTTCTTACTCTTTTTTGCAAGCCGAACATGAGGAATTGTTATGGCCGTTCATGTTGGCATTATTGATCAAGACCCGATACGCCTAGTTACACCACTATTAGACAATCGCACGATTAGCGATCATATCGTTTTCATCGGGGTGGAATCCCAAGAAGAAATGTACCTTCGCCTTCATAGTGTATTGAGCAAAAGAAATATCACTTCAGAGTTTTTCCAAATTCCAAATGTAGCGAACACTTCGAAAATCAAACAAGCCATCATCACATTGGCTGAAGGTCTCGCAGCTAGAGGCGAAGAGGTCAAACTTAACGCCAGTTGTGGCCTGCGTCATCGACTGTTATCCGTTTACGAAGTCTTTCGTACTTATCACTGGCCGATTTTTGTTGTAGAGCCCAATAGTGACCGTTTGTGCTGGCTCTATCCTGATGGCCAAGAAGATTCACAAGTGGAAGACCGCATTACTATTGACGATTACTTAACGGTGTTTGGTGCACGTGGCGAGTTCAATGAGCATCAATTACCACCTCAGCTGGACCAAAAGCTCTATGAGCTTGGGGAGCGCTGGGCAAGTAATGCGTTGGAACTTGGCCCCGGTCTGGCAACGCTGAACTATCTGGCTACCACTTGCCGTAAAGAGCAAAAGCTCGACGTAGAGCTTTCTGAGAAGCAGCAGGGCTATCGCGAATTGAATATGCTATTGACCGATTTGGTCGAAGCCGACATTGCAACCTATGAAAATGGCGCACTTACTTTTGCTAACGAAGATGCACGACGCTTTTCAAATGGGGAATGGCTGGAGACTCTAGTGCACAGCACGGTAAGACAGCTCCAGCGAGATATGCCAACCATTCAAGACCGCTCACTCAACGTTCAAGTCTACCGCCAGCTAGGTGATAGAGAAGTGCGTAATGAGCTAGACGTCGCGTCAGTGGTGAACAATAAGCTGCATATCATCGAATGTAAGACTAAAGGAATGCGTGACGACGGTGATGACACGCTTTACAAGCTAGAGTCTCTACGTGACCTTCTCGGTGGCCTACAAGCTCGCGCTATGCTGGTTAGCTTCCGTCCATTGCGTCACAATGATATTACCCGCGCGGAAGATCTTGGCCTCGCTCTGATTGGCCCTGATGAACTTAAAGATCTAAAATCTCATCTAGCCGAGTGGTTTGCAGAAGCCGGTGGCTGTGAAGAAGAAATCGCCGACTGCTAACTTACACACGATCAATAAACCAAAAAAACCGCCAAAAGGCGGTTTTTTATTTAAGTCGTGTGCTTCTTAGCTGTCGTCTTCAGTGAAGTTGGTTGGCAGCGTGGTTTTCATCTGATTCCAGATTTGCGCACTCTGCAGACCGTAATGACGAACAACAATCAGAATTTGTTCGCGATTTCCAGTCTCACACACTTCAAGTAAGTCACGGTAAAACTGCAGCGCTAACTCACGAGCTTCTGGGTTAGAGAAGTAGTAACTGCCTACACGATCATAAAGCTTCTTCAGACCATTAAAGATCAAACCATAGATTTGGTTGCCTGAGTGGAACGCAAGACGTTGAAACAACATGTAATCGTAGAAGTTGAACGTTTTCGCAATCAGGATAGATTGACGTTTGATTTCGTCTTTCTCGCCATCATCTTTAACGTGTTGACGAATCTTCTCTGCATACGGAGAAGACTCCATAAACACATCCCATGAATCAGCTGTAATCAAGGCTTCACATGAACTGATAACGTTGGTAATGGTTTTCTCAGAGTTTTCTTTGTTCGCTTTAAATGCATAACGCATAAAGATCGGGCTGATGTTACTACGTGCTGCAAGCAAATCTTCAACAATCGATGTTGCGTTCTCAGCATCCAACGTCATCAACGTATCAAGAATATGCAGGCCCGACGTTTCCATAAACTGGTTTACACGCGTTGGTTTACCGTGTTGGATTGTTAACCAACCATCACGTGCTAAACGCTGTAAGACTTCTCGTAGTGTTGTGCGAGTAACGCCAATTAGTTCAGAGAGCTCGCGTTCTGCTGGTAAAATTGAACCAGGTGGAAATCTGCCTTTCCAAATACTTTCGATAATGTATTTTTCTGCGAATCCTGCTGGGCTCTTTGCCTTAATGACCATTTATATATTATCCAGTCTTTATTATTTGGGTCTAATTAACTCATCATACCACTAGTTATGCGATATCGGAAACCGACACACAGGAAACATGGCACAAAACACCATTGGAGCCAAAACTCTAAATTTAAATCACATTTACCCATCCATAATGACCGATGAAATAGTTCCACAATAAAGTTTAACAAATCACCAACACACGACACACCCCACCCTATTTAGGGTTATGCGCAAAAGCTGAGTTTATAAAATTGCAAAAAAAAACTGCCATTTTAATGCAATATAATTACATATTCTTTCTTATTCTAAGCTTTCAATGCCCAGCCGACATTAACCATTGTTTTTCACAACTCTTATGATAAATTTACGCCACTTTGATCGCGTTTTTCAACAAAAGTCGCTTTATAAAATCACAACATCCAGTTTATCGTTGACTAAATTTTGTTGAAGAGTAGAGTGGCGGCCAAAGTAAGGAGTGCTTGTCTTTCTCAGGGAGTGACTTGACAAGGCCACATGATCGCTAATGCAATGTTGTTTTGCTAAGTCACTGTTGAATCTGGTTCATTTCCTGCAGGCTAGCCGATAGCCCGACGTTGGAAGTTCCAAAATTTTCGGTTAATGGATTCAAGCACGCGCAGTGTCTATTCATAACAACATTAAGAGTATCTAGATCATGCCGATGTCACTCGGAAATGCATTTATTAAGAACTTTCTTGGTAAAGCTCCAGATTGGTATAAAGTTGCCATCATTTCTTTTCTAATTATCAACCCAATTGTCTTCTTTTTGGTTGACCCTTTTGTAGCCGGTTGGCTACTCGTCGCTGAGTTTATCTTTACTCTAGCAATGGCGCTAAAATGTTACCCTCTGCAGCCTGGTGGCTTACTCGCCATCGAAGCGATCGCAATCGGCATGACCAGTGCTGATCAAGTTAAACATGAACTTGTTGCCAATATTGAAGTACTTTTATTACTAGTATTCATGGTCGCCGGCATTTACTTTATGAAGCAACTGCTGCTATTTATCTTTACTAAGATATTGCTCGGCATTCGTTCTAAGAGCATGCTCTCGCTAGCTTTTTGTTTTGCGGCAGCATTCCTTTCTGCATTCCTTGATGCCCTAACCGTTATCGCTGTTGTTATCAGTGTTGCTGTGGGCTTCTACGCGATTTACCACAAAGTTGCATCAGGCCAAGGCCCACATGCATCGCACGATCATACTCAAGATGATCACCTTTCAGAACTAACTCGTGACGACCTTGAAAACTACCGAGCATTCCTACGCTCGCTACTAATGCACGCTGGTGTAGGTACCGCCCTAGGTGGTGTAATGACGATGGTAGGTGAACCACAAAACCTTATCATTGCAGACCAAGCTGGCTGGCAATTTGGCGAATTCATCATCCGTATGCTTCCGATAACGGCGCCGGTATTCGTTTGCGGTCTTATTACCTGTGTGGTTGTCGAAAAACTGAAAGTCTTCGGTTACGGTGCTCGACTGCCTGAAAACGTGCGTCAGATCCTTGTTGATTTTGACCGCGAAGAACGTAAGACACGCACTAAGCAAGACGTAGCAAAACTGTGGGTGCAAGGTATCATCGCTGTTTGGCTAATCGTTGGCTTAGCCCTTCACCTAGCGGCAGTTGGTCTTATCGGTCTATCTGTTATTATTCTTGCAACGGCATTTACCGGTGTCATTGAAGAACACTCTATGGGTAAAGCGTTCGAAGAGGCATTGCCATTTACCGCTCTACTCGCTGTATTTTTCGCTGTGGTCGCAGTAATTATAGACCAACAGCTATTTAAGCCAGTTATCGATGCCGTACTAGCGGTTGAAGACAAGAGCACCCAGCTAGCTCTGTTCTATGTCGCAAATGGTGTTCTTTCAATGGTATCGGATAACGTGTTTGTTGGTACGGTATACATTAATGAAGTTAAGTCAGCGTTAATAGACGGTGTGATTAGTCGTGATCAGTTTGACCTTCTTGCCGTAGCCATCAACACAGGTACTAACCTACCATCAGTTGCAACACCAAACGGACAGGCAGCATTCCTGTTTCTACTAACGTCAGCTCTTGCTCCGCTAATTCGCCTCTCTTATGGTCGTATGGTTGTCATGGCACTGCCTTACACTATCGTCTTAGCATTGGTTGGCCTAATCGGTATCGTATTCTTCGTCGAGCCGATGACAGCATGGTTTCATGAAGCCGGTTGGATCACTAGAGTCGTGGATGAAGGTATACAAACGCTATCTAACGGTCACTAGATAGCTCAAGCTACAATTTTTAGTTGATACTGAAACTTTTCCATTATAAAAAGCTCTGATAACTCAGAGCTTTTATTTCTTAG
Source organism: Vibrio sp. 2433-A1 (assembly GCF_056726085.1). NCBI lineage: Bacteria > Pseudomonadati > Pseudomonadota > Gammaproteobacteria > Vibrionales > Vibrionaceae > Vibrio > Vibrio sp. 2433-A1. The sequence goes on from NZ_JBRESC010000001.1 coordinate 78,949, forward strand.
GACGCCTGTGTGAATATACTTTCTGCAATCAAAACTTTCTCTCAAGGACGACTCTCATGGTTGTTGCTACTCCTCTTCGTCGTATTCTTTGAATCCTGTGCACTGTTCTTTCAACACGTTATGATGCTATCACCTTGCGTGATGTGTATTTATGAGCGCGTGGCAATGCTTGGTGTTGGCGGTGCTGCACTGCTTGGCTTAATCGCACCGAACAACCCTGTAATACGTTGGCTAGGTTTAGCTGCGTGGGGGGCTAGTGCATACAAAGGTTTAGCTCTTGCCATGCAACACGTCGATTACCAGTTCAACCCATCACCATTCGCTACTTGTGACCTGTTTGTCACCTTCCCTGACTGGGCACCATTAAACCAATGGGTTCCGTGGATGTTTGAAGCGTACGGTGATTGCAGCAAAGTGGTTTGGCAGTTCCTAACGTTATCTATGCCTCAATGGCTAGTGGTTATTTTTTCGGCTAACCTAATTGCGCTTGGCGTGATTGTGATAGCGCAATTTGCTAAGAACAAATAAGTGCAAGGTTAGAGAACAACAAAGGGCTGATGCGTGTGTATCAGCCCTTTTTCTTTAAACGTGCGGTCATACTTACAACGAGGAATGTATAAAGGACCTCTTAAAGCGAGCAGGTTACTTTTAGAGATTCCCTACTCGCTCCTACGTCACTCTGTGGAATGATGCTGCTTCACTCAAGCTACACATAAAAAAGGGTTAGCGCAATTGCTAACCCTTTTTGATTCATCCAATAACAGTACTTAGTTCATCTCACGACCAGGCGCAGGAGCTAGTACTTCACGGTTACCGTTATGGCCTGGTGCACTCACAATGCCTTGAGCTTCGAGCTGCTCAACGATACGTGCTGCGCGGTTGTAACCAATCTTAAAGCGGCGCTGAACACCAGAGACCGAACCACGGCGAGACTGGACAACATGCTCAACCACTTGGTCAAACAGTGGATCCATCTCCTCTTCGCCTTCCGGTTTTTCGCCTGGGAGTAACGCTTCAGGCCCTTGGTCACCATTGGTGATTTCATCGATATAATTCGGCTTACCGCGCGCTTTCCAGTTGTTAACCACCGCGTGAACATCATCATCAGAAGCAAACGCACCATGAACACGAACGGTATGGCTTGAGCCCGGTGGTAGGTAGAGCATATCACCCATACCCAACAGCGATTCAGCACCACCTTGATCAAGAATAGTACGCGAGTCGGTCTTAGTCGAAACGGTAAACGCGACACGAGTTGGGATGTTAGCTTTAATTAAACCAGTAATAACGTCTACCGAAGGTCGCTGAGTCGCTAGAATTAAGTGAATACCTGCCGCACGCGCTTTTTGCGCTAAGCGTGCTATCAACTCTTCAACCTTCTTACCAACAACCATCATCAAGTCAGCGAATTCATCGACGATAACCACAATGTAAGGCAGTTTCTCTAGCAGCGGCGGATGCTCATCCATACTGTCGCCCGGCTGCCATAGCGGATCATGGATAGGGTGCCCCGCTTCTGCCGCCATCTTAAGCTTATCGTTAAAGCCTTTGATGTTACGTACACCAAGTGCAGACATCAGCTTATAGCGGCGCTCCATTTCACCCACACACCAACGCAGTGCGTTTGATGCATCTTTCATATCCGTTACTACTTCAGAAAGAAGGTGAGGAATCCCCTCATAAATCGACAGTTCCAACATTTTCGGGTCAATCATGATGAAACGTACATCTTCCGGCGTCGCTTTGTAGAGCATACTCAGGATCATTACGTTTACACCAACAGACTTACCAGAACCTGTTGTACCCGCGACTAACACGTGCGGCATCTTGGAGAGATCAGCAATAACCGCTTCACCAGCGATATCCTGACCAAGGACAACCGTCGTTGGCGATTTAGCTTCAATAAACTGCTGACTACCGACAACATCAGAGAAAAATACCGTCTGACGACTCATGTTTGGTAATTCCAAGCCCACGTATGGCTTACCCGGAATAACTTCAACAACGCGCACAGCCATCGCCGATAGCGAGCGAGCTAAGTCCATAGAAAGGCCCGAAATACGACTCACTTTAACCCCAGGAGCTAGGTCTAGCTCAAATCGTGTAATAACAGGCCCAGGGAAGATGTCGACCACTTCCGCTTTAATCTTGTAGTCAGCTAATTTGGCTTCAACCAATCGCGCAATATTTTCTAATGCATCACGATCGATAAAATTGTCACGCTTTTCTGGATGATAAAGAAGCTCTAGCGTCGGCATCGGCTCTGCTGGCTTAGGTAGATTTGGCTCCTGCTGTACAAGGAATGGATTTTGCTGCGCAGCCACTTTGGCCTGAGCCTCAGCAACCATATTGTTAAGCGCAGCAGCATCTTCATCTTCTGGAAGCTGCTGAGATTGATATTGTTCTAAAGGTTCAATTTGTGCTTCTTCTACAACATCGAACGATGAAATCATTGGCTCTTGATAACGCTCGAGCGGCTCAATCTCAGTAGAGATTTGATCAAGTTCGGACGTTGTGATACTTGGCTGGGCAATGTTTTCATCAACGATACTCTCATCCCAAGGTAACTCTGAGCTAGGAACTTCTTCTGCCGCTTCATATACAGGAGTCGTTTCGACTACTGGTTCAACATCAACAATCGCTGGGGTTTCTTGCTCATACGGCGTCGCAATTTCCGGCGTATGTATGTCAGCCGTTGCGGTCGCTGTCATCGTTGCTGTTGCGACACTTGCAGCTTGAGCGGGTTCAACAAAGTCATCGGCGTATTGTGCTGCTTGCTCCAGCTCTTCAATTGTCGCGCCAAGTTGTTTAGAACGCTCCACTTGAGGCTCATCACTCACAACTGGTTGAACAGGCGCAATTGGTTGTACTGATTCCACCTGAGTATACGCGCTCTGTGGCGCGACTGGCTCAATGCGTTCAGGAACAGGTTGCTGCGCTTCATTCACGGGTTCTGGTTGAACTGGCTTAGGCTCGGCTTCTTGAGATTCAGGCATATGAATATTGAATCGACGTGGCTCCGGAGCTGGTTCTACAAGATCTTGCGTTAATGATACCGTTGGCTCTTCACGCGCTGATTCTGAGCGGGCAGGCGTAATCTCTTGCTCATAATCATTTAACTCAGCTTCTAGGGTTTCATCTTTTCGGCCACGAATACGGTTAACAAGCCCAGTAAACAAATTAATGGTCTTCTCACCTAGCCAATCAACAATAGATAGCCAAGAAATACCCGTCAGTAAGGTGAAGCCTGCTCCCAATAAAAATAGGAAGACTAATGTGGTGCCGAGGATATTTAAAGTTGGTAAAGCTAAGCTTGTGAGTACATCACCAATCACACCACCTGATGAAAAATACCAAATGTCATCAAAGTTAATGTCAGCAAGTCCGCAACTGGTCAAAATAACAATCGTTAAACCCAGCAGTCGTGTACCCCACAGCATCAAATCGACAGGTTCATCTTCACCGCGCTTACGTAATATAACCCATGCGGTACCAGTAATCACAAAAGGTAGAGCGTAAGCAAGAGAGCCAAAGGTAAAAAAGAGAGTGTCAGCGAGCCAAGCTCCTGCTAAGCCACCAGCATTGTGGATCTCTCCCCCCCACGCAGTTTGAGACCACGAAGGATCGGCGGCATTAAAAGTGATAAGTGCTACTGAAAGCAATATCGACGCTAAAACTATAACAATCAGACTACATTCTTGAAGACGCTGAGGTCCACTCAGACGAGAAAGTGAGGAGTCATCACCCGTTTTAATAATTGTTTGGACTTTATTTTTGGTCTCTTTAAACATAACCAACTTTATCTACGTAGCATAAAACCGAGTTCGAAAGATTCGTTTCGGCAAAAAATAAAATAGCCCGAGCAGCACCGCTACTCGGACTATCGATTTAACCATATCAGGGGCAAAAACCCAATTGCTTAAAGTCAGAATAAAGAAAGCAATTAAGAGTTTAACTCAATACCCACTCGAAGTTATCGAGTTTTGATCACCAATTGGTTAGTTTGCTTCACTTCTTCCATAACTACGTAAGTACGTGTGTCATTAACACCGGGTAGACGCAATAGCGTGTCACCGAGCAGCTTACGGTAAGCACTCATATCAGATACACGAGTTTTTAATAGGTAGTCGAAATCACCAGAAACTAGATGACACTCTTGGATGTCGTCTAACTTTTGTACTGCCGTGTTAAATTGCTCAAATACATCAGGAGCACCACGATTTAACGTAATTTCAACAAATACTAGTAGTGAAGCATCAAGGTACTGCGGGTTCAGCAACGCTGTATAACCTGTAATGTACCCCTGGCGCTCTAATCGGCGCACACGTTCCAAACATGGTGTAGGCGAAAGCCCCACACGTTTAGACAACTCTACATTCGAAATACGACCATCTTTCTGCAACTCATTTAGAATGTTGCGATCGATACGGTCAAGATCCTTGGACGGCTTTTTATTGTTGTCTGCCATTTTTTATTCCACCTTATTACTTCCTTGCAAAAAAATATACTACAACTTTTTAATATTCAGTATCAAATTTTATTCAATCGTATCTATACTAGATATTAATTCGACAGAATTACCCTACACACAGTTAATACAACTACTATAGTTTATACAACCAAAATAAAATGAGGAGTCAGGATGATCATTGGCGTACCTAAGGAAATCAAAAACCACGAATACCGTGTTGGCATGATCCCAGCGAGCGTTCGCGAGCTAGTGTCTCAAGGTCACCAAGTTTTTGTTGAAACTAATGCCGGTTCAGGCATCGGTTTTTCAGACGATGATTACATCGCTGTAGGCGCATCCATTCTTCCTACCGCTGCTGACGTTTTCGCGAAAGCAGAAATGATTGTAAAGGTTAAAGAACCTCAAGCTGTCGAGCGCGCTATGCTACGAGAAGGGCAAATTTTATTTACTTATTTGCACCTAGCACCAGATTTTCCACAAACTGATGAGCTAATCAAGAGCAAAGCTGTCTGTATAGCATATGAGACTGTAACAGATAATATGGGTCGCTTGCCACTACTTGCTCCAATGTCTGAGGTAGCAGGTCGCATGTCTATTCAAGCAGGTGCACAAACTTTAGAGAAATCTCACGGTGGTCGTGGTCTTCTACTTGGTGGTGTTCCAGGCGTTGAGCCAGCAAAAGTCGTCGTTGTCGGCGGTGGTGTTGTTGGTGCTAATGCAGCACGTATGGCTGTTGGCCTTCGTGCAGACGTAACTATCCTTGATCGTAATGTTGATACACTACGTCGCCTAGATGAAGAGTTCCAAGGTCGTGCCAAAGTGGTTTACTCTACAGAAGACGCTATTGAGAAGCACGTTCTAGAAGCAGACCTAGTAATTGGTGCGGTACTAATCCCAGGTGCTGCAGCGCCTAAGCTAGTAACAAAAGAGCACATCGCTAAGATGAAGCCAGGTGCAGCAGTTGTTGACGTTGCTATCGACCAAGGCGGTTGTTTCGAAACATCACACGCTACAACACACGCAGACCCAACGTATATCGTTGACGACGTTGTGCACTACTGTGTTGCAAACATGCCAGGTGCTGTTGCTCGCACATCCACATTCGCTCTAAACAATGCAACACTTCCTTACATTGTTAAGCTAGCAAACAAAGGTTACCGCGAAGCACTACTTTCAGATAAAGGCTTCCTAGAAGGTCTAAACGTTATCCACGGTAAAGTAACGTGTAAAGAAGTTGCTGAAAGCTTCGATCTTGAATACGTTGCACCAGCAGACGCGATTGCGATGTTCAACTAATGTTGAATCGTGTTAGATAAAAGAAAGCGCTCACTTCGGTGGGCGTTTTTTAGTTTGAGTGGTGAGTGACGAGTGACGAGTGACGAGCAATTGTTGACACATCATTTGCTATGCCAACACTTTTCACTAGAAACTCGCAGCTCGTCGCTTATCTTAGAACCAGCGCTCTAGCGCACTCTTATCAAGTTGGTGAAATGCGCGATTCAGTATTTTTGCGAGCTCTTTATAGCGTGGGCGCGATTTCATTGGTTCTAGAGCAAACCCGCTTTCTGCAATTTTCTGATAGATTTCACGGTACCAACCCGCAAGCGCTGGAGGTAGTTGTGTATTAGCGCGATTGCCTAACCACCACATACCTTGAATCGGCATGCTGATAGCGAAAAGCGCGATGATGACAGCTTGAGGCATAGACTGATAATTATTGAATGCCATTTGTGTCAATACACTGATTGCGGCTATCGCTGGCATCACTTTTACGCCAAAACGCGTAGCCTTGATAATACGCTGCTCTGGAAACAGCATATTCAGCTCTTTTCGCATTGGCCAAATGTCCATGTATTTTTGTCCGTCACGTAGGCTGTGAACTAAACCGACTTTATTGCTCATAAGGCTCTCTCACTTCAACATCGGATCCTTCGATTAAAATTTAGTTGAAAGATTCAACTAAACAAAGAAAAAATTGATAAAAGTTAATATTCTTTCAATTTTTTTTTGTTATCATTGTCTATTATCGTTATTCTTTGCGGACCCACAATCTCATTGTTGCTGTTATTTACAATTTAAGCAACTCTGAGACCTTTCTGCAGCGGATGCAAGAGTGGTGAGCTAGATCGCCACTATCTTTATATACGGAATTCGAAGTTTTTTTGACCAAGATTAGTACGCAGCTTCTTCTGCTTCGTCTATTCTTGAGATTAATTTTCACCCTTACTGATTTCGATCAGAAAAAATTAACAGGTAGTCATTAATGTCTAAGCTAGTTTTAGTTTTAAACTGCGGTAGTTCTTCTCTTAAATTCGCTGTAGTTGATGCAGAAACAGGTGCAGAGCACCTAACTGGTCTTGCTGAGTGTCTAAGTCTTCCAGAAGCTCGTATTAAATGGAAACTTGACGGCAAGCACGAAGCACAACTAGGCGCGGGCGCTGCTCACGTAGAAGCACTATCTTTCATGGTAGAAACTATTCTTGCTTCTAAGCCTGAGCTTAAAGCTAACCTTGGTGCAATCGGCCACCGTATCGTACACGGCGGCGAGCAGTTCACTTCATCTGCACTAATCACAGATGAAGTACTTAAGGGTATTCAAGACGCTGCGACTTTCGCACCTCTTCATAACCCAGCTCACCTAATCGGTATCGAAGCAGCTAAAGTAAACTTCCCTGGTCTACAAAACGTGGCGGTATTTGACACTGCGTTCCACCAAACAATGCCTTCTGAGTCTTACCTATACGCTCTACCGTACAACCTGTACAAAGAGCACGGCATTCGTCGTTACGGCATGCATGGTACTTCTCACCTATTCATCACTCGTGAAGTGGCTAAACTACTAGATAAGCCAGTAGAAGAAGTTAACATCATCAACTGTCACCTAGGTAACGGTGCTTCTGTATGTGCAATCAAGAACGGTCAATCTGTAGATACTTCTATGGGTCTTACTCCTCTTGAAGGTCTTGTAATGGGCACTCGTTGTGGTGACCTAGATCCTGCAATCATTTTCCACCTACATGACGCTCTAGGCTACTCTGTTGAAGAAATCAACAACATGCTAACTAAAGAGTCTGGTCTTGCTGGTCTAACTGAAGTGACTTCTGACTGTCGTTTCGTTGAAGACAACTACGGTGAGAAAGAAGAAGCAACTCGTGCAATGGACGTGTTCTGTCACCGTCTAGCTAAGTACGTTGCAGGTTACACAGCGACTCTTGAAGGCCGTCTAGACGCAATCACTTTCACTGGTGGTATCGGCGAAAACTCTGGCCCTATCCGTGAAATGGTTCTTAACCGCCTAGGTATCTTCGGTATCGAAGTAGATGGTGAAGCTAACCTTAAAGCACGTTTCGGCGGCGAAGGTACTATCACTACTGCAAACAGCCGCATCCCAGCAATGGTTATCTCTACTAACGAAGAGCTAGTTATCGCTGAAGACACTGCACGCCTAGCAGGTCTTTAATTGACTTAACCGGCTGCTAAATAAGCAGCCGGTTTTCTTATTCTGGGGCTCAACTCCTATTCTTTGCAGTACAAGGAATAATAGTTGAGCTTTTATCCCCCAATAGCTATAGGTACTCTACGAATGTCTCGTACTATTATGCTTATCCCTGCAAGTGCTGGTGTTGGTCTTACTAGCGTAAGCATGGGTGTTCTTCGCGCAATGGAGCGCAAGGGCGTTAAAGTTTCTTTTTACAAGCCAATCTGTCAGCCACGTTCTGGCGGCGATCAACCTGATCTAACTTCAACTATCGTTGGTACAAACAGCGATGTGAAGATCGGCCAACCTCTTGCGATGTCTGTTGCTGAAAGCCTAATCGGTAACGACAACATGGATGAGCTGCTAGAAACAGTGGTTGAGCGTTACAACCAAATCAACAAAGATGCTGACGTAACGCTAATCGAAGGTCTTGTACCGACTCGTAAACATCCATTCGCTAACCAGGTAAACGCTGAAATCGCAGCGACACTTGGTGCAGAGATCGTACTTGTTGCAACGCCTGGCACAGATAACCCTGCGCAGCTTAAAGAGCGTATCGAAGTAGCATGTTCTAACTTCGGCGGTACTAAGAACAAAAACATCTCTGGCGTTATCATCAACAAGCTAAACGCACCTGTTGATGAAGCTGGCCGTACTCGCCCTGACCTATCTGAAATCTTTGATGATGCAGATAGCGCGAAGCAAAACGAAATGAAAGTGATGGAAATCTTCAACACTTCTCCAATTCGTGTACTAGGTTGTGTGCCATGGAGTATCGACCTAATCGCAACGCGCGCAATCGACATGGCTGAGCACCTAAACGCTGATATTATCAACGCTGGTGACATCAATACTCGTCGTATTAAGAGCATCACGTTCTGTGCACGTTCTCTGCCAAACATGATTGAGCACTTCAAGCCTGGTTCTCTACTTGTGACTTCAGCAGACCGCCCAGACGTAATCGTTGCTGCGGCACTAGCTGCAATGAACGGTGTTGAAATCGGTGCAGTACTTCTAACTGGCGGTTACGACATTCCCGAAGAAATCACAGGCCTATGTAAGCCAGCATTTGATTCAGGTCTACCGATCTTCAAAGCACAAGGTAACACTTGGCAGACGTCTCTAAACCTACAGAGCTTCTCTATCGAAGTACCTGCCGACGATAAAGAGCGTATCGAGTTCATTAATGAGCACGTTGCCGGCAACATCGATGGTAACTGGATCGAGTCTATGACTGAGGGTACTCAGAAGTCTCGTCGCCTAAGCCCTCCAGCATTCCGTTACCAACTAACTGAGTTCGCTCGTAAAGCAGGTAAACGTATCGTTCTTCCTGAAGGTGATGAACCTCGTACAGTTAAAGCTGCGGCTATCTGTGCTGAGCGTGGTATCGCTGAATGTGTGCTTCTAGGTAACCCAGAAGAGATCAAACGTGTTGCAGCGCAGCAAGGTGTTGAGCTAGGTGCTGGCGTAACTATCATCAACTCTGATGAAGTGCGTGAAAACTACGTTGCTCGCCTAGTTGAACTACGTGGCGCGAAAGGTATGACTGAAGTTGTTGCTCGCGAGAAACTACAAGATTCAGTATTCCTTGGCACAATGATGCTTGAGAACGACGAAGTTGACGGCCTAGTTTCTGGTGCTGTTCACACAACGGCGAACACTATCGTTCCTCCGTTCCAAATCATCAAGACTGCACCTGATGCGTCTATCGTATCTTCTGTCTTCTTCATGCTACTGCCTGACCAAGTATTGGTTTACGGTGACTGTGCGATCAACCCAGATCCAACCGCTGAACAGCTAGCTGAAATCGCTATCCAATCTGCAGATTCTGCTGCGGCATTCGGTATCGACCCTCGCGTTGCTATGATCTCATACTCTACTGGTGAATCTGGTAAGGGTGCAGACGTAGATAAAGTACGTGAAGCGACTAAGATAGCTCAAGAGAAACGTCCAGATCTAGTGATCGACGGCCCTCTACAGTACGACGCAGCGATCATGGAAAACGTAGCCGCTTCTAAAGCGCCTAACTCTCCTGTAGCAGGTAAAGCAACTGTATTCGTATTCCCAGACCTAAACACTGGTAACACGACTTACAAAGCGGTACAGCGCTCGGCAGATCTAGTCTCTATCGGTCCAATGCTTCAAGGTATGCGTAAGCCAGTAAACGACCTGTCTCGCGGCGCTCTAGTCGACGACATCGTATACACTGTTGCGCTAACTGCTATCCAAGCAGACCAAGCGGCTCAAGCGGAAGAAAAAGTAGTTAATTAATTTAACGCTTTTCTGAAATGACAAACCCTCGCAGATGCGAGGGTTTTCTTTTATGTGCGCCAATAAAATTAGAGCTTCTCGCGCCCATGGCTAGAGTCCAAATCCAACTCTGGCCCAAGCGGAATAACCTGAGTAGGGTTAATGCCTGTGTGGCTGTAATAGTAGTGACGTTTGATGTGATAAAAGTCTGTGGTCTCACTGACTCCCGGCACCTGATACAGCTCTTTCATGTAGCCGTTCAAGTGTTGATAGTCAGCAATACGTTTTTTATTACACTTAAAGTGACCTACATACACCGCATCAAAGCGAATCAATGTAGTAAACAAGCGCCAGTCGGCTTCAGTAATGCTGTCACCAACAAGGTAGCGGCTTTTCGCTAGATGATCATCCAATCTGTCTAGCGACTCAAACAGTTGATGATACGCTTCTTCATAAGCCTCTTGCGTCGTTGCAAACCCGCAGCGATAAACACCGTTATTCACGTGGGGGTAAATATACGCATTCCACTCATCAATCATTTCTCGATCAGCCTGAGGATAATAATCATCGGTATTACCAGTAAGATCATTAAACTCAGAGTTAAACATGCGAATGATTTCTGAAGATTCATTACTCACAATTGTGTTGAGTTTCTTATCCCATAATACAGGAACGGTCACACGACCGCTGTAATCAGGTTTTGCTTGAGTGTAAATCTGATGCAGGCGCATGTGGCCAAACAGCGGCTCTGGCAGCCCCATCTGCCAACCTTCATTCATCATGTCAGGGCAGACGACTGTCACATCAATATGAGGCTCTAATCCTTTCAGTTTGCGGAAAATCAACGTCCGGTGCGCCCAAGGACATGCTAGGGAGACGTATAAGTGATAGCGGCCTGATTCGGGCTGAAATTTTGCCTCTGGTTTATTCTCAATCCAATCTCGAAAACCCGCATCTTCGCGAACAAACTTACCGTTGTTAGATTTTGTGTCGTACCAAACGTCATGCCAAACGCCTTTAACTAATTTACCCATGATCATCTCCTAAGCCAGTATCCTAATGAAGTTAGTATAAAAAATGCTGACGATAAGAAGAGTAGAATAGCTTGGCTTAGTTGTTCGAATATTTCGAAGATAGCAGTCTACGATATTGAGAGATGAAAAAAGCGCGACTCCCGAAAGATGCCGCGCTTAAGCCCGTCACAGGCTAAATTATGACTTCGCGATTAAACGCTAACATGCAGACAAGAAACAGCGTGGACATCGTTGCCCTCAATACGCGGCTTAGTCTGAGCACAAGTCTCTGTCGCTTGCGGACAACGTGTACGGAACACACAACCTGATGGTGGGCTGATTGGTGATGGCAGATCACCTTCTAGCATTTCAATCTTTTTGCTGCGCTCTAGCTTAGGATCAGGAATCGGCACTGCTGACATTAGCGCTCGCGTATACGGGTGCTTCGGGTCAGCAAATAGTGCATCGGCTTCACCTAACTCAACCGCATTACCAAGGTACATGACCAATACACGGTCAGAAATATGCTTCACTACCGACAGGTCGTGCGCGATAAACACCAACGAAAGACCAAGCTCTTTTTGTAGCTCTTTCAAAAGGTTGACTACCTGAGCCTGAATCGACACATCAAGTGCTGATACTGGCTCATCACAGATAATCATCTTTGGCTTTAGAATAAGAGCACGCGCGATACCAATACGCTGACATTGACCGCCTGAGAACTCGTGTGGGTAACGGTTGATAACATTCGGCAGTAGACCTACTTTCGCCATCATCTCTTTAACACGATCTTTCACTTCTTGCTTCGAAAGCTCTGGGTAGAAAGTCTCCAAAGGCTCAGCAATGATGTCACCGACGGTCATACGTGGGTTGAGTGATGCAAGTGGGTCTTGGAAGATCATCTGAATTTCTTTACGCGTTTCACGGCGCTGAACTTCTTTCATCTTAGTTAGGTCTTGACCTAACCACATGACATCGCCGTCTGTCGCTTCGACCAAACCGATGATCGCTCGAGCAAACGTTGATTTACCACAACCAGACTCCCCTACTACGCCCAGTGTTTCACCTTCGTATAGACGAACGTTAACACCATCGACTGCTTTAAGATTTGCAGGCTTTGACCATGGCCAAGCGGATTTTGACGCAATACTAAAGTGAACTTTAAGGTCTTTTACGTCTAAGATTAGGTTCTTACCTTCTACACTCATTTTTTCCAAGTCTCCCATTCAGAAAAACATGCACGCTGACGGCCATCGGCAAATGGTGTCAAGATTGGTGCTTCTTGCTTACAACGATCCATTACGCGGTGGCAACGTTCCTGATAAGGACAGCCTGGTGGTAAGCGCAGTAAGTTCGGTGGATTACCCGGAATAGTTGGTAGGATTTCACCTTCAGTATCAAGGCGAGGAATCGCTTTAAGTAGACCTTCCGCGTATGGGTGGCTTGGATTGTAAAAGATTTCATCAACAGTACCGTACTCCATGGTACGACCTGCATACATCACAAGTACTTTGTCACATGAACCCGCAACAACGCCAAGGTCGTGTGTGATCATAATGATTGCAGTATTAAACTCAGACTTAAGCTCGTTCAAAAGGTCCATGATCTGTGCCTGAACCGTAACATCAAGAGCTGTAGTTGGTTCGTCTGCAATCAGAAGTTTAGGACGACATAGCAACGCCATTGCGATCATAACACGTTGACGCATACCGCCTGAGAACTCATGCGGGTACATAGTGATACGTTTGCGAGCTTCTGGAATTTTAACCGCTTCAAGCATGCGTACAGACTCTTCAAACGCTTCTGCTTTGCCCATACCTTTGTGTAGCATCAGCACTTCCATCAGCTGATCACTCACTTTCATGTATGGGTTAAGAGAGGTCATCGGGTCTTGGAAGATCATCGCGATCTGCTCTGCACGAACCTTGTTCAACTCTTTTTCTGGAAGGTTAAGAATTTCTCGACCTTCAAATTTCGCACTACCTGAAATAATGCCGTTTTTCGCCAGTAGACCCATGATTGAGAATACTGTTTGTGATTTACCTGAACCTGACTCACCTACGATACCGAGTGTTTCACCTTGGTTCAGAGAGAAATTCAAATCGTTTACTGCGGTTACGATACCATCTTGCGTGGTAAATTCGACGCGCAGATCTTTGACATCTAATAAGCTCATCGTTGCTTCCTTAATCTTTCTATTTTTAATTATCTGTCTTTAGGATCAAGCGCATCGCGCAGACCGTCACCAACGTAGTTGAAGCAGAATAGAGTCACAACCATGAACGCTGCAGGGAATGCGAGCTGCCAGATTGCCACTTCCATTGTCTGAGCACCTTCTTGTAGAAGTGCGCCCCAACTTGTCATTGGTTCCTGAACACCAAGACCAAGGAATGATAAGAATGATTCGGTCAAAATCATGCTAGGGATCAGAAGTGTAGAGTATACAGCGACAATACCTAGTACGTTCGGCACAATGTGGCGAGTGATGATTTTCCAATTGCTCACACCACAAACATGCGCTGCTTCAATAAACTCTTTACTGCGTAAACTCAACGTTTGGCCACGTACAATACGTGCCATATCAAGCCATGCGATCGCACCGATAGCAACGAAAATCAGAATGATATTACGGCCGAAGAAAGTCACCAGTACGATAACTAGGAACATGAACGGTACTGCGTAAAGGATCTCTAGTATACGCATCATTACGCGGTCTACTTTACCGCCAATAAAACCTGATGCAGCACCATAAAGCGTACCAATCACTACCGCTACCAACGCACCTAACACACCCACCATCAGTGAAATACGGCCACCAACTAATGTGCGCACGTAAAGATCTCGTCCCAACGCATCCGTACCAAATAAATGTTCCATCGACGGTGCCGCATGCATGGAGTACCAATCTGTTTCATCGAATGTGTATGATGAAAGCATCGGCAAGAAAATAACGGCCAATACCATTAAAGTCAGAATAAAGAGACTTACCATCGCAGCTTTATTTCGCATGAAGCGGATGCGAGCATCTTGCCAAAGACTACGCCCTTCAATTTCTAGATTTTCAGAGAACTTCTCTAGCGCGTCTAAATTTTCTTTTTTTGTTAACATAGCCAGGAGTTCCTATTGGTAGCGAATTTTCGGGTCAATCATTGCGAGTAGAATATCTACAATCGCATTAAACAGAATGAACAAGAAGCCAATGAGAATAGTCACACCCATGACCAGTGAGTAATCTCGGTTAAACGCTGCATTTACAAACAGCTTACCGATACCCGGAAGGCCAAAAATCGTTTCGATAACAACCGAACCTGTGATGATCCCCACGAATGCAGGTCCCATATAGGAAACAACAGGAAGTAATGCAGGTTTAAGTGCATGCTTGATAATGATATAGCGGTAACTTAAGCCCTTAGCACGAGCCGTACGGATAAAGTTACTATTGAGTGTCTCGATCATCGAACCACGCGTAATACGAGCGAAGGTCGCAATATAGAGTAAAGACATAGCTAGCACAGGGAGTGCCATATATTGGAACGAACCATCTAACCAGCCACCCGCAGGAAGCCATTCCAAATTAATCGCAAATATGTAAATAAGAACTGGGGCAAGAACAAAGGAAGGCATAACAACCCCAATCATAGCGATCGACATTATCGAGTAATCGAGCCAACTATTTTGTTTCAGTGCTGCTATGGTACCTATTAATACACCAAAAATTACGGTGAATATAAAGGCTGCAAAACCCACTTTTACCGATACAGGTAATGCACTATTGATCAATTCATTAACTGTATAGTCTTTGTACTTAAAAGAGGGACCAAAATCACCATGAAGAATATTGGTAAGGTAGGTCGTATATTGTTCAAATACTGGCTTATCTAAGCCATATTTTGCATTGATATTTTCTAGCACTTGAGGGGCAAGTGCACGTTCACTTGAAAATGGGTTTCCGGGTGCGAAACGCATCAAAAAGAACGACACTGTGATCAACACGAGTAGCGTAGGAATCGCTTCCAATACCCTTTTGAAGATAAATTTTAACATTGGACTTATTTCGTTCTGTGACAGGAATTAGAAAGCTAAGCTTTAGGTAAGACACCTAAAGCTCAGCTAGATTTAAGCAATATATATGTTAATTATTTTGCTTTAATGTACAGATCTTTAGTGTAGATCTGATCTTGTGCGTTATTTTCTGGGAAGCCACCAACTGTTGGTGAAACTAGTCTAGAAATTACGTATTGATAAATAGGTGCAATAGGCATATCACGCGCAAGAATAGTTTCTGCTTTCGTGTATAGCTTAGAACGAGCTTCGTCTGAAGTTGCACCTAGTGCATCAGACATTGTTTTATCATATTCTGCACTATTATATTTTTGGTCATTCGAGCTGTTATTTGACTGCATTAACGACAAGAAGGTAGAGGCTTCGTTGTAGTCACCACACCAACCCGCGCGAGTCACATCGTAATTACCTTGGCGACGCGTATCTAGGAACGTTTTCCACTCTTGGTTTTCAAGAGTAATATTCACGCCTAAGTTACGTTTCCACATTGATTGGATAGCCGTTGCAAGCTTCTTATGGTTTTCAGATGTGTTGTACAGAAGGCTGAAGTTTAATGGGTGATCTTTATCGTAACCCGCTTCCGCTAGCAGTTCTTTCGCTTTTGCAATACGCTCATCATGAGACATATTCGCGTAATCTGGTAGCGTTGGGCTGAAGCCTTCAACAATTTCAGGTGTTAGGAAGTAAGCAGGCTTTTGACCTTGGCCCAAAATTGCATCTGTGATGATATTACGATCGATTGCATAAGAGAGTGCTTTACGAACACGAACATCATTAAATGGTGCACGCTGATTGTTAAAGCCGTAGTAATATGTACATAGGTTACCGTGTACACTTACTGATTCAGGATGCTCTTTCTTCAAACGTTTGAAGTGCTCTAGTGGAAGCTCGTTAGTAATTTGGATCTCACCAGACAAGAAACGGTTCATTTCAGAAACCTGATTCTCAATCGGCAAATACGTAACTTGGTTGATAACAGTATGTTCGTTATCCCAGTAAGTATTGCTACGAGCCATCACCATACGCTCGTTAACAACCCAGCTCTTCAGCGTGTACGCACCGTTGCCAACAAAATGTTCAGGTTTTGTCCACTGATCGCCCCACTTTTCAACCGTTGCTTTATGCACAGGTTTCACTGTTGTGTGAGCCATCATTTTAACGAAGTATGGTACAGGACGCTCTAAGTTGATTTCTAGAGTATGAGCATCTAACGCTTTCACACCTAGAGTCGACTTATCTTTTTTCCCTGCAATGATATCAGCTGCATTATCCATTGTGGTCATTTCAATGTACCACGCATATGGTGAAGCCGTTTTAGGATCTGCAGCACGCTGGAAGCTGTAAACAAAGTCTTCTGCGGTTACTGGATCGCCATTTGACCATTTAGCGGTATCTCTTAGGTGGAAGATGAACGTCTTGTTATCTTTTGTTTCCCAGCTTTCAGCAACCCCAGGAACGATCTTACCGTTACCGTCTTGGTTAACCAAACCTTCAAATAGGTCACGTATAACGTTAGATTCTGGCACGCCCTCTGTTTTTTGAGGATCGATTGAAGCAACTTCAGTACCATTACCACGTACGATTTCTTGTTTAGCAGCAAGTTTAGTTCCGGCAGGAACTTGTGCAGCAATTGTTGCAGTTGAAGTCGCTGCAACGGCTAGACCAGCACCTAGAAGAAGGGCTTGAGTGATTTTGTTCTTATACATGCGTAAAACTCCAAGTTTTTTATTAGCATCCATGACTTCTTTGTAAGGGACTGGAACGGCCAGTGTTTTAATATTGTTTCGTACACTTTTTTGAGTATAAAAAACTAAAACCTTACAAAGACTGCGGCACACATTATCAACCATTGAAGTAATTTGCCATATATATGTAGCAAAAAATCGTATAATTCGCCAAAAGTACCAACATATTAGCAAAAGAGACTGCAAAAAATTGCATTTGCAGTTTAAAAATTCACAAAAAAACCAAAGACATAGTTTGAAGTGCTTTTACTCAAATTAGCAACATATCGGCAATATTCAGTAAACAAATAACCAAACCCACCAACAACAGCCACAACCAATAACGCACTGTTATCAGGGGTAGTTCTTCTCTTTACAAAAGGGAGTTAAGGTCGTATCTAAAGCACACTTTCTGCAACAAAACCTGGTTGGCTGGCTGCATTGAAATGAACAGTATGGTTTAAGCAATCAATGAAACCCTTCAATAAAGGTTTCAACGAAGCTTTTTAATCGTTCAGTGATGCGAGGAAGAATGGTACGTCGCGTTCTAAACGTCATCTTTTCGGTAGTGAGCTGTGCGATATCGTCAGACTTCAAGCTGTCTACACTCATACCGTTTTCAATGCTCGTCACCATGGCGCTAAACTTGTCTGCGTCTAGCTGCTCTTCCGCTGCGATTTGATTTAGCTGTTTTTGCTTCTGCTCTTCAATGAACTCATCAAACTCAGCACCTTGCACTAAGCCTTGCATACTCTTATTGATAAAATCTTCGATGAGGGAGCGTTTGCTATACAAGGTCGGTTCAGTCGCCAGCAAGTTAGCAATAACTTGGCGCTTTTTCTCTTTGGCTTCATCACAAGGCTCTTCGATCATCGTCATTAACAAGTGACGAATGTAGCCAACATTCACTTCATCTCTTTGCAGTAGCTCTAGCTCGAAATCGATGTCCGCTAAGATAGACTCTTTATCAGCAGGTCCTTTCTTGAGTTCACGGGCTAGATCGCTGTATTTAGAGGCGTAGTCAACGAACTCTTGCTCAGATATACCAAGTGTTTCAATGTCAAAGTCGCTAAATGTCTCTAGCTGGTTCTTCAAGCGCATCAAGATACGGAACTGCTTAATAAAGCCTGCTTGAGCATCCTCGTCTGGAAGGCCATCCACATCTTGATGTTCTGGTACGATCGTTTTTAACGCTTCCAGTGCTTTAGCAAAGTCCTCAGTTAGCCCGTTAAGATCTGGTACTTCAATAACCTCGATTGGCTGCTTGTTTGAGAACAGCGTAAACGCCTCGTCCGCTTGCGGTTTAAGATTGCGGTAGCACATAACGTTACCATGCGACTTCACAGTGCCGTTTAGGCGGTTAGTACGGGAGAAGGCTTGTACCAAGCCATGGTACTTAAGGTTTTTATCGACATAGATAGTGTTTAAGCCGGGTGCATCGAAACCTGTAAGGAACATATTCACCACCAGCAAGATATCCACTTCACCGTTCTTGGTACGGTTCGATAGATCCTTGTAGTAGTTGTAGAAACTGTCGGTATCTTGGGTTGAGTAACTGGTACCAAACTGCTGATTGTAGTCTTCGATGTAAGCATCTAGCTTGTCTCGACTATGCACTTTGGCATTGGCTTCCGCTAAACCTTTGACATTGGCCTCGCCTTCAAACTCTTCTTCCTCATTTACACCGTAGCTAAAGATGGTGCCGATATTGAGCTTGTGTTTGCCCTCTTCTTTGAGTGCTTTGAAGGTATCATAGTAAGTGATGAGATCAGGCACACTTGCCACACACAGCATGGCATTAAACTTACGTTTGGTCTTGTGAGCGTGGATACCAATGATGTGCTCACATACTTGTTTAATGCGCTTTGGAGAGCTAAAAAACTCGGCGACATCGATACTACTTACATCGACATCCATGCCATCGTTTCTATGTTTTAGCTTGCCGTAATACTCAATCGCAAATGGAAGTACGTTGTCATCTTTGATCGCATCCACAATCACATAACTATGCAGGCGTTCACCAAACAGATCTTTTGTGGTGCGCTTTTGGGTTCCCTTACCCTCGACCTTCTTCGCTGTCGCATTGTCGGCAAAGATTGGCGTGCCCGTAAAACCAAACAGTTGTGCCTTCTCGAAGAAGTCGACGATATTTTGGTGCGTTTCGCCAAATTGACTGCGATGGCATTCATCAAAAATAAACACCACCCGTTCTTGGCGTAAGTGCTCAACCTGTCCTTTAAAGCGAGGTTTGGTGATTAGGTTATTAAGCTTTTGAATTGTAGTAATGGTTAGTTTGTTGATGCGATTGACTTTGCTACTGTAGATTGGCGCATACTCTGCCACTTGCTGCAACTTACCATCATCATTAGCTGCTTTTTTCGTAACTGGTCGACTACCTAAGAACTGGTTAAGTAAGCTTTTAGTATCCCCTGTGCTATCAACACTGCCTCTTAAAAACGCATCAAACTCTTTAGCGGTTTGATAATCGAGGTCTTTGCGGTCAACCACGAATACCACTCTGTCTACATCTTCAAGCGTGGAGAGGATCTGAGCGGTTTTGAAGCTGGTCAGCGTCTTACCACTGCCTGTCGTGTGCCAAATGTAACCATGGTTATTCTTTCCTTGATCTTGATTATTGCTTTTAACCTGATTAACGATCGCTTCTACCGCATAGAATTGGTATGGGCGAAGCACCATCAAGAACTTTCCTGATTCGTTCTGTACGATGTAGCGACTGAGCATCTTAGTCAGGTGCGGTTGATTTAAGAAAGCATCAGCAAACTGAGGCAGTGAGTTAATCTTGTTGTTCTCAACATCCGTCCAGTGGAAGGTCTGCTTAAATGACAGCTCACGATTGTTGGAGAAGTATTTGGTGTTAACACCATTAGAGATAACAAACAACTGCACATAATTGAACAGCCCGCCTTGCGCACCATAGGTATGTTTGTCGTAACGCTTAATCTGGTTGAATGCTTCTGCCAGCTCAATGCCACGGCGTTTGAGTTCAATTTGAATCAGCGGTAAGCCATTGACCAAGATAGTCACATCGTAGCGGTTCTCGTACGTGCCGTGAATGGTGATCTGGTTGGTGACTTGGAATAAGTTTTTCTTCGCATCATCAAATAACAGAGTCAGGTAATCTGTGGTGCCGTCTTCTCGAGTGACATCCACCTTGCCTTTCAAGCGCTTGGATTTATCGAAGATGTTGCCCTTTTCAAGCTTAATGAGCACACTTTCAAACTCACGCTTGGTTAGCGTTACGCCATTGGCTTTCTCAAGCTGAGTTTTGAGATTCGCTTTTAACGCCTCTGCATTGCCAATATCGACAGGTTTGAAATCGGCAGCGACAAGCTGATCGATTAGCTCTTTTTCAAGTTGTGCTTCTGATTGTGTGCTCATAATAGTTGATAACTGATGGTTGAAAATTGATAGCTAAGAGTGCTACTTGTTTAAGTTTTGTTTGCTGGTTTTTACTATGCTGATTAAAAGTTTCAGCAGTTCAATGCTATCTGGAATAATGGAATCGGCTTGTTTTTGTGAGATATATTTGGAATCTCTAAGTAACTCAAGCCAATAAACCGTTTCATTCGCTTCTTTTAAAGCGATGTTCATCTTATTGATAAAATCGGCTTTTGATTGTGCGTGTTCCGCTTCTCGTACTAAAGCACCAATGGATGTACCACTTCTCAGTAATTGCTTGGAAAGTACATATTCGCGATTTTCACTTTGTAGAAACTGATACAACTTAATGATACGCAGTGAAAAATTGTATGACTTTGTTTTTATTGCTCCGTCCATGGAAAACCTTGCGTGAGTTGATAGTTGATAGTTGATAACGACACTGTCAACTGTCCACTCTCCATTTTCAATTAACTAAACGAACATTTGTTGTAATAACCCTCTCTTCCACTCTTTAGCTTTCTCAAGCTCAGAGTTGGTTAAGTCGACTTTCTGGTCGATAGCGGATAGGAAGTTTGCGATTTTGATTTGTTCATCAAATGACGGAAGACAAATAGACACTTTTGATATCTCACTTTTGCTTATCTCAAGAAAAGTTGAACCTGAGGCTCTACGAAGAAACTCGTTCTTATGAGAACTAACCCAATAGTAGGTAAATTCATTATTCGCTTTCTTTGGCTTGCCGTTGAATGACTGGAAACCTTGGTTTGTTGTACATTCTTGTTGAGCAATACTCACATCCCCAACAGTTGCACGACTTGAAAACAAAACTGTACCTTTCGGGAGAATTTTAGCCGATGAATTACTTAAACCTTTGTCTGTAATGGTTCTTTTACTTACACTTACGTACTTGGTTTTCAATTCAGTAGGTGTGAACCATTGAATGTTTCCACCCCATAGGCTTTCATCCGCTGTACTTGGAGTGCCGCCTCCCATAATTGAGTTTACATCACCCAACTTCTTCTCTTCCCAATCAGGAAACTCGCTACCGTCATCTGCTTTGAAGCGCAGTGTGGGGGGGATGAAGGTTAACTTTCCACTATCAACTTTCACCTCTCCACTAAACAACTGTTGCATCACACCTTTTTTGTACTCGGTGAGCTTGTCTTTTTTCTTTGTGAGTAAGGCAATCTTCTCATCGACCTTTGATAAAAACGAGGCGATTTTTTGTTGTTCTAGGAGAGCTGGGATATCAAAGTCAATGCGATTAATGTCTGCAATATTGATTCTAGTCACTGTAGAGCCAATACAATACGAGTTAATAGTATTTTGTACTTTAGGACTCAATAGAAGCTGGCTTATAAACATTGAATTCATAACAGACTGATCGATCTGAAGTAACACCATGCGTTGCCCTAAGCACAACCTAGAGTTTTTTGGTACTAGGCAACTTTCGCCAGCAGGGGCTTCCCTTGTAAACAGAATATCACCATAAGAAGGAACTGCCCGTTTCGTCCACTCTTCAAAGCCTTCCTTTGAGGTGTATTTCATGTCATCCATAAGAAGCGAACCATTTTTTA
The DNA here is from genome assembly GCF_056726085.1 of Vibrio sp. 2433-A1. NCBI lineage: Bacteria > Pseudomonadati > Pseudomonadota > Gammaproteobacteria > Vibrionales > Vibrionaceae > Vibrio > Vibrio sp. 2433-A1. The sequence continues at coordinate 100,926 of NZ_JBRESC010000001.1, forward strand.
TATTGTTGGTTCTTACTACCATGTAATCTTGTGCATCGACATATGGAGCAGTCTTATGCTCACAGTCGATAAGAGCTGAAATTGTTTCTTTGATTGAATAATGGTGCCAGCTACCATCAAAATCACAAAACCTAAGTTTCGGTACATTCATTTGTTCTGTCATAACATACCTACCTTAGAACGGCGCTTTGATATTGAGCTGCGAACAGAACTCCGCAATATCAGCGTCAACTGAGTGCAACTTGGTTTCTAACTCAACAAGGTCAGCCGCCACCGCATCCAGATCAACAGGCTCTTCTTCTTCGAAAGTATCCACGTAGCGAGGAATGTTGAGGTTGTAGTCGTTTTCTTCGATTTCACTTAGCTTGGCAACATGAGCAAACTTTTCGACGGATTCACGTTTACTGTAAGCTTCAATGATGCGCTCAACGTCTTCATCACGAAGGTAGTTTTGCGCTTTGCCTTTTTCGAAGTGGTTAGAAGCGTCGATAAACAGCACGTTGTCAGCATGTTTTCTGGTCTTCTTGAACACAAGAATACAAGTCGGGATGCCTGTACCGAAGAAGATACCCGCAGGTAAGCCTATCACAGCATCTAGGTAGTTCTTTTTCTCTATAAGGTGCTTACGGATATGTCCTTCTGCCGCACCACGGAATAGGATGCCGTGAGGGACAACCACCGCTAGTGTGCCCGTTTCATTCAATTGGTGGATCATGTGAAGCACAAAAGCAAAGTCCGCTTTCGATTTAGGCGCAAGCTTGCCGTAATCAGCGAAGCGTTCACTGTTTAAGTGCAGCTCATTAGCACTCCAATTCGCTGAAAACGGAGGGTTCGCTACTACCGCATCAAAACGCTTATCTAGGTGCATTGGGTGCTCTAAGGTGTCATCGTTTTTAATGTCGAACTTATCGTAGCGCACGCCGTGCATCAGCATGTTCATACGAGCGAGGTTATAAGTGCTTGGGTTTTGCTCCTGACCACAAAACTCAAGGCTTCCACTTGCAGACAAATCAGGGCTACCCACTTCACGAGCAACACGCAGTAGCAATGAACCTGAACCACAAGTAGGGTCGTAGACGGACTTTACGTTGCCATCTAAGCTAACAAGCTTAGCGAGAATCTTACTGACCTGTTGCGGGGTATAGAACTCACCCGCCTTTTTACCCGCACCAGAGGCAAACTGACCAATAAGGTATTCGTAGGCATCGCCAAGCAGATCAATCTCGGTATTCTCTAGGTGGAAGTCGATGTTATCTAGGTGAACCAAAACCTGACTGATGAGCTTATTACGTGCGTCTGGATTTTTACCTAATTTGCTTGAGTTAAGGTCTAACTCTTCAAACAAACCATTGAAGTCATCAGCAGAGTCCGCCGCAGTGGTGGATTGTTCAATATCAGCAAGAGTGCGATCAAGCTCATCGATAATAAACTCTTGTTTTTGACCACGCTCCGCTAGGCTAGAGAAAAGCTGCTTAGGCGCAATAAAGTAGCCTAGGTTTTCAACACACTCTTCACGCAAGTCATTGAGCAGATCTTTATCATCAGCAGCATCAACGCCAACAGTAACAAAAGTAATGCCATCTTCAGCAAGTAGTTCATCACAGTAGCGGTTTAGCTTGTCTGAGAGATACTTGTAGAAGATAAGCCCCAGAATGTAGTCACGAAAGTCGTCGGCCGACATATTGCCACGTAGGGTGTTGGCAATGTTCCAGAGCTGTTTTTGCAGCTGTTGTTGATGTTGCTGAACCATGGTTTACCTGTTGATGTACGTTCAATCAATGATGAGGCCGAATTGTACCAGAAACCAAAGTGTTGCGATTGTTTTATCTCACGAGCAAGAGAGAAATGTTGCCCACCTACTCGACCGATATTGCCAACCAATAGGGACAACGGTTTAGATAGCAAAACGCCGCTAAAAAAAGCGGCGTTTTGAATGGTGATGCTTGCAGGATAAGTCAGCATAACTCGAACCAGCTATCAATAAGTTAACAAGCAATTTGCAGTATAAGTTCACATAAGATTGCATCAAAAGCCTGCATAACTGAGCACTTGTTAAAATCCTACGTTGTAAAGTTACTACACTACCGTTACCTATTGCAGACTCACCATTAACTTTTTCGTTAGGATAGTTCGACGCTATAAACGAAACCCCACCATGCCCGAAGTTGCTGCAGTGACTTTTTTAAGTTCACTTCCCAGTTTGCGGATCTAACGGGGTACTACGATATTCCTCACCAGCTAAAATATCGTAGTGAATTACTGTGTCGCTATTAAATTGAGAGAAATCGAAGTAAACAGTTTCTGCATTAAACTCCTGGTCTTTGGATTTCTTTTCACCATTAACGTAATAGAAGCAACCAAAACCATTCGTCCATCTGTCATATTTTGGAGAATAAAAAGGCTCACACTTTCTTGCTTCAATCTTTGAAGTTAACTCTAACGATTTGTTATAATAATCGGTGCCTGCTTTATTGATACGTAAATTTGCAAACCCTACCGTATCGAACTCATTAGTTAACTTCACTTCCATATTTGATAAATGAGTAATGCAGTTTGTCTCTGGCTGTCTGGGTTGATAAGGGATCCTTAGTTCATAAAAATCTTCATCTTTCGAGAAATTGTGCTCGATAGTAAAATGTTCATTATAATTCCCTGTATTTACCTTCCCACTACCTGCATTCCATGACCATCCAGAACAGCTTTCTCCGCGCCCAAAGTAGTTAACCTGAACACTGATCTTAGCATCTGATGGCTTTTTCCCAGCAATTACCATATATGGCTCTTCACCAGCTCCCCATATCCTCTCCGATGGAGCCAAGAAATAAACCAGTGCCATCGCGGTAATAATGATCAGCGCAATCGATAATGCTCGCTGTTTGATGCTCATTGCAATTGCTCCTTCACCGTTTGTATCTCTATGCTTTGATCGCCAAATAGTAACTCTTTATTAGGCAATAAGTCCGGAGTGGTAACTAAAGCATCAAGTTCTTTTCTTACCCTTTGCACATTCAATGTAATTTTTTCTGTCAATTTCAGCTCTTGTCTGATCACAAATAATGCTTGTGTACGTTCATGCTCTCGCCGCGCATGCGCCGCAGGATCTTTTCTTGATATGGCGTGCATGACTAAAGCGTTCATTTCATCCTCTTTGAGTGCACGGTGAGCTTTCAATAATTTTGCTTCTGTCTGGTGGATTATATGCTGAGCTGATTGATAATTCTCCGTCATGTTATTGTCAAGCATCATAATAACTTGCTGTTTCAGGTTTGGAATGTATTCACCTAGCATATGATCCAATCCGGAGTTCTTGAAGGTATCAACGTAGCCATTAATATCAATATGATCGTTGTTTAATGTTTTAGCTAAACGATAAGAGTCTTCTGTTTTGTTAGATGCCAGTGTCAAGCTGGTGATGTGCGTCTGTTTTTCCGTTAACATGACTTGTTTTACTTCGTCAGGGCGATGTTTAGTTTGGCTATAGGTTAACAACTGAATAAGGTCGCCATGGTGTTGATAATTATCCTCATCACAATCCATCGTTCTCTCTTTAAGAGAGTCCCAAAGGTACAGTAAGGTCGGCGACAAATATTTCCATAACAATGATGACTCACATTTGTTATCGGAGTTGGTGTTCATCCAGCGCATTGGAAGTTGAGGAACAAGATCGTGATTGTTTACATGCCGGAAGTGTAAAAGTGAGCTATAACGACGAACAAAACTGTGTGTACCAGTTCGCGGCATTCCGTAGGTATAGAGACGCAATGTTGAGGGTGAATAGGTATCCTGAATTAGGCTACTCAGTAGTATAGCACCGGCACCTCCTAGGCTATGGCCACAAATATAAATCTTTTTTCCTTCATGGTTTTTTAGTATAGAGTCATCAATTGGTTTCCACAGTCCAACCGCATATTGATAGAAACCTTGATGTACATACGTCCCTTCAAATTCTGGTGGTGCAATTTGAGATGCATTAATGTCAGTAGCCACATCTTGATAACCCGGTGAACCAACTGCCGCAAGTACCCCATCCATGACCTCAGTCACTTTCAATATCGGTAGCTTGGAACTCACCTCAGCCATCAAAGCAGTTTCTTTGTTACTAGAGAACTGAAATGCATCATCATTATAAAAGTACGTTTCCGTCCCTCTGACACCGATAATAGCGATATCATCATTACTGAAGATATAGCCTTCAGAGCCAATGGTGTCATCACGGTAAAACTCCCCTTTCAATGCTTGCGAGTAGGGTATTTCGTCCAGCAACCAAGTGACTTCATTATCCGCTGAATAAATTGGGCGCAACTTCTGTTTGAGTGATTTTAAAACAGCATCATGCCCACCTTGCGGCACCTTTTCGTTTCTTGCATCACCATACTCTTTATTGGCATAAGCTAATTGCGACAATAGCGCAAAGGTATAACTGTTAACCAAACTAAACTTGTCCGTATCCACAATCATGGGCATATAACTGCGCAAGGCTTTGATTTCAAAAACATAGGTTTGGTTATGACTGAGCCTAAACCCTGCTTTTTCCGCTGAGGCATTAATGTCTACCCCTTTGTGATGCTCTTGCAAAAACTCGTCTTGTGGCGCTTCATCCCAGAAATCGCCAATCGTGGTGTAGCGGTACTGTTTCGCTTTATTATCTTCGGCATCAAGTTCCGTTATAGCTCGTTTTTTTACCGGAGATTCTTGCTGTTCATCTCGACTCGGATATTTTTCGACTTCAGTTAATAGAGACGCTTGGCTCACCGAGGCTCTCCACTCACCAGCAGCAATGTTCCTAAACAAGACCTTACCAGAACTTGTGGTTTGCGTGTATGTGCAGGAAGGGGTCATACGGCTCGTGATGGTGACCATTAAGCCATCAATCGGTTCATCCCTCTCACTTCGAAACTCTAGCTCTAACCACTTATCTTCAGGGTTGCACTGCACACAGTAATTAAATGAGTCCATAGATTATCCCTTCTGTTCAAATTGACGAGTTAAAGCATGCAGAGCGAATCGAACCTCTTCATTTTCATACTCTTGGAGAAACTCAATCATATTGTGTTGAGTGAGTAGTTCTGGACCAGCGATACCGACGATAGCAGCACTCATCACACGATACGTTAAGGTTTGTTCAGATTCGGCGAGGAACGGAGCCAGTATGGAACTGACGTCACGACCTTGAGCTAGGTGTTCGTTCATCGTGTCTGGGTAATGCTGCCATAACCAAGACTCAAGGTTGGTTTGAATAAGAGAAAGGTCATCCGAACTCTCTAAATGATGCGGCTTAACGACCCACCAAGTTGTTTCATGAACAGTAAACTGACGGTTCGATGTATTGGTGAACGTCACAAACTGGGGCTGCTCTTGGTTATCGAACGCCGCTAACTGGCTAATATTACCCAAGAACTGATTCTTCTCTATTTCGTCCATTCGAGTAAGCATTGGAATGATGACCTGCCTATCATAAAAACGAAACAAGACCTCTTCACCTTCTAAGGCCGCTATCAATAAGCTGCGTAAATGATCTAAAACCGATTGGCTGCTTTCGCTACTGGATAAAACCAGCCCTTTTCCTAATAACGACTCTGGTAGCGATGAGACTGACTTTGAAACGGGAATTAACCATGGAGAAAGAGACATGACGTCAGCAAACATTGCCCCGTCAAATAACGGTATAGAATCTTCAAAGCCAATACTGCCATTTTGCTGTAATGCTTCCTTATGAACCTGATAGTCGACCAACCAGTATTGATCCTCGGTTTGTTGTTGGAACCATGATACGAACATTAATATTCCCCTCTGAATAGGTAGGATTGCAATGCTCGATAACATGAAGAAACAAAGGAAAAATTAGAAATTGGGGGCTGTTGGGTTTCACTTTGAAAAGCTGGATATACCACGGTCGACATTACAAATACCTCAATAAAGTCAGTCAAGGCAACTCACATCGTTACCTTTGATAGGCACACATAAGCAAATATGACACCAACATCTAATTTCAGCATTTCAATGAGTTAAGTTGGCGCGACTTCCTAAATGAGCAGCAACTTACCTAACTGAGCAATGTATAACCCAAAACTCTCATCAATCAGTCCAAAAACAGCTTCTGCGCCGCCAAGGACATCTTGGGTCGCTCTCGCCTGCCTCAGTGCAGCTGAAAAGATGACATCATTCGAAATTTTTTGCGTCACTTCATTGATTTGCTGTTTCCCCGTGTTTGCTACGTTTGAAACGAGCAAACGAGCTCGAGCCTCATCAAAGCTGCGATTGTACTCACCGAATATCACTTCAGACATGAATTGTTTAATTGCCAGTTCGTGTTTTAACCCTGATAAATATGCTTCCTGTTTACAACTGACATTTAAAGTCTTTTTAACTTCTCGGCGATTATTGAAGTGTGGCCGCAATTGGCAAGGGATCTGAAATTGAAACTACCATTTACCATTCGATTTTAAGGTGAGATAACGCATAGTTTAGTAGCGTCTTCTAGTACCAAGCGAAAAATGATGCCCTAAGAGCAAATAAGGCATTGATTTGATGGAATTTAGATAGCAAAACGCCGCTAATAAAAGCGGCGTTTTTAAGGGGTGGAAGCCCCAGCCACATCCCGGCACACAAGTCACTCGCTGCGGCTGCTTCCTTCCGGACCTGACCGAGTTCACGAGCTATTGTTGCGGGAGGACCAGGGCCTCCATAGATTCTGTTTCCTTAGCGTCGCTAAGGAGTGATGAGGATTATCAAGTATCCTTATGCTGATTTCAAGCGAAACCACCAATAAAACCCATCTTTCCGACTCAACTGCTTAGGGAGTGACCATTAATTTAGATATCGAACAACGTTGTCACACGTTTTTTGTTCTGAACCAACGTTTTTATCGACTAATTTGTCACGATACATCGCTTTATCAGCGTCTCCCATCACCTGTTGCAATGTCGTGGTTTTATCTCTGGAAGTCGAATAACCTACAGCTAAAGAGACTTGAAACGAAACTTGCTGCACTGGAGAAGTAAATTCGACCGTTTTCAGCTCATGGATGAGTTTAATCAGCCGCGACTCTGCGATTTTCCCAACCAAAACGAATTCATCACCTCCAATTCTGTAGCAACGACCATTCCAAAGATGTTCAATATGCCGCGCAACACGCACTAGCACTTGGTCACCGATCTCATGGCCATATGTATCATTAACCTGCTTGAAACGATTCATGTCTAAATAGACCAGTGTTTCACTTGGGTGTAGCCCATTTCGATAACGTTGATGAAGCGAACGCCTGTTTTTCAGTCGTGTTAGCGGGTCGGTATTTGACTGACTATGAAGATAGAAGGCAATAAGGACTAAAAAGCTCAGCATTAAGCTAAATAAGATCTGGGTATTACTGGCAAACGACTTTTCCGCTTGCAATGTGGCTTTCCAGTTTGGGCGGTAATCATACGCTTCGATGATCTGACGCGTATCAATCATCTTAATTGCTCGGCTAAATAGTTCCGCGACCTTTTTACCCGTTTCGTTTTTTGCAAATCCGACCGCAATAGCTGATTGATAAAAGCCGCCAATCGCGGTATCTACCTCTAAAGGCAGCAACGAATTTGACTCACGTAGGGTTTTATTGAAGTTAGCTCGGCTGATCGCCATATAGTCGACTTCCCCTTCAAGTAGCGCTATGAAAATTTCATCAATATTGGAGTAGGCTCGTAAAGGCTTATTCGGTAATTGTTGTGAGAGAAGCGTGGCAAAGAAATCCTCTTTGACAACCCCAACCTCTTCTACAATCAACTCTGATACATTGCTATAAACATTGGGTTTGTACCCTTCCCGCTTAACCATCACCACTTCTGGAAAGTAATATGGTGAGCTAAATTCAACTAACGCTTTACGCTGATCCGAAACGACAAGCGGCGCTAAGATATCAATTTCCTGCGCGAGTAGATCTTGGTACATACTCTCCCAAGTTTCATTCGCCTCACTCACGATGTCACATTTCAGTAATAAGATCGCACACGCCTGCTGAACGACATCCGCACTAATGCCTGTCACCGTTCCATCACTGTTGTATGTCGCGTACTGCCCTATCCCATCAAATTTCACCTTGAAGGTTTTAGTTAGGTCGATTCCGCTGTCGAGAACCGCTCTTCTCAGCGCTTGTTGGCGAAGTTCAAATTGATAGGATTTGACGGACTCTCTTAACGTTCTTTGAATACCAGCACTGCGAACAAATGATTCAATACGCTCTAGCATGACTTGGTTAGTGCCGCGCGCAGTCACAATAGAAACCGGTTTGATTGAAATCTGGTGGTTTAATAGCTGAGCGTCAAAGCCTGAGAGCAGCATAGGCTTAAGCTGATTAATTGCATCAATGACACCTTCTACTTCTCCCGACTCTAGCAGTTTCTTAGCATGCTGGTGCCCTCTATACTCCACCTGACGAATATTTGGATAATGCTCCCGAACCAAGCCTCCATATATTGTACCTTTAGGTACCCCTATAGTTTCAACAGAATCAAGAGTGGCATTGTTGTTACTGTACAGATAAGTATATTCAATGTTTGTTGGACTAGAGAAGGAGAACGACTGCGCTCGTGTTTCAGTAAAGGTAACATTGGCAGCGAAATGGCTCTCACCTGTTTTCACTGCATTAAGAATGGCATTAAAACTTGGGTAGTAAACATAATGAACATTGATATTCAGTTTACTTGCTACAGCATCAAACAGTGTTCGCGTGACCACATCGTCTTCTTCCATCGCCACCTTGTAAGTGGTTTGCGCATGTAGAATTGATGACGGTAACAATATGAGAACAAAGCTAAGCAATCGCCAAAAGCTAGCCATTTACAGAAAACCCTTTTGTCTTTATATATGTAACCCTTCAAGGCCACTAGATACAAAGCTAAAGCGCAGTTCTGATAGCTTTGTCTAAACACAGGTCAACTTTGCCACAACTTAACCAATTAACCAAATTCATATAACAAGGCAGTGACATAGGCTACAGTTATGCATCTTGATTGTCTTCCGCACTTCTAAGAATATAATCGGTCATCCAAGCGGTACCTAACAAGCAAATCCAAACCACAAAAACAGGATTCGGCACCTCAATGCTCGGTGAGACAACTAATGCAGCGAAACCAACCGTGGGCAGCGTCCAACAAAGTAGCTTGCTCCAACGGAACGTTTTCAATTTAGACAAGCTTTCCATTGAGGCCATGATGCCAACAATGCACAATGCCACTAAGGCTGCATAGGAAAGGTCGGCCATCCACAACGGTAAAATAAGCCCCAAAGCCCACCAGCTATGTTTACTCGACGGTTTCCAATGGGACGCCGACCACCAAATGACCATCACAGAGAGTATTTGAGTCGTAGTGATCATGGGTTCACCAGCAAGCTTGCCCCCTGCCTGAGTCACCATGATCCCGACCATTAAAGTGGTGACAATCAAAGCACTGGTCAGTACAACAGCTAAGCTACTGCGTTTTGAAAATGCCACCATAAGTAAAGGGAATAAAACCCAAAGGCTGATTGATAAGGTGATCGGTTGATAAGGAAGTGTTAAACCATAAACGGTCATGGCTGCCATAAGTAGCAAACCAACTAATCCACCTTGAGGGAAAATCCACAATGCAGGTATCAGCAGCGCAAGAACTGGAATATCGCCTTCACTTAGACTGATAGCGCGAGCACATACCACTGCCAATAGGGTTGTTATTAAGAATTGAAACGTTGAAAATAGCATGCCCTCTCCTTATCCATTCCTTGGAAACTTGTACTAGGACTTGAATGATTATGGACCAGTTTTCGATGCAAATCTTTGCAGTAATTCACCAAATTCCTCTTGGAAAAGTCAGTACTTACGGTGAGATCGCAAAAATGGCAGGTTATCCCGGTTATGCCCGTCATGTCGGTAAAGCACTGGGTAACCTTCCTAAAGAGAGTAAATTGCCTTGGTTTCGCGTCATCAATAGCCAAGGACGCATTTCATTGAAAGGTGAGGATTTAGTTCGCCAGAGGGAGGCACTGCTCGCTGAAGGAATTGCAGTGAGTAACGATGGCAAGATTAGCTTGAGGAAGTATCGGTGGCAGCCTTAACCTACCACCGATATAAAGACTTGAATTAACGCACACCGATAAGACGTAGGTCGACCTTATCTGTTTTTTCTGCATCAGTGACTACTGGGTATGAGGTATCAGTAATGAACTTAAGCTGGCCGTTCACTTCAATACGTGCACTCACGCTGTAGCGGTGACGAGCTTCGATTTTTGCTGGATCATAAGCAAGATCAAACTCAAAAGGAACTTGCGAACCGGCTGTCTCGAAACGATGCTTCGCGATAACTTTCGCTGGCGCATCTGCTAAAGAGATATCTTGTAGAGTAATCGTAACAACTGCATCATCTGGCAGTGCAATACGCTCACGGTACGCTAGTGTACCTGTAATTGATTCTACTGCTGGTTGCTCAGTTTCTGCTTGCTCTGATTGACAACCCACCAATACTACTCCTAATACTAATGATGAAATGAATGCTAGTGCCTTTTTCATGAAACTTACCTATAAGCAATTAAATTTATAATGATTATATGTAGACGCTGTAATATTGTCATCGTCAACGTCTGAATCTTGACAGCGGCTTAACGCTAAAGATGAGATCTTGACCTAAAAGTAAACATCTGTTTGAATTTTCCTACAACAACGTCGAACATCGCGCCAAGGCGTAATTAAGGTAGTCAACAATGAGCCAACCTCTCAACGAGTTATTGAACTTACTGCAACTAGAAAAGCTTGAAGAAGGGCTTTTTAGAGGACAAAGTGAAAACTTAGGCTTGCCTCAAGTGTATGGTGGACAAGTGATAGGGCAAGCTCTGTCTGCTGCGAGATACACTGTCGATGACGATCGCACTGTTCACTCATTCCATAGCTACTTCTTATACCCTGGCGATCCCGAGAGACCTATCATCTATGATGTTGAAAACCTCCGAGATGGCCGTAGCTTTAGCACCCGCCGAGTTAAAGCAATCCAAAATGGCCGCCCTATTTTCTACTTAACCGCTTCTTATCACGGTGAGGCTCCAGGCTTTGAGCATCAAAATACCATGCCAAATATTCCAGGTCCGGAAAATTACGCATCAGAGTCTGAACTTGCTGCGAAAATTGCAGACTTCCTACCGGAAAAACTTAAGAAGACCTTCTGCGGTGAAAAGCCAATTGAAATGCGCCCGGTTACTGTGGTGAATCCACTTAAACCACAAAAAGTCGAGCCTAAGCAGTATCTGTGGATCAAAGCCAACGGCGAGATGCCTGACAACCAATTGATCCACCAATATCTGTTGGGTTATGCGTCTGATTGGGGCTTCTTAGTAACTGCACTACATCCACACGGCGTATCACTGATGACACCAAAATTCCAAGTCGCTACCATCGACCACTCTATCTGGTTCCACCGTCCATTTAAAATGGATGAGTGGCTTCTGTATGTGATTGATAGCCCTACCGCGAGCAACACCCGAGGCCTAGTAAGGGGTGAGATATACAACCGCCAAGGCCACCTCGTCGCAAGCGCAGTTCAAGAAGGTGTGATGCGTTTTACTGACTAATTAAAACTATACTTACTCATTAAAACTATGCCACTCCCAGAGAGTGGCATTTTTCTTTTACTTTCTAATCATTACATATAGGAAGTGCCGTTGTATATTTAAGCGGCTCCATCGCAAAGGTCGAGGTTACATTAGAAATGCCTTCCACTGAGTTTACGAGCTTCTTATAAAAGTGATCAAAGCACTGCATATCTTTCACTAGTACTTTCATCATATAATCGTATTCCCCTGCCATACGATAGAACTCCATCACTTCCGGAAACTCCGAAGCTGTAGACACGAAACGGTTATACCACTCGTGTGAATGATCGCTGGTTTTGACCAACACAAATGCAGTGAATGATAAGTCGAGCTTTTCAGGATTCAACAAGGCGACACGCTTTTGAATGATCCCAGCCTCTTCCATCTTCTTAAGCCTTTTCCAGCACGGCGTAGTGGTTAAGTTGACCGCTTCAGACAGGTCATTCAAAGAAAGCGTGCCATCATTTTGCAGTAGATCGAGTATTTTTCGATCGATTTTATCTAGTTCAATTTCCATAACATCAATTTTGTAGAAAACTTTTCTCCAAATAAAGCAAACCAAAGCATAAATAGCAAAGTTTTTCTCCAGAAAACTCGTTAGATTAATAACATAACGATTCTAAGGAGAAACCCTATGTGTACTGACCATAACTGGATTAATAACGCAGTCCGTAAAATTGAAGCGGATTACCAACGTAGCGCTGATACGCATTTAATCAAACTTGATCTACCAAGCATTGATGGTATCGACGTTTATCTTAAAGACGAAAGTACACACCCAACGGGTTCTCTTAAACACCGTCTTGCTCGCTCACTATTCTTATATGCGATTTGTAACGGCTGGGTTGGCCCAGAGACAACAATCATCGAATCATCTTCTGGTAGCACTGCGGTATCTGAAGCTTATTTTGCGCGCCTACTTGGCCTGCCTTTTATAGCAGTAATGCCTAAATGCACTGCTCGTAAGAAAATCGAACAGATCGAATTTTACGGCGGTAAAGCACACCTTGTTGATCGCTCTGACCAAATTTACGCAGAATCACACCGCCTAGCAGAAGAGTTAAATGGTCACTATATGGACCAATTTACTTACGCTGAGCGTGCTACAGACTGGCGTGGTAACAACAATATTGCCAACTCCATCTTCAACCAAATGGAAATGGAAGATCACCCAGTTCCATCTTGGATCGTCATGAGCCCAGGTACTGGCGGTACGTCAGCTACCATTGGTCGTTTTATCCGTTACCAGCAACATGACACTAAACTGTGTGTTGTCGATCCAGAGAACTCTGTGTTCCATGAGTACTTTAAAACAGGCAACAAGAATCTAACTGGAAATCGCGGCAGCAAAATTGAAGGTATCGGTCGCCCACGTGTAGAACCAAGCTTCATTCCTGGCGTGGTTGATGAGATGCGCACCATTGCAGATGCGGCTTCAGTGGCGACGGCACATTGGCTTGAAAAAATGCTTGGCCGTAAAGTCGGCGCTTCAACAGGTACTAACCTTTACGGTGTATTGCAGCTAGCGAGTGAAATGAAACAACGTGGTGAGAAAGGCTCAATCGTGACTCTACTTTGTGACAGCGGCGAGCGTTACCTTGATACTTACTACAACCCTGAGTGGGTCAACGAAAATATTGGTGATTTGCAGCCATACACAGAAAAACTAGAAGCTTTCGAACAAACAGGCCAAATCGAGCAATAGAATTTAAAAATGCTTGAGTGAGGGTTTCTCGATAGACCGTTACTCAAGCTCATAACAACAACGTCAGCCTTGGGCATAAAAAAACCGCGACTTCAAGGTCGCGGTTTTCTTTTTGGGGTTCGATTAACCTTTGTTCTGACGAGCTTCAAAAGCCGCAAGTTGCTCTGGCGTTGCTTTTGGTTGGTGGTTCTGTTTCCATTCATCGTAAGTCATGCCATAGACACGTTCACGAGCATCATCGATATCCAGCTCTAAACCTTGGTTCTCTGCTTCTGCTTTGTACCACTTGCTAAAACAGTTACGACAGAAGCCAGCTAAGATCATCAAATCAATGTTTTGCACATCTTTGTTTTCGTCAAGGTGAGCCAATAGACGACGAAATGTCGCGGCATCTAGCTTATCTTGTTCTTCTTGAGACAGATTTTTGTATTTAAATTCAGCCACTTTACTTACCTTTATGATTGTAATTTTTGAACATAACTATCCTATCAAGCGAACTCCCTATAGCTCAAATACAAAAACGCCCAAGCGTTAACTTGGGCGTTCGAATTATTGATTGACGAAGCTAAATTAGCCTTGAATACCAACAATCAACCATGGTGCGTTTGGCGCAGTTAGGTCACGCTCTAGGTGCCAGATATCAGTGATGTCTTCTTCAATGCCTTCTACTGCATCGCGGTAACGACCACTGAATTGTAGGCTAAGCTGCGCTTTAGATGCATCGTGATCAGCACGAACAATTTCTGCATCAACATACATCACGTCTGTATGCTGCTCACCGTCTAGTTTCGCACGTTCCGCTTTCAAATCTTCGTATAGGCTTGGCGATACATACTCTTCAATTGTGTGTAACTGATTGTGGTTCCACGCCCCTTGAAGAATGCGGTAGTGTTCGCGTGAGCCATTGATGAATGCTGATTGATCAAAACCCGGTGGGTAGTTGTGTGGTACGTCTGTTTGAGCGCCAAAGCCAAAACCGCCACCTTGAGGTGCGTTCTGTGGTTGCTCAAAATTATGTACGTTTGGCTGTTCAAACTTAGGTGCTGAACCACCAAATGCAGGCTGTTGACGCTGCTGGTTCATACTACCCTGCTTCGCCCCAAGCATAGAGCGCATTAGCTTGAAGATCACAAAGGCAATCAAGCCCATGATAAGAATATCCATGAATTGGATACCTTCAAAAGCGCCACCAAAGAACGCCGCTAGTAGGCCACCAGCTAGTAGGCCACCTAAAAGACCACCCATTAAGCCCTTCTTGCTTGAGCTTTGAGTTTTAGTCGTTTGATCTTTACCAATCGTATTGGTGTTCTGTTGCTGTTGTTTCGGTGCTGGAGCCGTCTTAAAGCTTTTGCCAAAAGATTTGCCACCACCAAACTTTTTCGCCTCAGCGATTGGAGTAATCGCGACTGAGACCATTAGTAGGGCAACAAGAGAAAAGAGTCGTTTCATGTTCTTCCTTTTGTGTCTATCAAGATTATAAATTTATACTTATCGATTCATATTAACCTTAGCTAGCTTATATTCAAACTAAAACGTCTTGATTACATGTATCAGAATATTGCAAATAATAGCTCTGTCAGTTGACGCAATAGGCATCTGATAATTAAGATATTGAACAATGTTCATTTTAGATAACTTACTATGGCCCGAAGAAACGATCATACTCGCGAAGAGCTTGTTGCTTTAACGCTTAATACCGTCAAAGAGTTTTTAGCGACTAACTCGCACAACGATCTTAGCTTACGAAAGATAGCGAATATGATTGGCTATGTACCGAGCACATTGGTTAACGTTTTTGGTAACTATAATTTACTGCTGCTGCATGCAGTAGCTCAGACTCTCGATGAACTGACTCAAGAAGCGAATCAAGTGGTAACCAACAGTAAGAACGCCGAAACAGCGCTTTATGACTTGGCCTACTGTTACCATGACTTTGCTCAGCGCCACCCAAACCGCTGGCAACTGATCTTCGAACATAATATGAATGGTGAACCACTTCCTGAATGGCAGTCTGCTCGCATTGATTCAATGACTGGCATGCTAGAGCACCTGCTAAAAGCACTGGCACCAACTCGAAGTGAAGCAGAAGTGTTACAAGCAAGCCGTGTGTTATGGTCTGGTGTACATGGTATTACACTGCTCAGTGTCGACGACAAGTTTTTTGCTGCCGAGCCTATCGATGGGAGAGAGCTCATTGAGAACTTACTGTCTAACTACCTAATCCATTGGTAAATCCTAAGGGAATAAGGATCACAAATGCCTAATAGTCAGGCTGCTCTTCTTGGGCAAAGGCGCTTTTTGCCCTACTTTATTACTCAGTTTTTCGGCGCGTTCAACGACAACATTTTTAAGAACGTACTACTACTTTTTGTCGCTTTTTCTAGCGCAGGTACACTTCCCGTATCGAGTAACCTATTTATCAACCTAGCAGCAGGTTTGTTTATTTTACCCTTCTTTCTTTTTTCTGCTTCTGCTGGTGTTCTCGCTGATAAATACGAAAAAGCATGGTTTATCCGTAAAGTTAAGCTCGCTGAAGTAGGCATCATGTGCTTAGGCGCTATCGGGTTCATCACGCAAAGCTACATTATTTTGCTTATCCTGCTCTTCTTTATGGGAACGCAGTCTGCTTTTTTTGGCCCGGTAAAATATGCATTACTCCCTCAGCAACTTAAAGCCGATGAGCTCGTACCCGGTAACGCACTTGTTGAGACAGGCACTTTTCTGGCAATACTCCTTGGCACCCTAGGCGCTGGCGTTATCGCCTCTGCAGACAGTGCGCAGTATGTTGCTGCAATTTGTGTGGTGGTATTTGCGGTGCTTGGCTACATGTCTAGTCGCTCCATTCCCGAAGCACCAGCAAGTGCGCCTAACCTTAAATTCCGTTGGCAACCAATCAAACAAACCAAAAAGACAATCGCTATCGCCAAAGCGGACCGAACCATTTTCCAAGCGTTAATGGCGATCAGTTGGTTTTGGTTCTTAGGTGCCGCTTACTTAACCCAGTTTCCAAACTTTACCAAACTTTACCTTAATGGCAGCGAAAGCGCGGTTTCGTTCTTACTTGCATTATTTTCTGTTGGGATTTCGATTGGCTCGCTCGCCTGTGACAAGCTTTCAAACCATAGAATTGAAGTTGGCATTGTTCCATTAGGCAGCCTCGGCATTACTGTTTTTGGCGCACTAATGGCGACATCTATCCCTGCTACGCTACCAAATTTTACTGGTTTTTCTGATTTCATTTCATATCAAGCTCTTTGGCCAGTGTTTGCCTATCTGCTAATGCTTGGGATTTCTGGCGGCATTTTTATCGTTCCACTTTATGCTCTGATGCAGCAACGTTCTAAAGAAACAGAACGTGCACAAGTGATCGCGGGACTGAACATTTACAATTCACTGTCTATGGTTTGCAGTGCTGTGTTAGGCATAGTTTGTCTCACCATTCTAGATTTTAGTATTCCGCAGCTTTTCTTATTGCTTGCTGTAATGAATCTATTAGTTACGATTTATCTTTGCCTACAATTGCCTATTTATTTGGTGCGATTCTTAATGTGGATGCTGACTCATACCATGTATCGCGTCACTCATAAAAACCTGCATAACCTGCCGCAAAAAAACGGGGCATTGCTGGTTTGCAACCACGTTAGCTATATGGATGCGTTATTGCTCAGTGCCGTTTGCCCACGGCTGATACGTTTCGTCATGGAAGAGGATTACGCTAACTTACCGCCGTTGAGACGCTTTTTGAAACGTGCGGGAGTGATTCCTATTTCTGCAACCAACCGACGCTCAATCATCCGCGCTTTTAATGAGGTAGAGCAAGCATTGGCTGACGGCCACATAGTGTGTATTTTTCCTGAAGGTAGACTCACCCCTGATGGTGAGATACACGACTTCTTACGCGGAATGGATATCATTTTAAAACGCAGTCCTGTACCAGTAATACCCGTTGCTCTTAAAGGCCTCTGGGGGAGCTATTTTAGCCGCTATAAGGGCTCCGCTTGCAAAGGTTTACCTTCACGTTTTTGGTCTAAGATTGAAATCGAAGTCGGTACGCCTGTCGAACCAGGCTTTGCCTCTACGAATACTATGCGACAAAAAGTATCCGAGTTACGAGGAGAGTGGCGCTAATCCCGCGTGCATGCAATATCCAATTAGAATGTTTGTTCAGTTTTTTTTAACGCACGTTCAATACATTCAACTCTATTTATCAAGACAAGTCAGCTAAACTCAGCTGACCTAACTACTATTGCATTCAAAATGAAAAAGATTACTCGATTTCTCCCTTTTTTCGCCGGTCTATTGGTTTGTCTCACACCCTATGTGTCTTCGCCAACCGCTCTTGTTATTGGCTTCTTACTGGCTTCTTTGGGTTTAGTACCCGCTGATTTAAACCTATCGAAGTTCACCAAAAAGCTTCTCGCTTATTCCATCGTTGGGCTAGGTTTCGGTATTCATTTTGATGAAGCGCTAGCGGTCACTTCTGATGGTATAGGCCTTATTATCGCGACGATTGTGGGCACATTGCTATTCGGATGGTGGGCCGCTAAATGGTTGGGGCTAAACAAAGAGACTGGGTATTTAATTTCATCAGGAACCGCTATCTGTGGTGGAAGTGCTATTGCAGCAGTAGCACCGGCGATTAAAGCTGACGATGAACAAATCGGCTTAGCATTGGCAACGGTATTTGTTCTAAATTCGATTGCTCTGTTTATATTCCCTGTAATAGGCCATGCGCTAAATCTTGATCAGCATACGTTCGGTACTTGGGCAGCAATCGCAATTCACGATACCTCGTCAGTCGTTGGGGCAGCTTCTGCTTATGGTGAAGAGGCATTAACCACTGCCACTACACTTAAATTAGCGAGAGCTCTATGGATCATTCCGGTTGCTCTATTTAGTGCATTCTTATTTCGCAATGATTCGAAGAAAATCACTATTCCATACTTCATTTTCTTTTACTGTCTCGCAATTGGATTCAGCGACTTAGTGCCTCAATTTGAAGTTATTTATCAGGGTATCTTTGATATTGCTAAGCGTGCACTGGTGATATGTCTGTTCTTGATTGGCTGCGGAATTTCAGTAGAGAAACTGAAGTCTTCTGGCCCTAAGCCACTAATATTTGGCGTGACGCTATGGGCTTTGATTTCAACCACTTCGTTAGCGTGGCTAACTCTCACTTAAAACTCATCCGAACTTGGGACTAGCTTTTTGCGCTTTTGTGATTTAGCACTGAAAACTAATATGGACACTAGCAAGAACGCAGAAAGCTCAGCCAATGCTCTAACCAAACCGTCGCTTTGAACCGCGACGACTATCTGCAAAATGATTGCGATAACTAACACTGTTTTTATCATTCTTATACCAATTTCCATATTAAGCTTAGAGCCATTATGAATTAGAGTTATAAGATTGATAAATTCATATTTGTACTATGAAATTGCCAAATTAACTAAGTTGCTAAGCAAAGTCGTGAATCACTGAGGGTCACTTAGTATCAGACCTGCTCAATTAGCCACTCTTTTACTGACTTTCTTGACACCTTAATCCCGCTTCGTAACAAGCTCTCAGGCATTGAATAATAAGCAATTGGCCATTTAAACTTAACTAACCATTGTTCTAGATAAGCCTCGATTTCGCTTTTTTCCAACACATTGGAAAATGAGCAAACCGCAACGGGGCGATGACCAAACACAGCATCGCTAATCGGAACAACAATAGCTTGAGAAATTTCAGGTACCTGCATCAGGGCTGCTTCAATCTCTTCGCAGTGAACATTTTCACCGCCGGAAATAAACTGGTTGTCTGCTCGTCCAATGATTTTTAACTCACCATCCACCCACTCACCTAAGTCTTTGCTATCAAACCAACCATTTTCGACCAGTGGCGTTAGCTTACCTTTACGGTAATAACCGGATGCAAGAGTTTCTCCGCCAATATAGATCCTATTCCCTTCAAGTTTTAGTTCTCGGTTAGGTAGCACCTTACCCGCGCTGTAATGTTCATCGATACGTTTAGCCGTTACCGTCGAGGCGGCTTCAGTCATACCGTAACCAAGCCAAGTTTCAATGCCTTGTTTGGCCGCTTGCTGACTCAGCGCTAAAGGCACATGACTGCCTCCAAGCAAGACATGACTCAGTGACAAACACACCTTATCGTCAAGCAAACGCTTTAGCTGAGTTGCAACCAGAGAAGCATGGCTGACCCCGAGAATGTCTGTCGCCAAAGCTCCGCTGCCAACTTTGATGCTCGCACCGCTGCATAACCAGCGATAAACAATCGCTAAACCTGAGACATGGTACATAGGCAGACTCAATAACCAAGTATCGCCTTGCTGATACGAAAATCGCTCCAATAACCCCGACGCTGAGGCGAGATGCTGACGAGAAGTGTGAGCGACCGCTTTCGGTGTGCCCGTCGAACCGGATGTGAAAACAATCGAAGCGAGGTTATCTGGTTGGTAAGCACTAACTTTTTGAGACTCTACCGTCTCGCCATATCGAATATTGCTGAGCGAGTTTAACTCTTGAGACTCAACATTAACCCATACCTTTTGCTTTGACTTCGATGAGTACAGAGTATCGAGTTTACTCTCTAGCTCAGTACGAGTTTGTGGCATGGTCAATGCGCAGGTAACACCTAGCTCCAGGCAAGCTAAGAAGATAATTAGCTGCTCAATGCTGTTCTTGCCAACACAGGAGAGTACGTCTCCAGCCTCAAGCCCCTGCTGATTTAAGTGATTAGCAACCTTGGCGACTAAATCATTCAGCTCAGCCCAAGTGTAGTTCCTATCACACGTTTCAAGTGCACATAAAGATGGGCTCATTTGAGCCCATTGCTTTAAAGGAGAGAGTTCGTGCTGCATTACGAACGCCATATCAGTGGCTGTTCAGATAAGCTAACAACTGGCAATTCACAAGAAGGCCACGGGGTTTCAAGCTGCTGAGCAAACAATCCAACCGTGTCTAATCCCGGCACTTCATCTGGCAACTGCCAATGCGCAAATCTTGCTAGCTGAGTTAGGCCTAAACTAGATTCAATGCTAGAGCTTACGACTGCTTTGATCCCAAGCGATTTCGCTTTATCGATTAGTTCAATACAGCGCTCAACTGAACCAATTAGGGTCGGCTTAATGACAATGGCTTTCGCACCGTTTAAGTCCTCAAGCTTAAAGTCATCTTTACGAATCGCATGTTGCAGTGTTTCATCCCAAGCGATGGCAATACCGGTATTGATCGCAAATGAAAAGCTATCACCAGGCACCTGACAAGGCTCTTCAATAAATGCAATTCTGCCGCGCAGTGAAGGGGCAATTTTTTTCGCAAACTGCTCAGCCTTTTCTGCACTCCACGCTCGGTTTGCATCCAAACGTAAAGTCAAATCAGGAATCGATTCTAGGAACAGACTGACTAACATTCCGTCACGGATAGGTTCGTATAAGCCGACTTTGATCTTAGCGACTTTCTCACCTGTTATCGCGTTAAGCTTTGGCAGTAACTCATCTGGGTCGCCTGAGCATAACGGCGCAGCTTGATAACTACCGCTCGCAGGAAGCTCTTTGTTAAGCTCCAATTGAGCCATAGAAAGGCCAAATGCGACAGACGGGTATAGCTCATCCAGTTTTAACTCTGAGCCTTGGTGCCACAATTCCAGTTGCTCAACAAGTTGCGAGTAAACCTCATCCATGGTTTCAACGCTAAAACCAGGTAGCGGCGCAATCTCACCTCTACCAACATCGCCGCCCGAGCTTAGCTCGACAACAAACCCTTCACGATGTTTTAGCCTTTGTTCACGCAGTATCACGCCACTGTCCATCGGCAATTCATAGCGATACAGTTTGGCTGATCTCATAGCAATATCCCTTTATATTTTGATTTAAATGTAGCTTGTATTGGATATTTCACCCATTTGTACGTTGATATCTAAGCTATAGCCTTAAGAGCAAGGAGAGGACGCGCAGTTTATAAGCATAAATGAGCATCCTCGACGTAGCTATTGAGGCTAGAGCGACGATATCGACAACAAATTAAGGGTTGCGTGGGAATTTGTTAAAGTCCGGACGACGTTTTTCATTAAATGCATTACGCCCTTCTTGTCCTTCCTCTGTCATGTAGAACATCATGGTTGCGTTACCCGCTAGCTCTTGCAGACCCGCTTGGCCGTCACAATCAGCGTTCAGTGCCGCTTTTAGGCAACGTAGTGCCATTGGGCTGTGTTGTAGCGTCTCACGACACCAACGTACTGTCTCTTTTTCTAGCTCTTCTACTGGAACCACTGTGTTCACTAGGCCCATATCCAATGCTTCTTGAGCATCGTAGAAGCGACATAGGAACCAAATTTCGCGTGCTTTCTTCTGACCCACGATACGAGCCATGTAAGACGCGCCCCAGCCGCCATCAAATGAGCCAACTTTCGGTCCTGTTTGACCAAACTGCGCATTTTCAGCTGCAATTGTTAGGTCACACATCATGTGCAGAACATGACCACCACCGACAGCCCAACCAGCAACCGCTGCGATTACAGGCTTAGGACAAGTACGAATTTGGCGTTGGAAGTCTAAAACGTTTAGGTGGTGAGTACCTGAATCGTCTTGGTAACCGCCGTAGTCGCCACGAATCTTCTGGTCGCCGCCAGAACAGAAGGCTTTCTCACCTAAGCCTGTCAAAATAATCACACCAACACCTTCGTCGTAACGAGCATCAGCAAGAGCATTAATCATCTCTTTTACTGTTTGCGGACGAAAAGCGTTGCGAACTTGAGGACGGGCAATGGTAATTTTTGCGATGCCATCTTCTGATTTATGGTATTGAATATCTTCATATTCACCTGTGCAGTCATTCCAGTTAACTGGTGCGTATAGTTCTTCTTCTGAGATACCGACTGTTTTTGCCATGGTGATTCCTGTTTGTTTACCTAATGACTCAACTTAACGACTCAAAGTGTATTGAGTTGAGCTTTTATGATTTCTGCAAAAGCTTGCGGCTGCTCGATATGAACATTGTGCCCTGCTTGTGCAACTTGACTAAAAGACAAACCGCTTTGTTCGGCCAACTGACTAAACTTATTGTCTTTCTCGCCACAAATATAATGTGTCGCGACACCCGAGCGTTTTAGTCGCTCAAGTAAGTAATCTTGTTTCGCTAACGAAGTGGCTTCGAGCATGTCCGCCACTGAAGTACCTAGATTAGCACTGCGTTTTAAGATCATTTTTTGTCTTTGCTCATGGTTTAGTGAACTAAAGACGCGCTGCAAATACCAATCGGCCAACACCTGCTCAATTGGCTCATTTCTGAAGCGCTCGGCCCAGCTGTGATCATTATCTCTGCGAGCCTTTTTGTCTTGCTTTGTTTGCAAGCCAAAGTTTCCACCTTCAACAATAAGGCGTTGAATATTAAGAGATGAGAAGTAGTGATTCGCCACGCCGGACATTGCTACCCTTCCCCCCAAGGAATAGCCAACTAATACTATAGGCTGCTCTGGTCTCACATGGGTAAGAAGAGTGTCAGATATTTGATCGCAACAATCCTCAAAATTGAAACAAGAGTGTAATGCGCTCATCCCATGCCCCGGAAGGTCGATAGTGATAGAGGGGTAATCACTAAGTTGCTGGCGAACCTGATGCCAATCTTTACCACACCCCAACAAGCCATGTAAATACACAACAATGGGCTCTGAATGGCTAGTGTTGAGAGTGGAATGACTAAAGAGCATAAACTTGTTGAATAAACTCTTTCAGTTGAGAGGAAGCTTGTTCCGGAGGGGTCTGAACCTCTACCAATAACGTACCTTGCCCACCCAGTAAGTGACTGTTCACTATTTCTGTATAAGCGGATAAGGTTTCAGGTTTGCTATACGCCAGTTTGAATTGTTTAGCGGCATGCTCGAAATCAAAACCATGAGGCATCTGGTAGAGCGATTGTTTCTGCTGTTGTGGCACTGGCAACAAATCAAATATTGCGCCGCCATCATTGTTAGTCACAACCACTACAACCGGTGTTGATTGGTGTGATAGAAGCGCGAGCGAATTAATATCGTAAAGCAGAGACGTATCGCCAATAAATACGATAGTTGGAGATTGATTCGAGCGAGTCACACCAGTCGCCGTTGCAATCAGCCCATCGATACCCGAAGCCCCGCGGTTGCTGTATACGGAGTAATCCGCCACACCACTGAACATATCCACCAGCCGAACAAATAGACTGTTACCTAAAAAGATATCTGTATTTGAAGGGAGCTGATTGAGATTTAACGCTAAACCGATTTCACTCAAACAAGCTGGCGCTGCAAGGTGAAGCTGGGCAAGTGACGCCACTTGTTGAGAAACATGCGATAGTTCTTTTTCCCAACCCGCAGTCATACAACTCAATGGTTGTATTGCCTCAATGGCTTGAGCTAACCATGGTTCGATGGCCGCTATATGATGCGTTTGCATCAGGTGAGCTTGGTTGTTTCGCTCTTGCTTAGGGTCTAGATAATGGAACTCAGCACCACGAGTTTCTACCTGTCCGATTATCCATTGGTTTAGACGTTTCGATACAATTCGCGAGCCTACTTGCAAAATCAGCTCACACGGATTTAACCACGCAGCATTGTCACTGTTCTGCAGCCAAATATCATAATGTGCCCAGTCAGATGTCGCTCCGCATTGGGGATCCATAAAAATTGGCCAACCGAGTTTTTCAGCCAGTTGCTTAGCTTTGTTCGCTTCGTTCAACCTAACGCTACCGACAACGATGACACCTTTTTTATCTGCAAACGCAGCGACATTGACATAATTGGCATTTGAGTAGCGTCGGTGACAAATATAAGTTCCTGTACCTGACAACCATGCGGCCACTTGGTCAATGTAAGATTGATAGAGCGATTTGCTTTCACTGCTGTAGAGCGGTTCAGGGAATGGGCAATTGATATGTACTGCACTGCCCTGATCTTGCTGCTCAAACATGACTTGGTCAATCGACGTCAGTAGCCACTTCAAAGGTGTATTCAGTGACGGGCTTGGTAGTTCAAGTGCTGACGTTACATGTGATGAGAAAATACCCGACTGGTTGATGGCTTGATTTGCACCACAACCCACCAGCTCAATTGGCCTATCTGCCGTAAGCACAACCAGTTTTTCGCCGGTTAACTTTGCTTCAGCAATCGCAGGAAGCAAGTTTGCCACTGCAGTCCCAGAAGTCACGACGATCGCTACTGGCTTGCCGCTGGCTTTTGCTAAACCTAAAGCGAGAAAACCAAGTCCACGCTCATCAAAGTGAGTGTGTAGATTCAGTTTTGGATTTGCGTCTGCTTCAAGAGTCAGTGGCGTTGAACGCGAACCGGGAGCTACACAAAGCTCGGTGACACCGTGACGAGTCAGTTCTTCAAGTAACACTTGGCACCAAATTCGATTCAGTACCGCTTGATTGATAGTCTGGGTTAGGTCGCTCATTAAGAAGCAACTCCAAGAGGTGGATTATCTGAGATAAGAGAAAGTAACGTCGACATCTTCTTATCGAGCTCTTGCCATTCATACTCGGCAACAGAACCGGGAACAATACCGGCACCAGCGAATAGCTGTACTTCGCCATCTAACACTAATGCGCTGCGAATTGCGACACAGAATTCAGCTCGCTGGTGACTAATAAAGCCCATTGATCCGGCGTACCAACCACGAGCAAAAGGTTCATTTTGTTGAATAAAATCCATCGACTCTTGTCTAGGTAAGCCCGCTACTGCAGCGGTTGGCTGAAGAGCACCAAGCAATTGAACACCATGAATACCTTTATGTAGGTGAGCATGGATACTGCGTTTAAGATGTTGGACTTTACGCAGTCGAACTAACCTTGCCTCTTGTTCTACCACTACATCGTCAGAATAAGGCGATAAGCGTTCAATGATATCGTCAACCACATATTGGTTTTCATTGAGGTTCTTACTGTCACTCGCTAACCAGTTCGCCAGTTCCATATCTTGGCTAGCATTATCGCCACGACCAATCGTGCCTGCCAATGCTTCGGTGTACAACTCTTGGTCTTGGCGTAAATAAAGACGCTCTGGTGTTGAGCCGATGAAACTGTGTTTTTTATCTAATGAAAGCAAAAAATGGAAGCTATGGTGATTACTTAAGTAGCTAGATTTCAACAAACGAGAAGCACATAACGGCTGATCAAGCGAAACAGTCGTCTTTCGCGCTAATACCACTTTCTTGAAATCATCGTTTTCAATCCCCGTTAGCACCTTATCAACCAGCTCAGACCATTGCTCTTTTTCAGGCACATGCTGAATGCTATCAATATGAGATGAAATCGGTGGTAGTGGTGCGACGTCTAGTTGCAGCTTATATAAGCCAGCGAGGGTACGATGTTTCTCTGCGCTTAGGTTAACGACTAAGGACCATTTGTCATCAAAACGGATTAACTCTACTTGCGGCAGAAAAAAGAAAGAAGACATACAACTGCGGTTTTTTCCGGTATGACCGTCAAAAGAACGACCACCCCAAACGCGCTGATCATCGGCTAAAATCGCGTAAGCAGGCGCAGGATCCACAAAAGTATGTAACTGACCTAACGCAACCACCTCTTCGCGAGTATCGCGAGATTGCCAATAAAACTTTGGAAATAATGGCTGGGCGTCTAACCAGTCAATAAATGGGAAGTCAGGTTTTTCCTCAAGAACTTGAACTAGACGGGTTGTACCGTCTTTCGCATCCTTTACGCGTTCGATCAGTTCAGTAACGGCTTGATGAAAGTATGACAAATCAGCCTCGTATGCATCGAAATTATTATTCATTCTACCGCGCTACTCTATTTATAGACTTCACTCAAATCAAGGTTGCAAGCAATGTTTTGCGAAATCCTGTGATAATGGGCGTGCTACAAAGGTGTTATTGTGACCATCAAACCAGATTTTTATTCTAAAGAAGCGTTTTTTAGGGTACTTTAATAAAGTTATTCAATTATTTTTAGGTTTTAATCAATGCAAAATATCGGGATGTCGTCAAAACTCGACAATGTCTGCTATGACATTAGAGGTCCTGTACTAAAACATGCTAAGCGCATGGAGGAAGAGGGACATAAAATACTGAAGCTTAACATCGGTAACCCTGCCCCATTTGGCTTTGACGCCCCAGATGAAATTTTGGTTGATGTGATTCGCAATTTGCCGACTTCTCAAGGCTATTGCGACTCAAAAGGTATTTACTCCGCGCGTAAAGCCGTGGTGCAACATTACCAACGCAAAGGCATTCGTTCATTAGACGTTGAAGATGTTTACATTGGTAACGGCGCTTCAGAGCTGATCGTGATGGCAATGCAAGCACTGCTAAACAATGGCGATGAAATGCTGGTACCTGCCCCAGACTACCCACTGTGGACTGCATCGGTTGCTCTATCCGGTGGTAAAGCGGTTCACTACATGTGTGACGAAGAGGCAGACTGGTACCCAGACCTAGACGATATTAAGAGTAAGATCACGCCAAAAACACGCGGCATTGTTCTTATCAACCCAAACAACCCGACTGGTGCCGTTTACAGCCGTGACTTCTTATTAGAAGTGATTGAGATTGCACGCCAACACAAACTGATCATTTTTGCTGACGAGATTTACGACAAAGTACTATACGACGGTGCAACGCACACTTCGGTAGCGACTCTGACTGAGGATGTATTAGTTGTAACTTTTAACGGTTTATCAAAAGCCTACCGCGTATGTGGATTCCGCGGCGGTTGGATGTTCCTAACCGGTCCTAAACATCAAGCACAAGGCTACATCAACGGCTTAGACATGCTCTCCTCGATGCGTTTGTGTGCCAACGTGCCAATGCAACACGCGATTCAAACCGCACTAGGTGGTTACCAAAGTATTAATGAGTTACTGCTTCCGGGTGGCCGTCTCCTTGAGCAACGTGACCGCGCATGGGAGTTGGTCAACCAAATCCCTGGTGTTTCTTGTGTCAAACCAAAAGGGGCGATGTATCTGTTCCCTAAGATCGACACTAAGATGTACAACATTAAAGATGACCAGAAAATGGTGCTCGACTTCCTCATTCAAGAAAAAGTATTGCTGGTCCAAGGCACTGGGTTCAACTGGCCAAAACCGGATCACTTCCGAATTGTGACTTTGCCACACGTTGAAGACTTAGAAGTTGCGATTGGTCGCTTCGAACGTTTCCTTTCAACCTACAGCCAGTAGTAATTAGATTCGTTCTTTCATATGCTTAAAGGGTGCTCATTGAGTACCCTTTTCATTTCATGGAGTAAAGAAATGCCGCAAGACAACGTTTCAGAACACAGCTATAAGGAAAGTCACTTTTTCGCTCACCTAGCGCGGATGAAATTGATTCAGCGCTGGCCGCTAATGCGCTCTGTATCAACTGAGAATATTTCTGAGCATAGCTTGCAGGTCGCTTTTGTTGCTCATGCGCTCGCTCTGATAAAAAACAAGAAGTTTGGTGCTAACCTCAACCCAGAACGCATCGCAATTTTGGGCATGTACCATGACACCAGTGAAGTACTAACTGGTGATTTACCCACTCCAGTCAAATACTACAATCCTGAGATTGCTAAAGAGTATAAAAAGATTGAAGCGGCCGCAGAGCAGAAACTGCTTTCAATGCTACCTGAAGAGTTCCAAGAGGACTTCGCCCCTTTCCTTGTTTCTACCGCAGCACATGAAGAAGACGCTGATATCGTCAAACAAGCCGACACCATTTGTGCCTACTTAAAATGTTTAGAGGAATTGAGCGCGGGCAACCACGAATACGCTCTGGCTAAAAAACGCTTGGATATCACCCTCAAAGAGCGCAGTAGCCGTGAAATGGACTACTTTCTCAATGTCTTTGCACCAAGCTTTGAGCTTTCTCTGGATGAAATCAGCTAATATCCGTTGTCTGATCGCTTTTAAAGCTGTGGAGTAGGAAATCAATCAACTCTTTCTTTCGTTTCGGCATCAGCTTTCGGTCAGCATAGACAAGACTCACTGCTACTTCAGGCATTTTATATTCGGGTAATAAGCGGACTAAACGGCCAGTAGCAAAGTGTTCACGGCAGATAAATTCAGGCAACACTGCAATGCCTAATCCGTCAATAGAAGCTTTAACGCACGCAGTGACGGTATTAACTCGCAAGCGATATGGCAGATCGATTTGATAAGAGGTTTCATCATCAAGTTGTAAATGCCACTTCGGCAAGCGAGCCGCTTTATTATAAACTTCAACCATTTGATGAGGGGCAACGAGATCGAGATGATGCTCGATCATCCCATGCTCTTCAATGTAATCAGGACTTGCAACCATCGCTCGCTTTGATGCTGTTAAAAAGCGGGAAACAAGATTTGAGTCTTCTAACTCCCCTATCTGCGCAGACAGGTCCACGCCTTCCGCGATGATGTCTACCTCGCGATTCGACAGCTCTAAGTTCATCGTGACATTAGGATTACGCTTTAAAAACTGGTTAATGTATGAACCCAAAACTTGATGGCCTAACTCGACAGGAAGTACAACGTTCAACGGCCCCCTCACGAGATCTTGGTTGGCTGACACTTCGAGTTCCGCTTGATTCATCACTTCTAACATTTGCAAACTCGATTGGTAGAACTTTTCACCCTCAGGAGTCAAGACTAAACTGCGTGTCGAACGAGTGATCAACCTCACACCCAAATGCTGTTCTAAATCCGCCAATTTTCGACTAACCGTTGACTTAGTCATTCGCAACGACTCAGCAGCGTCAGTAAAACTCCCACAATCAACAACTTGAACAAACACATTGACCCCATTCAAATCCATCCGTTCCTCCCTAACTCCGGAATTAGTAAAGTTTTTGCAACAGTGTTTTCAGTTTTTCCTATCTTATCAACCAATGCAGATCATTTACAATTCGTTACATTCAAAAGAATTCGAGAATGCGTCAATGACTGAAACACACGACATGCCAACCAAGAAAAAATCGCGTAAAAAAGCCCCTCTTATTGCGACAGTCATTATGCTGTCTCTCGGGCTCTTAGGCGGCGGCTATTGGTTTGGCTATGGTCAATACTTCGAATCAACAGACAACGCTTACCTTCAAGGTGATATTACGACGATCAGCCCAAAAGTTTCCGGTTACATTGTTAAATCCTATGTAAAGGATAACCAAGTGGTTAAACAAGGCGACCTTTTGGCACAAATTGATGATCGTGACTACCAAGCGACGCTCGACCAAGCTAAAGCGCACCTCAAAGTTGCTTACTCTAGCGTGAACAATCTATACGCTCAGCAGACCTTACAACGCAGCCAAATTAACCAAGCTAAAAGCCAAGTTGATTCCGCGCAAGCAGAGTACGATCGCGCTATTCAGCAAGTCGCTCGCTCGCGCAGTCTTTTAAAACGGAATTATGCATCTCAAGATGAAGTCGACAGCATGCTGGCACAACAAAAAGTCACGCTGGCGCAATTAGAGCAAGCGAAAGCCAATCTAGCGGCAGCAAACGATCAGCTAGTGGTTATCGCCAGCGAAATAGAACAAGCGAAAGCATCTGTGACTGAAGCTAATGCACAACTTGAGCAAGCGGAACTGAACCTAAATTACACCAAAATCTACGCACCTGCGGATGGGGTTATTGGTAAACGTAGCGTACGTGAAGGCTTACTCGTTCAAGCTGGAACACCATTAATGAGTCTAGTGCCAAATAGCACAGTATGGGTTGAAGCGAATTTTAAAGAAACTCAGTTGAGTGGTATTCACCAAGGGCAAAAAGTAGAAATCGAATTAGATGCCTTCCCAGGTCAAACATTGGAAGGTGTCGTGGACAGCTTCTCACCGGCGACTGGAGCTAAGTTCGCCCTACTGCCACCTGAAAATGCGACAGGCAACTTCACTAAAATCGTTCAGCGTGTTCCGGTTAAAATCGTCATCCTTGATCAAAAAGATCTGCAAGGTCGCCTGCTACCAGGCTTATCCGTGGTCACTACGATTGATACCCGAGGCTAATCATGAGCCAAGCAGATGTAGTGACTAATACAGAGCAAGATTCAGCGGTTCCCACTCGTCACTGGATCGCGCTTTTTGGTGGCCTTATTGGCGCGTTTATGGCGATCTTGGATATCCAGATCACCAACTCTTCGCTGAAAGATATTCAAGGTGCATTATCGGCAACTTTGGATGAAAGCTCGTGGATCTCGACCTCCTATTTGGTCGCTGAAATGATTGCGATCCCTCTCAGTGGTTGGTTGTCAAAAGCACTTGGGAAACGCCGTTACCTGATGTCTACTACGGCTATCTTTACCCTGTCCTCTCTGCTGTGCTCGTTCTCATGGAATATGACCTCGATGATCGTATTTCGCGCCATGCAAGGTTTTAGTGGCGGGGCTTTAATCCCACTTGCATTCTCGCTAGTCATCCAATTGCTGCCGATCAATAAACGGGCTGTAGGTATGGCGTTATTTGGCATTACGGCAACCTTTGCACCATCGATAGGCCCGACCTTTGGTGGTTGGTTAACTGAAAACTTATCTTGGCACTATATTTTCTACATTAATATTCCACCCGCCTTGTTGGTACTTACGATGATCGGCTATGGCCTTGATGATGAGCCTTTGGAGCTCGCGACTTTGATGAAGGCGGACTGGTTTGGTATCGTGACGATGGCTCTAGGACTTGGCTGTCTTGAAGTGGTATTAGAAGAAGGGAACCGTGAGGAATGGCTCAGCTCCAGTTTCATTATTACCATGGGTATTATCTCAGCAGTAAGCTTGGTCTATTTCATCATTAACGAATTGCAGCACAAGAAGCCACTGGTTAACTTACGCTTACTGCGTGACAGTCAGTTTGCGATGTCGTGTATTGCCTATTTAATTCTAGGCATGGCATTACTTGGCTCTATCTACGTGCTACCCATGTACTTAACTCAAATTCAACGATATAACGCTATGGAAATTGGTGAAGTACTGATGTGGATGGGTTTCCCCCAGTTACTGATCTTCCCATTAGTGCCTAAACTTACCCAGATAATTAAACCCAAATACCTTGTCACATTTGGCTTTGTCATGTTTGGCTTAAGTTGTTATGTCAATACTCATATGACCGTTAATTTCGGTGGCCACGAGCTTATCTTATCGATGGTTCTACGGGCAATTGGCAGCCCGTTTATTATGGTACCACTCTCTTTAGTCGCTATGAAAAATGTTGGTCAAGCCGATATTCCTGATGCATCGACACTCACAAATGTGATGCGCAACTTAGGCGGAGCGTTCAGCATTGCTATCATTGCCACTTTGCTGGATAACAAAACTCGTGAGCATCTCGCACACATTAAAGAGTCACTCACTTCTGTCAATATTAATGGTTGGCAAACCCTCCAGCAGCAACAGGCATTTTTTATTCACGCGGGTAGTGATGCAGCAACAGCGATGCATCAAGCTCAAGCGAGCTTGATAGCGACGATGCAAAGAGATGCAGCCATCATGGCATACAATGATGTGTTTTTAATGATGACTATCTTTCTTGCTGTTGCTGCGGTCCTTATTTTGAGCATGAAAGATTAGTTTTATCGCTCAAATCACGTGAAGTGGTGAGATTTCAGCACTTCACGTCTATTTCTTTGTATTTGTGGTTCAACAGGTGTACGGTGAGAAAAAAGAACTGGGAGTACACCTATGACGTTTACAATCAGCTCCTTATGGTTTGAACGCCATGATGATGAACACAAAATTCGTCG
Organism: Vibrio sp. 2433-A1; assembly: GCF_056726085.1. Taxonomy (NCBI): domain Bacteria; kingdom Pseudomonadati; phylum Pseudomonadota; class Gammaproteobacteria; order Vibrionales; family Vibrionaceae; genus Vibrio; species Vibrio sp. 2433-A1. Next base: position 132,895 of record NZ_JBRESC010000001.1, read on the forward strand.
TGATGATCACCGCAGTCCATGCCAGCGTGATCGCGCCCGTATTCTGCACTCGGCAGCTTTTCGCCGTCTTCAAGCCAAAACACAAGTCCATGGTAATAGCTTCGATGACTTCCACCGCACACGATTAACTCATTCTCTTGAAGCGGCCCAATTAGGCACTGGTATCGTTGCTCAAATTAAGAAAAAACAACCTGAGTTTCGTGAACTTTTGCCAAGTGATAGCCTAATTGATTCATTATGTTTAGCCCATGACATTGGCCATCCACCCTACGGCCACGGGGGCGAAGTCGCACTCAATTATATGATGCGTGAGCATGGTGGTTTTGAAGGGAATGCGCAGACTTTTCGTATCGTCACCAAGCTTGAGCCATACACTGAGCTGTTTGGTATGAACTTAGCGCGCCGTACTTTGTTAGGACTTATCAAGTATCCTGCACTTATCAGCCAAACCCGTGCTGACGTCATGCCTGAATGTGTTTCCCATCAACGTAAACTCAGAGCACGTGATTGGTCACCCGCTAAAGGACTTTATGACTGTGATGCAGACCTGTTTGGTTGGGTTTTAGCACCACTGAGTGAAAGCGATAAAGCTATTTTTAGCCAGATGCGCGACGAGCAATACCTAGCAACTGAACATAAGAAGACCCGTTATAAGTCTATCGACTGTTCGATTATGGAGCTCGCCGACGACATCGCTTATGGCGTTCACGACCTAGAAGATGCCTTGGTTCTTGGTATGGTCAATCGTAACCAATGGGTAGAGGGTGCCGCGAGCCTATTGGCTGAATGTGGTGACCCGTGGTTTGAAGAACATATCGCCTCTATTTCAGACATGCTGCTGTCTGGTACTCATCACCAACGTAAAGATGCAATTGGCGGCATGGTTAACGCCCTGCTGACCAGCATATCAATTAAGCCAGTCGATGCGCCATTTGAGTCACAGTTACTGGCCTTTAACGCCGTACTTGAACCTTCAATGGCCAATGCTTTGGAGATCCTAAAACGCTTTGTCAGCCAATACGTCATCCAAGTCCCTCATGTTCAGGTGATGGAGTACAAAGGCCAACAGATCATTATGGATATTTTTGAGGCGCTCAATGCTGACCCAGAGCGATTGCTACCCATCGATATCAAGCAAAAGTGGGCAAATAGACATGACGAGAGTGACGGGTATCGTGTGATTGCAGATTACATCTCTTCAATGACAGATGGCCACGCTCAAAGACTTCACCAACAGTTATTCTCTTCTCATTAATCCAAGCTATGACGAGAGTGACAAACTTGTCACTCTCGTCATCATCCCTTCCAATTAGTGATTAAACTCGCTAACAAATTGATTGAGCTTACCTAGTAGCCGACTTTTTTCTTCATCATTAATAAAGCTGGCAGCAATCGCATTGCGGGTAAAACTTGCGAGCTCTTGATTTGTCACCTCATGGCTCTGCGCAACGGCGTGGAAGTTGGCATTCATGTAACCACCAAAATAGGCAGGATCGTCAGAGTTTATTGTCACGCAGAGACCGCGGCGAAGCAGCTCAACGATATTATGCTGCTCCATTTTGTCGAACACTTTTAATTTGGTATTCGACAACGGGCAAACCGTCAGTGGCATCTTGTTATTCGCTAATGCATGCAGTAGGTTTTCATCGTCTGAGCAACGCACACCATGGTCAATTCGGCTCACTTTCAGCAGCTCCAAACTGTCATAGATATTACTTACTGGTCCTTCTTCTCCAGCATGAGCGACCGTCAGAAAGCCTTCTTCTAATGCTTTGCTATAAACGCGAGCAAATTTCTCTGGAGGATGACCAAGCTCCGAAGAATCTAAACCCACACCAACGATCTTATCCTTGTGAGCCAAGGCTTCAAACAGAGTATCAAAAGCGCTCTCTTCATCAAGGTGGCGCAAAAAGCACATGATGATCTGACTGCTAATTCCTAGCTTCTCTTCGCCATCTTTCAATGCTCGATGTATGCCGTTAATTACGGTATCAAACGCAATCCCACGACAGGTATGAGTCTGTGGATCAAAGAAAATCTCGGTATGAATCACATTGTCTTGCTGACAGCGAAGTAAGTAAGCCCATGTCAGATCGTAAAAGTCCTGCTCATGAATCAGCACATTAGCCCCTTGGTAATAGATATCAAGGAAAGACTGTAGATTGGTAAATTGGTAAGCGGCTTTGACTTCGTCTGGCGTAGCAAAAGGCAATTCAATGTTATTGCGCTTTGCCAGCTCAAACATCATCTCAGGCTCTAAGGAACCTTCAATATGTAAGTGAAGTTCAACTTTCGGTAGTTGTTCAATAAAAGCAGTTTGATTATTCACGCTTGTGTCTCCATTCATTTTGACTGGGTTCCAACAAGCGCTTTTCTCTAGAAAAGTTTCAAGCATACAAAGAGAAAAGCGCTGTGCACTTTACTCTTCGTAATCTGAAATTATCGGTTTCAGGTAGAGACTCCCACACCTTATCAGTGGGATTATACGAAGTATCGTTTAACTTATACGGGTTAAGATAAACGATTGCGCATCATTATATTCAACCAAAAGGTCTAATGACAATATCGCGCTTAGAAATAAGTGTAGAATAAATCCGATTAAGAAAGGTAATTTTTCTCGAATACGCCGGGCGGCATCTGTTTGATTTGAAACTCAATCATCTGATTAAAAGCCTCAATCAGCGGCATAAAGTCTTTTTCTGGTTCAAGGAGAGAAAGAATATAGTATCCCGCCTCAACCGTTGAAAGACTATTGTCACTGGGCGCTTTTCTAATTCGATAGTTTCCCTGTAGGTCATCAGGTAAGCGTACTAGAGGCAGCTTATGGAGATTGGTCGAAAGTTGCCACATCTTGTAGGCTTTTTTCCACGTACCATCGAGTAAGATCACACGCACCTTTTGCTGATTGGCAACTTGCTCTGCTACCTCATTATGAGTGATTGAGCCTTCCCCAGGATAAAGGACAAAATGTTGGTATTGGTCATCACTGAGCAGTTGGTTAAGCTGATTATTGCTAGAGAAATCTTCCCCAACAAAGCAATAACTGTTTGCCAGAGAAAGCTTTAAGATACGCGCAGTACCCATTGGTCTGTCTGTTTCACTGTGATGTTGTAGGATGACCAGCTCAACATTCGATGTTAGGCTTTGGATCCATTGGCAAATACACGCTTTGAGTGATTTACCACATTGAGAACAGTATCGGGACATAATGTGCGCTTATTTCTTCTATTAATGACAGTCAGCCTACTCTGCCTAGGTCTGCAATTCGAACCGCTTGCCTCGCTGACAAATTGGCAACGCGATCTCATTCTTGATGGGCAGTGGTGGCGAATCCTATCAGGAAATTTTACTCATACCAACTTTGCTCATCTGGCGATGAACCTTGCTGGTCTATGGGTTATCAGCTTCATCTTTAAACCAACAGAGAAGTCACTCGCATTACTACTCATTGCTATTAGCTTAGCGATAGGTGCCCTCAACTTCCTTAGCGATATGAATGGCTATGTTGGATTGTCCGGTTTACTACACGGATTATTTGCTTATTTCGCCTTACAAGAGAGCCTTAATGGACGTAAAAGCAGTTGGTTGCTAGTAGTTGGCGTTATTGCCAAAGTCACTTGGGAGCTAATCATGGGGGCCTCGCAATCTACTGTCGAGCTCATCAATGCGAGAGTGGCCGTCGAGGCGCACCTGTTTGGCATGCTTTCAGGTTTTGTGCTCTCGCTGATCGTTCGCTTCTTCCCTAGCCGAAATAAATCAGTGGCATAGATATCAGTCATATACCGACCGCTAGGCAATAATTAGGTTGATGTTCATCGATAAAGGGCGCAGAATGACGCCCTTTTTCATGTAGAACAACTCTACGTGATACTCCGCTTACACATTACAGAGATCAATTTATGGGTTTTACCTCCTTAGGCCTTTCTGCACCAATCCTCAAAGCAATTGAAGAACAAGGTTATGACACCCCTTCTCCGATTCAGGAACAAGCAATTCCTGCGGTACTTTCAGGGAAAGATGTCATGGCGGCAGCGCAGACAGGTACAGGTAAAACAGCAGGCTTTACTCTGCCGATCCTAGAACGTCTTGATAATGGCCAGCGTGTAAAAGGTAACCACATTCGTGCGCTTATCCTAACGCCGACTCGTGAACTTGCTGCACAAGTACAAGAAAACGTATTTAAGTACAGCCGTCATCAGCGTCTGACGTCTCAAGTGGTATTTGGTGGTGTAAAAGTTAACCCACAAATGCTTAAGCTACGTAAAGGTTGTGATGTACTTGTCGCGACTCCGGGCCGTCTATTAGATCTTTACCAGCAGAATGCGGTGAAATTTGATCAGCTTGAAGTGTTAGTTCTAGACGAAGCCGATCGCATGTTAGATATGGGTTTCATCCGTGATATCCGTAAGATCTTAAACGTACTGCCAGCGAAACGCCAAAACCTACTTTTCTCGGCGACATTCTCAGCAGAGATCCGTGAACTGGCAAAAGGCTTGGTCAACGATCCTGTCGAAGTATCGGTTAACAAAGAGAACTCTACTGCAGTAACCATCGAGCAAAGCATCTACCCTGCAGACAAGCGTAAAAAAGCGCCGATGTTGGTTAAGCTGATTAAAGATGGTAACTGGAAGCAGACACTTGTGTTCTGTCGTACTAAGCATGGCGCAAACCGCTTAGCTTTCTTCCTAAATAAAGAGGGCATTACCGCTGCACCAATTCATGGCAATAAGAGCCAAGGTGCTCGTACTCGTGCATTGGCAGATTTTAAATCGGGCGATGTTCGCGTGTTAGTAGCGACAGATATCGCAGCACGTGGTATCGATATCCCTCAGCTTCCTCAAGTTGTAAACTACGAACTACCACATGTATCTGAAGATTATGTTCACCGTATTGGCCGTACTGGCCGCGCAGGTGAAGTAGGTAGAGCAATCTCTTTAGTTGAAGCGGCTGAAGCGAGCGAACTATTTGGCATCGAACGTCTAATTCAGCAAGTGCTGCCACGCATCGAGCTAGAAGGCTTTAAACCAGTTAATGAGCTGCCTGAGTCTAAGTTAGATACTCGACCGATCAAGCCAAAGAAACCGAAGAAGCCTAAGCAGCCAAAAGCGGAACATGCTGATGGCCAACGCTCTGGTGACAATGCTCGTGGTAACAAGCCAGCAAGCAAAAACAAACGCCACTTCGGTCACAATAAGCCAAATGGCGAAAACCGTGGTAACAGTGGTAATGGCGGCCAAACAAAACGCAAGCCTGCCGGTGGAAAGCCAAACAGCAACAATGGGGGTAATGGCCAACAACGCCGTAAACCAGCCAATCGCAAACCAAGCGGTCAAGCAAAAGCTTAATAACTATTGATGAAAAAGCCTTGAACTAAAGAACGCTCCTCACTCAGGAGCGTTTTTTATTGGGTGCTAAACGAAAAAAGCCCTCGTGACTAGCGAGGGCTTGATACTTTTCAGTACGGGGGGACTATCTCATCAATATTTATTTAGAATCTCAGCGATCACAGATTCGTTTTCTGCACCAATAATCGCTTCAATATCTTCATCATTTTGGAACAGTTCAGACAGTGCAACGATAGTTTGAATATGGCTATCAGAGTCCAGTGCAGCTAAAGTAACTGAGAAGAACACATCACCGTTATCTTCGGATTCCAAATCCACACCATTCTTAAACACTGTGATTTGTAACGCGGCTTCATTTACTCCATCTTCAGGTCGAGCATGTGGCATCGCAATCTTAGGTGCCAGCACATAGTATGCACCGATTTCTTTGTGCTTTTGCTTGATAGCCTCTAGATAGGTCGCCTCTACTTTACCCTGTTCAACCAGCTTTGAGCATGTAAGCTCTAGCGCCGCATCAACCGTAAGGTTCTGTTCGTTGGAGATAATAATATTGTCGCCAATTAGATTCATAATGCTCATGATACTAACCACCCTAGAATCAGACCAACCACACCGAAGTCGAAGTCAGCAAATGTTGTTGCTTCAAGACCTAGGCCACCTAGCACTGGAAGAAGTAGCATAGGCAGGAATGAGATACATAAACCTTGAGTAAATGCACCTAGTACTGCACCACGTAGACCACCGGTTGCGTTACCGTAGACACCCGCTGCACCACCAACAAAGAAGTGTGGAACAACGCCAGCAACGATGATTGTCCAGTCGAACATGCCTTGGATACCCATCGCAGCTAAACCTGCCGCGAATGAAGATAGGAAGCCGATAAGAACCGCATTTGGTGCTACAGGGAATACCATAGGGCAATCTAGCGCTGGTTTTGCACCCGGAACTAGCTTGTCAGAGATCCCTTTAAATGCCGGTACGATTTCTGCGATTAGCATCTTCACACCTTGCAGAACGATGTATACACCACCTGCAAACGTTAATGATTGCATGAAGGTAAACACAACCCAGTTTTGACCGCCAGATACTGTTTCTACAAAGTCACCACCGGCAAAGATTGAAGCAAACATGAAGAAGATTGCCATGGTAGTCGCAACAGCTACTGGAGTGTCACGCAAGAACATTAAGCTCTTCGGTACATTGATATCTTCAGTTGTTTTTGATGTATCACCAAACTTGCTACCAATAAAGCCTGCAACTAGGTAGGAGAAAGTCGAAAAATGCCCCATTGCTAGCTGATCGGTGCCCATCACTTTCTCAGTATATTTCTGAGAAAGTGCCGGCATGATAACCATTAACGAACCAACGATCACTGAACCCAATGCCACTAATGCTGTACCTGTAATGCCAGCCGTAGACAGAATTACCGCAACCAGCATAGACATAAACATGGTGTGGTGACCTGTTAGGAAAATAAACTTAAGCGGAGTAAAGCGCGCTAGAAGAATATTAACAATGAAGGCAAAGAACATAATTAGTGCCATTTCATAACCAAACGCTTCTTGTGCTAAAGCAACAATCGCTTCGTTATTTGGAATAACACCACTTACACCAAAGGCTTCAGTAAATACGGTTGAAAAGTTATTTAGTGCACCAACTAAGGCACTAGCACCAAAACCTAGAATTAGGAAACCCATTACGGTTTTAATAGTGCCCTTTAAGATAGTTGAAATATCTGCTTTCTGAGCAACCAAGCCAACAAAAGCAATTAAACCCACCATGATTGCTGGCTCTTTTAATAAGCCAAGCATAAACTCAAAGAAGTTAGCCATATTTTATTTCCTTACATAAATGCTTTTAATTGCTCTTCAATTGAAGCTTTATCGAAAATATTTTTCAGACTAACAATATTTGTTTTACCCGCTTCAGAAAGTTGGTTTGCAACATCTGTTGCTGCAACCCAGATATCCGCATTGCTTGATGCAGCAGAAGATAAATCTTCATGATCTACTTCGGCCTCTAGACCAATTTTTCCTGCGACTTCTTTCACTGCCATCTCCATCATTAGAGATGTACCAAGACCGTTTCCGCACACTACCATAATTTTTTTCATAATATTTTCTCTGTAGGGTTTTATTAGGAAGAGGGATTAACTTCCGTCTATTTGTTGATGAGAATCATATCCAAATCACGCCAAAACAGAATAGATCACCATCACAAAATCAAAATGACCTTGTGACCCAGATCTCGATAATGAGCAAACAAAATGCACAAAAGGTCACTAACTCCCCTTTCGGAGTAGTGGCTATTTTTATGCATTTAAACTGCGATGAAATGGGGAGTAGAAAAGTGTGAAGTCAGTATATGAACAGAGTTAACTATATAAAGAAAATGCTTATTTTACTTACCGTAGTCTGTGAGCATTTTTTTAAGCAGACTATTAACATCTTTGGTTTTCTTGTTTCGTTTGGTTAATGCGCTAAGTGATGTTGGCAGCTCTGGGGCTTCTTTTTCACTCTCAAGTTCATCAACTTTATCCTTTAATTTCTGCACGGCAGGCAGCAACATGCGGATCTCTTCGCCTTCTTCATTTTCTAACACAACAATATTTTCCGACTCAACTTGGGTAATAGTTAATATACCGTGTTTAATAGATTCAACTTTCTCTCCAACCATAGAGGATTGGGGAGGAACAGAACGGTCTGAAACTTGGCCACTACGCAATTTTGCCGCAGTAATTGAGCGGATATTTCCAGTATTTTCAAAAGCGACAATTACAGTGTGTGTATTATAGTATTCGATCACTGTGACATAACCGTGCTTTTTCGTCTCAAACCTCGCACCAATTTGCATATCGTGTGGGGCTTCGAGTTTTTTTATTAACATCCAGTGTACCTGGTACTTCTTATGCTGTCCGACATATCGCAAGTATATACGCTCATCTAACCTTTATAAATGACAATATTCTTGATCAGCTCTGTAACAAATCTTCATACCAACATATAAGTATCCTGAACTACGGTAGTTATTCTCGTTGCTGGCACAAACAAAAACGCCCACCAAATGGTGAGCGCTATTTGACAGATCATCCATTTACACGATTGGACGTTGACCTCGGTCGATAAGCTTCATCAGTACATTGTCAGCCGCTTCGCCCGCAAGACCTGCAAGCTTGGAAGTGAGCTTTTTCTTCTCAACATAGTGAATAGCCAAGACAGTTTTCTCTTTGCACGCTTCCACAACCAGATCGTCAGAGGTTTTGATCTCATCAACCAAGCCTAACTCATGCGCTTGTGTGCCGAACCAGTGTTCACCGGTTGCTACTTTATCTAGTTCAAGTGCAGGGCGACGCTCGCGGATAAAATCTTTGAACAAACCATGCGTTTCTTCGAGCTCTTGCTTGAATTTATCACGCGCTTTATCCGTATTTTCACCGAACATAGTCAAAGTACGTTTGTACTCACCCGCCGTTAGCTGCTCATACTCAATATCATACTTCTTAAGCACTTTATTAAAGTTTGGTAACTGAGCAATCACACCGATTGAACCTACGATGGCAAATGGAGCAGAGACAATTTTGTCTGCGATACACGCCATCATGTAGCCACCACTTGCCGCCACTTTATCTACCGAGATAGTCAATGGCAGCTTAGCCGCTTTAAGACGATCAAGCTGAGACGATGCTAGGCCATAACCATGAACCATACCACCGCCAGACTCTAGGCGTAGTAGCACTTCATCACCTTCACGAGCAACCGCTAGAATCGCCGTTACTTCTTCACGTAGCGATGCGACTTCTTTGGCATCAATACTGCCTTTAAAATCTAAAACAAACAGATGTGGTTCGCGCTTACTATCAAGATCGCCTTCTTTGTATGCTTTCTTGATCTCTTTTTCGCGAGTTTTATTTTTCTCTTTATGTTGTTTTTTCTCTGCTTTATCACGAGCTTTGATAAAGGCTTCATCATGCAGGTGGTGCTCTAACTGCTCTACAGTATGCTTGTGCTGATCAGTTAAGTTAGTAATTTCTAACTCACCTTTCGCGCCACCGCTTTTGCCACCAACCGCTTTAGCTATAACTAAAATCGCAATCACTGCGACTACGACAGTCACAATCTTGGCTAAAAACAGCCCGTAGTCCAATAAAAATTCCAATGTGATTATCCTCTAATGTGCGAATTAGTGTATTGTAACCACCATCTTACGGAATCATAAAGTAAATCATTACAATAAGGATACACATCGTGGAATATGCTGTTTCTTCAGATGCCTTGAAGGGTAAAGTCATTCTGGTAACTGGTGCGGGCGCAGGTATTGGTAAACAAGCCGCGCTTTCTTATGCTCAGCACGGCGCAACTGTGATTTTACTTGGTCGTACAGTGAAAAAGCTGGAACAAACTTACGACGAAATTGAAGCTGCGGGTTACCCACAGCCAGCGATTATTCCACTTGATATGAAAGGCGCGACGAAGCAAAACTACCTTGATATGGTCGATACCATTGAAGGCCAGTTCGGCCGCTTAGATGGCGTACTTCACAACGCAAGTTTGCTCGGTGTGATCAGCCCGTTTGATCAGATTGGCGAAGATACCTTTGACGATATCATGCAGGTGAACGTAAAAGCGCAATTTTTGATGACTCAAGCGGTTTTACCACTGCTACATAAGTCTGAAGACGCTCGTATTATCTTTACCTCTTCAACTGTCGGTCACAGTGGCCGTGCATACTGGGGCACTTACGCAATGTCGAAGTTTGCCACAGAAGGTATGATGCAGATCCTTGCTGATGAGCTCAGCGACACGACTATCCGAGTAAATGCTATTAACCCTGGTGCGACACGTACTGGAATGCGTGCTAAAGCGTATCCTGCAGAAGATGCTGATCTGCTAAAAACACCACTGGATATCATGCCACTGTACCTATACTTGATGGCACCAGAAGGTAAAGCAGTCAATGGCAAGTGTATTGATGCTCAGCCAAAAAAGTAATCGCTAACTCGAATACTTTCTAAATAAAATTCAACGCCTTGTGTTTTCAAAGTAGAAACACAAGGCGTTTTTTTATCCATTCGATCACTCACACCCTTGCCGATCATTAATAATTATTTATACTGTATATATATACAGGTAAATTGTTATGTATGAATTAATCGAAAACCTTAAACAGAAACAATGGCTTTGGTCTGGAGTGCAAACTCCGGAACATTCTGACTACTATCCGACAGGCTATGATCTGCTTGATCAAAAGCTAGAAGGGGGATTCCCTAAACACGGTGTTGTTGAGCTCCAAGGAACGTCAAGTATTGGCGAACTGCGCCTATTGATCCCCCATCTAAAAAATACCAGCCAAGAGCGATTATCGGTTTTTATTCAGCCTCCAGGGTATCTCTGTGCAGAACAGCTATGCAATGAAGGTATTGATAACAATAAAGTCTTACTTGTCTACCCAAGAAACGAGAAAGAAGCATTATGGGCTGCAGAGCAATGCTTACGCAGTGGTGCCTGTAGCAATGTACTGCTATGGCACTCTAGCCTTGAAGTTCACCAAGCTAGGCGTTTACAGGTTGCAAGTGAGCGCGGTAATGCCGTCCATTTTTTGTTTAAGACCGAGAACACACACGTTTTCTCTTTACCCGTAAACCTGAGCATGCGCTTAACCCCTCATCCGTCAGGTCTCGAAGTCACTATCACCAAAAGAAAAGGGGGATGGCCACAAGGCAGCTTCATTATTGATATGTCATCTCACTGGCCAAGCCTGACGCTACAACCAAAACCGCCAGTAGTGATTCCGTTTCCGATCAGACAGCAAGGTTAAACATGCAGAGCTGGATATATCTTCACTTTCCAAGCTTACAATTAGACGGTCTGTTTTCAGAACACACCACCCTACCCTTAGCGATCGTTGAATCGAAACGATTTAAGGTCGTACAGCACAATATGACCGCCCATGAGCAAGGCATTGAGATCGGTATGGGGTTAGGGACAGCCAGTGCACTCTGTCACCAATTGCAAGTCCACCCTTATGATGAAGAGGTAGAGCAGCAAGCCTTGATGAATATCGCCCAATGGCTGTATATGGTGACGTCTGATATCTGCCTGATTCCACCCCAAGGTGTACTGCTGAAAGTGACCAATATGCTTTCTCTCTATGGTGGATTAGAGCACTACTGGCAGCGTGTGTCCAAGCATTTAGACCAACTCGACTTTCACTATCAATTCTCGATTGGTTTCTCTCCTTTTTCGGCGATGTTACTGGCGAAAGCGAATGCACAGCTATTAACGCTAGATAAACAGGTGATTATTGATGCTCTCAAGCCTTTTCCACTGATGGCCACCGAGCTAGAGATGAACAAAGTCGAGAAACTACAAAGAGTCGGAGTGGCAACCTTACGTGAGTTGCTAGACATACCGATGCAAGAGCTGGCGCGCCGCTTCGATATCGACTTAGTCAATTACATTGGCCGGCTAATGGGACAATTTAAGCACCCGATTAATTTCTATCATCCACCAGAACCATTCGAGAACTATCAAGAGTTGCTGTTTGATATTGAGAACATCCAGTGGCTGGAAAAACCGTTATCTAAACTGCTTAAAAAACTAGAAATGTTCTTAACCTTACGTAACCAAGTTGGCTATGAGCTTGAACTTGTGTTGCACCAACGTGATAAACAAGCGTGCTCGGTTTCATTTTATTCGGCCAGTGGTGATTATTTTGCCAAGCGTTGGATGGTGCTGTGCCAACTCACAATGGAATCTTTACAGCTTGAAGCACCCGTTCAAGGCTTAACACTGCGCTTAGTCCGCAGTGGCGAGCTTGAGTCCACCAGCGCTGACCTGTTTAAAGGTTTTCAAGGCGAACAAACTGAAATGGAATTAATCAGTCTTCTGCAAGCTAAGTTAGGCAAAGAGCAAGTACGAAAAACGGTTCACAGTCACGATCCTCGCCCAGAAAAATCCACTTTTCTCTGTGATCCGACTCTGCCGATACCAAACAAGATGGCGAGCAATAAACTACGGCCTAGCTTTATGCTGCCTACCCCAGAGCTTCTATTGGAAAAAATCTCACTGATTCAGGGCCCTGAACGTTTTGTCACTGGATGGTGGGACGGTGATGACATGACCCGGGATTACTTCGTCGCGCGTAGCGATCAAGGGCGCTGGCTATGGGTATTTCGAAACCAAGATAAGCAGTGGTTTACCCACGGTCTATTTAGTTAAGTTAAGGTAATGCTATGGCTTATGCTGAACTTTTCTGTCAGAGCAACTTTTCCTTTCTAACCGGCGCCTCTCACGCCGAAGAGCTGATCTTGCAGGCGGATTTTCTCCGCTACCATTCACTGGCCATCACCGACGAATGCTCTGTGGCAGGTGTGGTGAGAGCTTACAGCGCGATAAAAAATCAACAGCTCAATATAAAATTGATTATTGGCAGCATGTTTTGGCTCAATGATGAATGCCAAGTCGTGCTGCTGTGCCCTAACCGAGACGCCTATGCTGAGCTATGCCGTATCATTACTAATGCCAGAAGGCGCTCAGAAAAAGGCAAGTATCAACTTTCTGAGTGGGATTTGATGTCAATTCGTCACTGCTTAGTTCTGTGGCTACCTTGCCACAAACCTAGCGACAATAAATGGGGCCGCTGGCTTACTCAGCACCACCAGCACCGACTATGGCTTGCGGTTCAGCGTCACCTATCATGCGATGACAAACAATATATTGAATACTGTCAGCAACTGGCCGATGAAATCCACTTGCCTATCACTGCCTGCGGTGGCGTGTTGATGCACACGGCGACACGCCTTCCCCTGCAGCATACACTGTGTGCCATCAAACACGGCTGCAGCGTGAGCGAGCTAGGCGAACAATTACTGACTAACACCGAAAGAAGCCTGCGCAGTCAAGAAAAGCTCAGCAAACTGTTTAAACCAGAATGGTTAGCGGAAAGTGTCGCCATCGCCCAGCGATGCGGTTTTAGCTTAGCTGATCTTCAGTATGAGTACCCAAGCGAGTTAGTTCCTGATGGCTATTCGCCAATGAGTTACCTCAGACAATTGGTCGAAAAAGGTAAAGCGCTGCGTTTCCCTGAAGGCGTACCTAGCAACATTCAACACACCATTGATAAAGAGCTCTGTTTAATCGATGAGCTCAACTACCCGTTTTATTTTTTAACCATTCACGACATCGTGATGTTCGCCAAGCGTAATCATATTCTCTACCAAGGACGTGGTTCGGCGGCGAACTCGGTTGTCTGTTATTGCTTAGAAATCACTTCGGTAGACCCAAGACAAATCTCGGTATTATTCGAGCGTTTCATCAGTAAAGAGCGTGATGAACCGCCCGACATTGATGTCGATTTTGAACACGAGCGACGTGAAGAAGTTATTCAATACATTTACCAAAAATATGGCCGAGAACGTGCAGCGCTTGCGGCCACGGTTATCTCTTACCGTTTTAAAAGCGCAGTACGAGATGTTGGTAAAGCGCTCGGGATTGAAGAAAGCCAACTCGATTACTTTATTAAGAACGTCAATCGTCGAGATAGAGCCCAAGGCTGGCAAGCACAGATTGTTGAACTCGGACTGCAACCAGACTCGCTCAAAGGTGAGCAATTCATTACCTTGGTCAACGAGATCCTCGGCTTTCCTCGCCACCTATCTCAACATGTCGGTGGCTTTATCATCGCGGCGGGGCCGTTGTATGAACTGGTTCCGGTAGAGAATGCGTCTATGCCTGATCGCACCGTTATCCAATGGGATAAGGACGACTTAGAATCACTCAAACTGCTTAAGGTTGATGTCCTTGCGCTCGGTATGCTTTCTGCCATTAGGAAGTGCTTTGACTTGATAGAGAAATTCCACCAGCAAACGCTCAGTATTGCAGACATTACTCGCCGCCAAGACGACACTAATGTCTATCAAATGATTCAACGAGCGGATACCGTTGGCGTATTTCAGATCGAATCACGTGCCCAAATGAGCATGCTGCCACGACTAAAACCTGCGACTTACTATGACTTAGTGATTCAAATCGCGATTGTCAGACCGGGGCCAATCCAAGGCGATATGGTTCACCCTTTCCTCAAGCGTAGAAATGGTGAAGAGCAAATCGACTACCCATCAGAAGCAGTGCACAGTGTCTTACAGCGCACGCTTGGTGTGCCTATTTTCCAAGAGCAGGTGATTAAAATTGCTATGGTTGCGGCTGGCTTTAGTGGTGGTGAAGCCGATCAACTAAGGAGAGCTATGGCGGCTTGGAAGAAGAGTGGTGACCTCGTCAAGTTTAAAACCAAACTTATTGAAGGCATGCTCAGTCGAGGTTATCAGCTAGAGTTTGCCGAGCGAATCTTTGATCAAATTCTCGGCTTTGGTGAATATGGCTTTCCTGAAAGTCATTCAGCCTCTTTTGCTGTTCTCGCTTATTGCTCAGCATGGTTAAAACACTACCATCCCGAAGCTTTCTATACTTCTTTACTCAACAGCCTACCGATGGGCTTTTATAGCGCCTCACAGCTGGTACAAGATGCTCGTCGTCATAAGGTCGTCATCTTGCCTATTTGCGTGAATGCCTCACTCTATGACCACCAGATGATCTCTCATCAAGGTGGTTTGGCAATTCGCTTAGGGTTTCGCCAGATCAAAGGTTTTAGTCAGCAAAGCGCCAAGCAACTTATCCACGCCAGAGCCAAAAATGGTTTTACGCATGCAGGCCAAATCAAGCATATTGGTTTAAACCGTCGAGATGTCGAGCTACTTGCTTCCGCCAATGCCATGCACACGCTGAGCCAAAACCGTTACCAAACCCGCTGGGCAATGATGGACTCACTCTCTGACTTACCGCTGTTTCAAGATACCCAAAATGACACAGCGCCACTTATCGGAACCCCAACAGAGAGCCAAACATTGCTTGAAGATTATGCAGCGACGGGGCTTTCTCTTGCTAAGCACCCTATTGCTCTGCTTGATGACGCTGGCGTACTCGGGCGTTTTACTCGTATGCAAGAGCTAAAAATAAGCAGCATCAATCGCTAGTCACCGTGACAGGGGTCGTAACAGGTAAGCAATCACCAGGCACAGCTGCTGGTGTTACCTTCTTCACCTTAGAAGATGATACGGGCAACATTAATGTCGTGGTTTGGAAAGCGACAGCAAGAGCACAAAAATCCGCGTACTTAACCGCGAAAATACTGCAAGTAAAAGGAGTTTTGGAAAAAGAGGGAGAGGTTCATCATGTCATTGCAGGGCGTTTGATAGATATGACCGACAAGCTACAAGGGCTACATAGTAAATCGAGAGATTTCCATTAACGTTTCAGCGTAAGAAAATAAAAAGGGAGCCGAGGCTCCCTTTTTGGTGTTACTTTGACAAACTAAAACTTGTCTTCAGCGTCCATACTTTTTTTCTTATATTCTCTATATAGCATTTCACAAAAGTATGGTCACGCAGCACAAATAAAATAATATTCTATTTATTTAGTACTTGTCGCAATCGGTCTTGGGCAACTTCCACCAAGAGATCGGGTTGGAACTTGGAAATAAAGCGATCACAGCCGACTTTCTTGACCATTGCATCATTAAAACTACCACTGAGAGAGGTATTCAACGTGACATACAGATCCTTCATACGAGGATCGGTACGAACCTCATGAGTCAACTTATAGCCATCCATCTCAGGCATTTCAGCATCGGTAATCATCAACAGCAGTTCTTCAACAACGTTCTTACCTTCATCAGCCCATGACTTAAGCAAGTTGAGCGCTTCTAGGCCATCACGACATTCAATGATATTTAGGCCAAGTTGAGAAAGCGTCCCTCGAACCTGAGAGCGCGCCGTTGACGAATCATCAACAATCAGAACATTACGCCCAACCATTTCATCGACTAGCTCTTGATCAAGCACACCTTCAGAGATAGAAATATCGTAATCAATAATTTGCGCCAGTACTTTTTCAACGTCGATAATCTCAACGATACTCTGCCCATCACCATCTTTGACGTGAGTGATTGCCGTCAGATAGTTCGCTCTACCCGCCGTTTTTGGTGGCGGTTGAATTTCCGTCCAAGCGGTATTGACGATGTTCCTAACTTGGCCAACCAAAAAGCCCTGCACCGTCCGGTTGTACTCGGTAATGATAAGATTCTCTTCTTGATTTTCTAAGCGCGATGCCGGAAAGCCAATCGCCGCTCGAAGATCAATCACAGGGACAGAAACGCCACGCAATGACGCCACACCAGTGATATGGTGATGGGAACCCGGCATTTTGGTTAAGGGTGGAACCTTAATCACTTCACGCACTTTGAACACGTTGATGGCAAAAATCTGTCTGCTGTTCAAACTGAATAACAACAGCTCCAAGCGGTTCTCACCTACAAGGTTGGTTCGCTGATCAACTGTATTTAATACTCCAGACATACTACTTCTCGCCAAATGTGGATAATGTAAAAATAGCCTATTGAGAGGCTAAGATAAAAATAAACCCATACATCACTCAAGATTATATGGGTTTATTTAGGATTTAACAGTAAGTGATTAGTATCTGTGATCTTAGCCTTCAATCACTTTCATCAACAATAGACCATCATACAGCGCTTGTTTGATCAGCGCAGCGCCTGGCATGGTTGCTTGTTTATAGAAACGTGACTCAATCAATTCGAGGTCTTGGTGATAGACAGGTAAACTCTGCTCTTCAATACAAGCTTGAATCGCCGGATAAAGAACGTCTTTGGCTTGGTTAATTGCCCCGCCAATCAGCACTTTCTCAGGGTTAAATAAGTTGATTACGATGGCAATCGCAGAACCTAGATAACGTCCGAGCTTCTCAATCACATCAACCGCAAGTGGATCGCCGTTCGCTGCCGCTTCACAAATATCTTCAACCGATACTTCTTCAATGTCCGCAAGGCAAGAGTCTTCACCTTGGGCAATTCGTTCAGTCACTTCACTACGAATAGCTTGCGAACTGGCAACGGTTTCAAGACAGCCACGATTGCCACAATGACAAAGTTTTCCTTGAGGGTCGATTTGGATATGACCAAGCTCACCGATATTGCCATGGCGCCCTTGTAGCACTCGACCATCAAGCACAATGCCTGCGCCTAAACCATGGTGAATGGAAATCAGCACCGAGTTTTCGTTATCTTGTGAATGGCCAAAAAGCTTTTCTGCTAGTGCCCAAGCTCGCGTGTCATTGGCGATAAAAACAGGCAACCCAGTCGCCTTGTAAATTTCAGGGCCAAGTGGCAGGTTCTCTACGTTGTAGTGCGGCATCTGCAACACTACACCCTGCTCTGAATTGACCAGGCCAGGTAACGTAATCGCAATGCTCGTAACACGATCTAACTGTTCAGTGTATGTTTGAAAAAACTCATCGATTTCATGCAGCAATCGCGCAAGAACATCTTCTTGGTCCACTTCGTGGATATCAATTTTAGTATCGATTAGCACATCACCACCCAACTCATGCAATGCAATCGTCAAGTAGCCACGCCCTAAACGCATCGAAAGAAATTGCCACCCTTCGTTGTTGACCTGTAGACCAACGGCAGGACGCCCACGACTTGTCGCTTCCTGGACTGTGGTTTCGTGTATCAGGTGGGCCTCGATAAGCTCACGAGTGATTTTGGTAATACTCGCAGGTGCGAGCTCACTCTTTTTAGAGAGATCGATTCGAGAAATTGGACCTTTTTGATCAATGAGTTTATATACACGGCCAGCATTGACCTGCTTGATATGATCAATATGGCCAGGTTGAGCCATGTACATAGAGCACTCCGAATATCAACAACCTGGTAATTTTTTTACTTTGCGAAGTAATTGTGAAGAGCTTTGATAGATCGCCGTGACAAGTGTCACGTATAAACATAATTCTTTGTGTACCTAATCAAATAGCAAAGTATTTATCACATTTAATCTTTTGTTTTTTTGCATTAATAAATATGTTTTTCATCACCTTTCAAATGAGAATACGAGCAAATAATCAGCACCCTTCCTCGGCAGGTATATACTTATAAATTTAGGGATGGGAACAACAACTTATCAGCCGCATCGTTTTCTTCGCGGTAAAATTAGATCAAGGAGATCCGAATGACCTCAATCCAAAGAAGAACAAAAATTGTTTCTACTCTTGGACCTTCTACCGATGCACCCGGCGTACTTGAAGCAATTTTAGAGGCTGGCGTGAACGTTGTAAGAATGAACTTTTCACATGGAAGTGCACAAGATCACCGTGAGCGTGCAACCCGTGTACGTAACATTTCTGCCAAGCTCGGCACTCATGTCGCAATCTTAGGTGACCTCCAAGGACCCAAGATTCGCGTATCGACCTTTAAAGATGGCAAAGTGCAACTCAACGTAGGGGATATTTTCACTCTAGATAGCAGCTTGCCAGCAGGCCAAGGTGATAAAGACGCGGTCGGCCTAGACTACAAAGAACTGCCAAACGACGTTTCCACTGGCGATGTGCTGCTACTTGATGATGGCCGTGTTCAACTTCAGGTTATGGCTGTGAGCGGTACTCAAGTTCGAACCAAAGTGATCATAGGTGGCCCTTTATCCAACAATAAAGGCATCAATAAAAAAGGCGGCGGCCTCTCTGCGGAAGCTCTGACAGAAAAAGATAAGAACGACATCAAGTTAGCAGCAGAGATCAAAGTCGATTATTTAGCCGTTTCATTCCCAAGGAATGGCGAAGATATGAAATACGCGCGTAGACTTGCCACTGACGCTGGGCTGCAAACTCGCCTTGTAGCGAAGGTAGAACGCGCTGAGACCGTCGAAACTGAAGAAAGCATAGATGACATCATTCTCGCCTCAGATGCCGTTATGGTGGCTCGTGGGGACTTAGGGGTCGAAATTGGCGACCCAGAACTAATTGGAGTTCAAAAACAATTGATTCGCCGAGCGCGTGCATTAAACCGTACTGTCATCACTGCCACTCAGATGATGGAGTCGATGATGGAAAACCCAATGCCGACTCGTGCTGAGGTGATGGACGTCGCCAACGCGGTTCTCGACGGTACCGATGCGGTCATGCTCTCTGGTGAAACGGCTGCAGGTAAATACCCATTAGAAACCGTTCGCTCTATGGCGGAGGTGTGTGTCGGTGCTGAGAAAATGTCGTCGATTAACCGCTCTGGCTACCGCATGGATTCGGTGTTTGAAACCGGTGAAGAGACTATCGCAATGTCTACCATGTTCGCTGCCAACCACATGCGTGGCATCAAAGGCATTGTTACCCTGACGGAATCAGGCCGAACAGCCCTTATGATGTCACGCTTAAGTTCTGGCCTACCAATTTTTGCACTGTCAAGAAACGAGCGTACACTCAACCTATCTGCACTCTACCGTGGTGTGTTCCCGGTCTACTTTGATGATAAAGGGGATACGGGATTGGAGATAGCTCAAGCAGCGGTCGGAACACTCAGGGAGCGTGGCCTGTTAGATGAAGGGGACTTAGTCATTATCACCCAAGGTGACGTGATGGATGTTGTTGGCTCAACCAACTGCATGCGTATTGTTGCTGCCTAACTCAAGGCCAATGATGTGGGGAGGTATGTTACTCCCCTCATTTCAATTCAAAGGTTGGTTTGGCAATACATTGCGAAAACGACTCCACAAAACGGAAACCCGCATCTAATCCCACTTGATAATCATGCAGTAACTCTTCCCTCTCACTCATCAATGACGTTGATTTGAGCGGTTGATCGGGTTTGATTTGGATGATAAAGCAATCGTCTGGCGGAGAGTGTAAAAAGTCCTGCGTTAATGAGTAGGTTTGATAATGTACCATCAGCATATCCGCTAATCCGGACTCAAACTTATCACCAATAAGATGACTCAACCGATAAATATCATCGGCGCCGAAAAGCCAACGACCGCCATTGAGTAACTCAAGATGCGTATGCTCACTTTTCTCTAGACGAGAGCGCTCCACTTGCTCGTTGAAAAAACTACTCCAGTCTTGTTTCCACTGACCCAGTTTATCTTGCCAGTGCCCTTGGATAACATTAAACGAGTCACGCAACCACTCTACTGCAGGCTCTTGATTAACCTCTTCAGAATTGGTAATGAGGTCTTCCCCTTCCGTTCTTATCACCACAATGCAACGCGCTTCTTTACGCCACGCTTCTTGCACTGGAATTGATGCCGATACACCGCCATCAACATATTCACCATGAGGGAACAAAATAGGTTCAGGGTAAAGCCGAGGAATAGCGCAAGTGGCAAGAAGCACTCGCCTCCAGTCATCTTGTAACATCGGTAGGTAGTGATCGGATAAACGATTGGTATCGGTCACTGCGGCATACGCCTCTCGGCCAGACAAAATCTTACGTCCCATATCAATATCTAACCGATACGGATAATCGCAAATTTTTTCTAGTGCCCAGTCCATGCCCATATATTGCTTACGGCGAATATAACGAAATAGGTTAAAGAACTCAGAATCAGTCGTGAGGTCGAGAATAAACGAGCGTCCTATACCATTCTGGCGACAAAGGAATGCACATAGATTCATCGCACCGGCGGAAGTGCCATAGAAGGAGTGAAAAGGGTCGAAGTTGGCAAGAAGAAAGGCATCAAGTACACCGGAAGTAAAAATTCCCCGTTGGCCACCACCTTGTGCAACCAGAGCATTTTTACCGCCAGTGTATTTTTTTAGTCGTTCAGCATCAAACTGTACAGCGGTATTAGTCACGACACCGCAATTTTTCATGGCATTCCTAGACAGTTGTTACTGCAATCAAGGCAAAGCCAAGAATAACTGCGAAAGCGGCAGCCGTGATCAGTAGGGCATATTTTAGATCGTGTTCCATAGACACCTCCTCGTTGTTTAACAAAGTAATAACATCTATGTGAGGTATCTTCAATTAATACGCATTTTTCGTGCGGAATTATGGCGTTAGCATCACACTTAGCTTTCAAAACGCTGAAAGGGGCAAAAAATGAATACCATCTCCCGATTATTTTTTCCGATCTTGATTGCAGGTGTTAGCCCTTTGGTTCAGGCCGATACTTACTTGTCCCCTTGGCTAGGTTATACCTTTGGAGGGAGCGTCGAAGATCAGAACCAGAATGAGCTCGATTTGGAGGCTTCAGAAAGCTATGCGCTATCGCTGGAGACCGATGTCGACAAGGGACGAATAGGGCTGTTTTACGCCAATCAACGTTCAGAGGTGGAAAACGTTAATCTAGACTCTTCGATCCACTATCTACACTTTCAAAGTAGCGTCTATTACCCCGTGCAAGATAAATGGCAGTCTTACTTAGGAGTAGGTATAGGAGCTTCATATGTCGATGCTGACTGGGTCAAGGATGAATGGGGATTCTCAGCCAGTATATTTGGTGGCTTTGAGTATCAATTCAGTGACTCGCTAGCACTTAATACTCAATTGCGCTGGCTTGGTACTGTGGTCGACAATGAAACCAATGGCATTTGTAATCTGCCCGCGGGTGGCGATAGCTCTTGTGTGGTTAAGTTCAAGACCGATTGGATGAATCAGTTCGCAGCGAACCTCGGACTTACTTGGTCTTTTTAGTCGATTGTCATGAAGAATAACCAAGGGCCACACCAGTTGGCCCTTTGTTACTTGCAACTTAGCTAGAATGAATATTTGATACCTAGCGCAGCGCCTATTTGAAGTTCAGGTCCTGTGTATAGGTTGAGCTCTGGGTGTAACTGCCCATACATCTCCCAACCCTTGCTAATATCCCACTTCACCCCTAGCGGCACACGAGCACCAAACTCTTTGTGGTCCCACTCACTCCAACCACCAACACCGACATACCAAGACACTGGGGTATTGGCATCAAATTGCCCTCTTTTCAGAATGTAGTCAAACGCAGCACCGTCATTGCCGAGCGTAAAGCGATAAGTATTATCAAGTTCTAACACTGCGCTGAGCCCCTGATCAATTGCTAGCCCTGCCGAGATGTCTTTCGACTGCAGTTGCTCTGCATACACTGATGAGCTTACCGCTGTGACCAAAACCGCCGCACCGAGTAGTAAACCTGAGTTTTTCATATTGGGCTTTTCCTATACACAAAATAAAACAGCGTACAATTATCCAAATATGTAGGAAAAGGATGTCAGGAAAAAGTGAGAAAACTGAGGCGAAGCTCAGTGTAGAAAGTGAGTTTGCAATATCAAACTCTAGATTTTAGCCATTGAAACGGTCACCCTCAAGAGGAAGGGGCGACCGAGTTAGGGCTCTCTCAAGCCAGGTGCTCAAAAACAGAGGTTCCCTACTCACTCCTTCGTCTCTCTAAGGTATGACACTTCTGTATGAACAAAAAACAAAAAAGGAGGCCGAAGCCTCCTTTTTATCAATCAGATGAGAAAGAGATTAACCGTGGTTACGGATCCACTCATCCATTTCTGTTTTCAGGTTGTCAGACTTAGTACCGAAGATAGCCTGAACACCACCGGCTACAACGACTACGCCTGCTGCGCCTAGTTGTTTTAGTCTGTCTTGGTCAACAGCTTCAGTATCTGCAACTGCTACACGCAGACGAGTGATACATGCGTCTAGACCTGTGATGTTTGCTTTGCCGCCGAATGCTGCAACTAGCTCACCTGCCATATCAGAACCAGAAGTCACTACTGCTTCTTCAGATTCATCTTCACGGCCTGGAGTTTTAAGGTCCATAGCTTTGATTACAGTACGGAACACTACGTAGTAGATTGCAGCGTAAACAAGACCCGTCACAACCATCAGACCCATCTTCTGAGCGTGGCCAGAAAGAACTAGGAAGTCGATTAGACCGTGTGAGAATGAAGTGCCGTGTACGAAGCCTAGAGTGTTAGCAACAACGTAAGCAGAACCCGCAAGTAGAGCGTGGATACCGTAAAGTACAGGAGCTACGAATAGGAATGAGAATTCGATTGGCTCAGTGATACCTGTTAGGAACGAAGTCAGTGCAGCAGAAGCCATGATACCCATTACTTTCGCGCGGTTTTCTGGCTTAGCAGAGTGAGCGATAGCAATAGCAGCAGCTGGTAGACCAAACATCTTGAACATGTAACCACCCGCTAGCTGACCGAAGCCATTACCAGCAGCACGAGATGCGTCATCAGCAACTAGGTAACAAGTTAGTACGCCGTGTTGAGTTTCGCCAGCAGCGTTCACACAAGTGCCTGCTTCGAAGAAGAATGGTACATTCCATACGTGGTGTAGACCGAATGGGATTAAAGAGCGCTCAACTACGCCGTAAATACCGAACGCAAGTTGTGGGTTTTGGTGCGCAGCCCAGTCAGAGAATGCAGAGATTGCACCGCCGATTGGTGGCCATACAATAGAAAGTACGACACCTAGGATGATCGCAGCGAAACCAGTGATGATTGGCACAGCACGCTTACCAGCGAAGAAGCCAAGGTACTCTGGAAGTTGGATTTTGAAGAAACGGTTGAATGCCCAAGCAGCAACACCACCGACAAGGATACCACCTAGTACACCTGTATCGATTTTCTCAACACCCATGATGCCAGCCATAACGCCAAGCGTTGCTGTCATGATGCCGTAACCAACGATTGCAGCAAGACCTGCTACACCGTCGTTGTTTGTGAAGCCAAGCGCTACACCAACAGCAAATAGAAGTGCCATTTGGCCGAATACTGAACCACCCGCTTGTTCCATTAGGTTAGAAACAACCTCTGGAATGAAGCTTAGGTGTGCAGCACCAACACCTAGTAATATACCTGCAACTGGTAACACTGATACTGGTAGCATCAGAGCTTTACCAACTTTCTGCAGATTAGCAAAAAGGTTCTTAAACATGTTTATGCTCCTGAAAAGTTTATAAGATTTATTGGGCTCTAACGGCACACCCCCGTAGCCTTAAATGTTAGCACCCTGAAAAAATGTAACCACTTATGTCACTATAATTTCTGGCTCTAAATATATATTGCGGGTGACAATACTTTCTAGCGAGTTACGGTATTTAGTTTCAAACTAATAGATAGATCACAATCCAAACTTGGCTTTGAAATGGATTACAACAACATAACCCCCTGATTAATAACAAAATAATCAACCAAAGCATTAATTTCGACGAGTAAATAAAATAGATGCAGTTGTTATTTCATGTAACAAAATTACAAGGGATGCTTTTTAGGCTCTCAAGTTCAACATTTTTAGTAAACAAGACGAGTTAAACGCTTGCGCGTGAGTTTGATTACAAAAAAAAGGGGCTAAGGCCCCTTTTTCTCTATAATTTAATTTTTTATCTAAAAAAAAGATTTCTAAAATTTTCGCTGGTTTTCTGTCCAACTTCTCCTAGCGAGCACCCTTTTAGCTGTGCGATATAGGAAGCGACCTCGACAACATAAGCTGGCTGGTTCTGTTTACCTCGGTGAGGAACAGGTGCTAGATAGGGAGAGTCAGTCTCGATCAGTAGTCTCTCTAACGGCAGTGCTTTCACCACTTCTTTCAGTTCTGTCGCTTGCCTGAAAGTCACGATACCAGAAATCGAAATATAGAAACCTAATTCCATCGTGGCTTCAGCGAAAGGCAAATCTTCGGTAAAACAGTGAATCACACCACCACATTTATCTGCGCCACCATTTCTTAAGATATCCAATGTATCTTGGCGAGCATTGCGCGTATGAATGATCAATGGCTTGTTCAGCTTTACTGCTAACTCCACTTGCTGTTCGAAGCGCAATTTCTGTAAATCCGCTGTTTCCGGTTGGTAGTGGTAATCCAGCCCTGTCTCACCGATTGCAACAACACGTGAATGAGCCGCATATTCATGTAATCGGTCTAATGCAAAATCACTTTCTACATCCAATGGATGCACACCACAAGAAGCGTAGACGTTATCAAACGGTTCAATCATCTCCATCATGTTAGGAAACGAATCTAAGGTAACACCAACAGATAAAAGCTCCGTGACATTGGCCGCCTTCGCTTTGGCAACAACATCAGCAATACCTTCGTGTAACTCTTGATAGTCCAATTTGTCTAAATGACAGTGAGAATCTACGAACATGTTTCCTCGTAAAATTTAAATAACCAATCTAGGATAAGAAGCTCTGCATTTAACCCTGTGTGTAATCTTAGCTGATCTAACAGTTTTAAAAGCGCTTGCGATTGAGAGTATAGCTTTGAATAGTCACAAACTTGCGCCAACTTTGCCGCTCCAGGCACAAAAGATGGCAAGGCGAGCCCATAGTGGACCTTTTGCGCATCAGACAATAAGTACCACAACCAACTGAGTAACTCTTGAGGTTCTGTCGCTAACTCTTTGGCTAACTTAACCGCATCTGATTGCTGCTGACACAGTGCAATAAAATCATTCTCAATCGAGCTATAACGGCTGACTTTATCTTGCTGGATAAAATCGAGCGCAGCTAAAGGTGCATTGCCATTAATATGAGCAGCATACAAAGGTACGTCGCCACTATATTGAGAAGAAAGCCACTGTGCGACCGTTTCAGAATTAGGCGGCGTTAAATGCCACTGCTGACAACGACTGGTAATGGTCGGCAACAGAGAACTAGCTCGATGTGCGACCAACAAGAACATACAAGTCGACGACGGCTCTTCCAATGTTTTTAACAACGCGTTGGCCGCTGACTCATTCATGGCTTCAGCCGGTTCAATGACAAACAATCGCACCCCAGACAACTGAGATGACTCCTGAGCAATGCGATTACACTGGCGAATCTGCTCTACCGTAATAGCTTTGCCTTCTTTTTCTGGCTTGATCACGTGAAAATCAGGATGACTCGAAGAGCTCATTAGCTGACAACCGTGACAAAAGCCACAAGCCTCTGCTGGGTAATTTTGACACATAACAGCTTTGCTAAAGGCATCAACAAGATGTGATGAACCCATTCCCTCTTCGGCAATCAGCAAAGAGGCGTTTGAAAAACGATCTGCTTGCAAGTTTGCTTGCCATTCTGTCCACAAGGGCATTAGCCAAGGGTATAGCTCATTCATCACTTACGCTTTCATCCAAGTGGTTAACACGTTAGAAATATCGGCCGTTACTTTATCAATTTGTTGTTCAGCATTCACAACAATGACCGATTCATCTTGCTCAGCGAGTTGCAGGTAACGCTCACGAGTACGATCAAAGAAGCTCATATCCATCTTCTCAATACGGTCTAGTTCCCCACGGCCACGAGCACGCTCTAAACCTACACGTGGGTCGATATCAAGATAGATGGTTAAGTCCGGCTTAAAATCACCTAGCGTAGTTTTCTTTAGCGCTAACATCGTTTCTGCTGGTATCTGACGCCCACCACCTTGATAAGCCTGCGATGACATATCATGACGATCGCCAACAACCCAAGTGCCTGTCGCGAGTGCTGGCTTAATAACGTTCTCAACTAACTGAACGCGAGCCGCATACATTAAAAGAAGCTCCGTCATATCCTGAAGTTGCTCACCTTCATGCTCTTGCTTAACTAATGTTCTTAGTTTTTCGGCAAGTGCGGTTCCGCCTGGCTCACGAGTATTGGTAATCGCATCAACACCTGATTGCTTCAGTGTCTCTAGTACCGCATTAATTGCTGAACTTTTTCCTGCGCCTTCAAGGCCTTCGATTACGATGAATTTAGCGTTTGTCATTTGTTGCTTCTTAGTTGTTTTAAGTACGCTCGAACTGCGCGATTATGCTCAGCTAAAGATTTGGAAAATACGTGTCCGCCTTTGCCGCTAGCAACAAAGTAAAGGTAGTTACTCTCTTCAGGATTGAGAGCAGCTGCTATTGACGCTTCACCCGGCATAGCAATTGGCGTTGGTGGCAAACCAAAAATAGTGTAGGTATTGTATGGTGTTGGTGTGCGTAAGTCTTTCTTGCGAATGTTGCCATGGTAATTATCACCCATACCATAAATGACCGTCGGATCGGTCTGCAGACGCATACGCTTATTAAGGCGGTTAACGAACACAGACGCAACGCGTTCACGTTCAGAGTCAACCGCGGTCTCTTTTTCGATAATTGAGGCAAGGATTAGTGCTTCATAAGCCGATTTTAATGGCAGCTTGTCTTGGCGTTGTGCCCATTGCTCATCTAATACTGCTTGCAGCTTACTCGCTGCACGTTTCAAGATATCAAGGTCAGATGCACCCAAGGTATAGTGATACGTTTCTGCAAGTAGTAACCCTTCAAGCTTTTCGTGCTCAGAGCCCAACAGCTTGGCAATATCTGCTTCTGTTAGACCTTGTAATTCATGTTCCAAATATGGGGAGCTTTCTAAAGTTTCGCGCCACTCTTTAAATGTCGACCCTTCAACAAAGGTAATCGAAAACTGATGCTCTTTACCTTGTTTAAACTCTTCAAGCACGTCTCTTAAAGTCAACTTAGGCTCAATCAAGTAAGTACCGGCTTTAAGTTGAGTCAGCTCTGGGTGAAAACGGCGAACCAATTTCAGCATATCGTTACTTTCAATAAACCCGGCACTGGTTAAACTTGCCAACACACGATTGAAGCTAGTTCCAGATTCGATTGTAAAGATTTGTGGTTCTTCAAGTTGAAGTGGTTGGCTAACATATTGCTCTATCTGCTGAGCAACGTAGAAGTAACCTCCTGCGGCCACGCCAGCAACCAAAAGCAAAAATAGAGTGATTTTCTTGATCACGAGTCGATCATCTCCTGAATTCGTTTTGTAATTTTTCCAATATCAAAGCTTGTCGAACCAATACGAGTAATTGGAGCAACACCAAGCACAGAGTTTGAGACAAACACTTCATTAGCTGACAGTAACTCTTCAAGTTGAAAGTGGCCAATTGAAGTTTCGAGCGGCAGTCTCTTTGCCTGCTCTAATACAATTCGTCTCATCACACCATTGACCCCTGCATTTCGAAGATCAGGGGTAAACAATGTCGAATCTTTAACCCAAAATAGATTCGCCATCGTTGTTTCGACAACATAGTCACGAATATCAAGAACAACGCCGTCGGCATTCCCACCGTCATCGAGCTCCGCTTTTGCGAGAACTTGTTCAAGGCGGTTGTTGTGTTTGTGTCCGGCAAGTAATGGATTGTGACCAAGTCGAGTACGACAGATTCCAAGCTCTAATCCTCGACTCAGCCATTGTTCATAGTGAGGAGGATAAATAAAGTCGCTAATAGTAACATTTGGTGAGGCTACTTGAGTAGGGCTATATCCCCTTCCCCCTTCCCCGCGACTAATATGCAGTTTCAGGCCTGCTTTGGTGTCTGGCTTAATAGCGTGCTGCAACCAATGCTCTACTTGATTCCAATCGGGCCGAGGTATAGCAAGCAAGTCCAAACAGGCATTCATTCTCTCTACGTGCCTTGACCAATTCTGAATACGACCGCCACGTGTCAGCATGGTTGTAAAACAACCATCGCCATATTGAAATGAACGGTCAGACAATGAAACTGAGTCAGCCGGTTTTCCATTAAGCCAAAACATCGCGAGTCCTTAAATTGAATTTATAAGGGTATTAAATAACAAAACGGCTTAATGCCAAAGCATTAAGCCGTTTAATTAGACTCAGTTAAACAGTTCTTTAGATTTTTTTAAATACTAGAGAGCCGTTAGTACCGCCAAAGCCGAATGAGTTACAAATAGCGTAATCCATTTGAACTTCTTTCGCTGTATGCGGAACTAAATCGATATCTTCAAGACCTTCAGCTCGGTTATCTAGGTTGATTGTTGGTGGAACAATCTGGTCAACCAAAGACATAACAGTAATGATCGCTTCAACCGAGCCTGCTGCACCAAGTAGGTGACCAGTCATAGATTTCGTTGATGAAACTTTAACCTGTTTAACGCCTTCTTCACCTAGAGCACGGCGAACGCCTTTAATCTCTGCAACATCACCGGCTGGCGTAGAGGTACCGTGAGCGTTCACGTAACCAACTTGAGTACCAACGATACCTGCGTCACGCATTGCCGCTTCCATTGCCAGTGCACCACCAGAACCATCTTCAGAAGGAGAAGTCATGTGGTAAGCATCACCAGACATACCGAAACCAACAAGTTCAGCGTAGATCTTAGCGCCACGAGCTTTTGCGTGTTCATACTCTTCAAGAACCATCATGCCTGCGCCATCACCCAAAACGAAACCATCACGGTCTACGTCCCATGGGCGTGAAGCTTTTTGAGGTTCTTCATTGCGAGTAGACAATGCTTTAGCTGCGCCAAAACCAGCCATACCTAGTGGAGTAGATGCTTTCTCTGCGCCACCAGCAACCATTGCGTCTGCGTCGCCGTATGCAATCATACGCGCCGCGTGACCGATGTTGTGAAGACCTGTTGTACACGCCGTCGAGATCGCGATGTTAGGACCGCGAAGACCACGCATAATAGATAAGTTACCTGCAACCATGTTAACGATGGTTGATGGAACGAAGAACGGGCTAACCTTACGAGGGCCCTTTCCAACTAGCGCAGTGTGGCCAGTTTCAATCAGTTCTAGACCACCAATGCCTGAACCGATTGCAACACCAACACGTGGTGCGTTTTCTTCGTTGATTTGTAAACCAGAGTCATCTAGAGCTTGGATACCCGCCGCAATGCCGTACTGGATAAATAGATCCATTTTACGTGCATCTTTCTTTGACATGTATTCTGTACAGTCAAAATCTTTAACAAGACCCGCAAAGCGAGTTGAGAAGTTTTCAGCATCAAAGTGTTCGATATTAACAATACCACTTTGACCTGCAAGCAGGGCTTTCCAAGATGATTCTACGGTGTTGCCTACCGGTGACAACATACCCATGCCAGTGACAACAACACGACGCTTGGACACGATATTATTCTCCGGAAAATGAAATGATTCTATGGAAGGATAGAAGGGTTTAAAAGAACACAGGCGGCCAGAAGGCCGCCTGGGAGAGATATTACTGAGCGCTGTTTACGTAGTCGATTGCAGCTTGAACAGTAGTGATTTTCTCAGCTTCTTCGTCTGGAATCTCAGTGTCGAATTCTTCTTCTAGAGCCATTACTAGTTCAACAGTGTCTAGAGAATCAGCACCTAGATCATCAACGAATGAAGCTTCGTTTTTAACTTCAGCTTCGTCTACACCTAGCTGTTCAACAATGATTTTCTTTACGCGTTCTTCGATGTTGCTCATTTTTTCTTTTCCTTTACAGATTTCGCTCAATGCGATGATTCAGTAGTTTATTCGAACTACTGAAAGTTGCAAGAGGGACCTTGCTGGTCAAACCACAATTTTAGCGATTTTAACCGAAATTCAATACATTTTTGACTTAAATCATGCACAAATCTTGTGCAAGATAGTGTCAACAATCTCAAACTATAGGCTACTTTCCTTACAAAAAATAGCCTAGTTGACGACATTAAGTGCAAATTAACACGATTACAGAGATTTGAGTGAAAATTAATGTAAAAGTTCACAAATATCTCTACGAAAGCGTTTTACACCATGTACATACCGCCATTTACATGCAAAGTCTCACCAGTAATGTACGCAGCTTCAGGAGAAGCTAGGAATACAACTGCTGAAGCAATTTCACGTGGGTCACCTAGACGACCTGCTGGAACGTTAGATAGAGTCGCTGCACGTTGGTCATCATTCAGTGCTTTAGTCATATCTGTTTCGATAAAACCAGGTGCTACTGTGTTCACAGTAACGCCACGAGAAGCAACTTCACGAGCCATAGATTTAGTGAAACCAATTACGCCTGCTTTTGCTGCTGCATAGTTAGCCTGACCTGCATTACCCATAGTACCAACAACCGAACCTACGTTGATGATGCGACCAGCGCGTTTTTTCATCATGCCACGTAGAACCGCTTTAGACATACGGAAGATTGGCGTTAAGTTAGTGTCGATGATGTCATCCCACTCTGAATCTTTCATACGCATAAGTAGGTTGTCGCGTGTGATACCTGCGTTGTTCACTAGGATATCAATCGCACCAAACTCATCGCTGATAGTCTTCAGTGTTGCTTCGATAGACTCAACATCTGTTACGTTTAGAGCAAGACCCTTACCGTTCTCACCAAGGTACTCACTGATTGCAGCCGCGCCACCTTCAGAAGTTGCAGTACCAATTACTGTCGCACCACGCTCTACAAGCAGCTCAGCGATAGCACGACCGATACCACGGCTTGCACCAGTAACTAGCGCAATCTTACCTTCTAGGTTCATCATGTTCGTTATTCCTATGTTCTTAAATTACTTAGCGGCGTCTAGAGATGCAACATCGTTTACTGCCGCGCCACTTAGTGTCTTAACAATTCGTTTTGTTAGGCCAGTTAGAACTTTACCTGGACCAAGTTCAAGAAGTTTCTCTACACCTTGCTCGCTCATTAGCTGCACGCTTTCAGTCCAACGAACTGGGCTGTATAGCTGACGTACAAGTGCGTCTTTAATTTTTGCAGGATCCGTTTCAGCGACCACGTCAACGTTGTTGATTACTGGAAGTTGAGGGGCATTGAATTCTAATTCTTCTAGTGCCACCGCTAGCTTGTCAGCTGCCGGCTTCATCAACGCACAGTGTGAAGGAACTGAAACTGGTAAAGGAAGTGCACGCTTAGCGCCCGCTTCTTTACATAGTGCGCCAGCACGCTCTACAGCGTCTTTGCTACCTGCGATAACCACCTGACCTGGAGAGTTGAAGTTTACTGGTGAAACAACTTCACCTTGTGCTGCTTCTTCACACGCTTTAGCAATAGACTCGTCATCAAGACCAATGATTGCGAACATTGCACCAGTACCAGCAGGGACCGCCTCTTGCATTAGTTGACCACGAAGCTGAACCAGTTTGATCGCTTCTTTAAAATCGATAACGCCAGCACATACTAATGCTGAATATTCACCTAGACTGTGACCCGCTAGGTTTGCTGGTTGCTCAAGGTCAAGCTCTTGCCATACACGCCAAATAGCAACAGAAGATGCTAGCAATGCTGGTTGAGTACGATGCGTTTGATTAAGATCTTCAGCAGGACCATTTTGAACCAATGCCCAAAGGTCATAGCCTAGAGCGTCAGACGCTTCAGCAAATGTTTGTTTAACTACGTCATACTGCTCGCCAAGCTCAGCAAGCATACCGACAACTTGTGAACCTTGACCTGGAAATACAATAGCAAACTTGCTCATTTTCGTTTCCTTAAAACAAAGTAAGAAAGATAAGATGCCGTGGGGCATCTTAAATTTAAATCTTGATATTAAAACTTAGAACTTAACTAGAGCTGAGCCCCAAGTGAAGCCGCCACCAAACGCTTCTAGTAGTAAGGTTTGACCACGCTTAATACGACCGTCTCGTACTGCTTCATCTAACGCTGTAGGAACAGTCGCCGCAGAAGTGTTGCCATGCTTATCAAGAGTGATTACCACTTGGTCTAATGACATTGACAGTTTTTTCGCCGTCGCCGAAATAATCCGGTAGTTGGCTTGGTGTGGTACTAACCAATCTAGCTCGGACTTGTGCATGTCATTTGCAGCAAGCGTATCTTTAACTAGCCTAGACAGTTGTGTTACCGCTACTTTGAATACTTCATTACCAGCCATGTGTAACCATTTGTCCGCATCTTTACCGCGCTCAGGTACTTCAAGGCTTAGTAGCTCACCGAATCGACCATCTGAATAAATGTGTGTTGATAGTATGCCCGGCTCGTCACTTTGACCGACCACAACTGCGCCCGCTGCATCACCGAATAGAATGATGGTAGAACGGTCTGTAGGGTCACAAGTTTTAGAGAGCGCATCGGCACCAATAACAAGCACATTTTTGCACATGCCCGATTTAATATGCTGATCAGCCACTGACAATGCGTAAACAAACCCTGAACAAGCCGCTGCTAGATCAAACGCGGGACAGCCTTTGATCTCAAGCTTAGCCTGAACCTGACACGCAGATGACGGGAATGTATGGCTGCCGCTAGTGGTAGCAACAATAATAAGATCGATATCGTCCTTATCAATGCCCGCCATTTCAATCGCGTTTTTCGCAGCTAAGTAACCCATGTCGGCTACTGTTTCATTTTCAGCAGCAATGCGACGTTCTTTAATACCAGTACGAGTTACAATCCACTCATCACTTGTATCTACCATTTTCTCTAGGTCTGCGTTTGAACGCACCTGAGATGGCAGGTAGCTGCCAGTACCTAAAATTTTGCTATACATGAAGACTAATAATGCCTCTCGAGTAAAACCGCTTCCAAACGATCGCTAATACGGTTTGGTACTTGTCGTTGGACCTCATGCAGCGCCTCACCAATTGCATTGATGACTGCGTCTACATCAGCACTTCCGTGGCTTTTTATGACAATGCCGCGCAATCCTAGCAAACTTGCGCCATTATACTGGTCGGGGTTCAATGTTTTTAGCTCATTAAATAAGCTAGAAAATAATTTTCTTGCAATCCAACCCTTTACAGATGAGGCCAGCATGTGTGATTTCAACTTATCTATAAACAGTTGGGCTGTCCCCTCGCACGCCTTCAGACAGACGTTTCCGACAAAACCATCACAAACAACGACATCTGCAGCATCATGAAGAAGTTGGTTTCCTTCAATATAGCCAACATAATTTACCGATTTGGTTTGAGACAGCATTTCAGCACAGCGCTTGACAAGATCATTACCTTTTATTTCTTCAGCACCTATGTTGAGAATTGCGACTCTCGGTGGTCGTTGTAGATATTGCTCTGCCAATGCACTGCCCATGATGGCAAACTGAAATAAAGAGTCTGCATCACTGGAAACATTCGCACCTAAATCTAGCATCCAGGTATGCCCACCAGAGGCGGTGGGTAAAGCAGAAATAAGCGCAGGGCGTTCAATACCAGGCAGTAGCTTGAGTTTAAATCGAGACAAAGCCATTAAAGCGCCAGTATTACCGCAACTAACACAAGCATCAGCTTGTTTATCAGCCACGAGCTCAATCGAGGTCCCCATGGAACTGCCTTGACTGTTTCTTAATGCGAGAGAAGGCTTTTCGGAATTAGAGATCACTCGGTCTGTGTGTTGAATACTCAAACGAGGATTCGTCTTAAAACCAAGCGAAGATAATTGAGACGTGATCTGAGATTGATCACCAATAAGAATCACTTTTAGCTCTGGGAAATGCGACAGTGCCTGCACGGCGGCAGGCACTGTGACGCGAGGACCGAAGTCCCCGCCCATTGCATCAAGTGCAACGGTTATATTTTGCAAAGGTCAACCTTACTTGTTGATAACCTTTTTGCCACGGTAGTAACCTTCAGCAGTTACGTTGTGACGTAGGTGAGTTTCACCTGAAGTTGCGTCTACAGAAAGTGCTGCTGTAGTTAGGGCATCGTGTGAACGACGCATACCACGCATTGAACGTGATTTCTTGCTCTTTTGTACGGCCATTGACCCTACTCCTATGTAAGTATTAAAGAATTACTTCTTTAAGCTTTTTAAAACGTCAAATGGATTCGGCTTCTCTTCTTCCACAATTTCTTCTGGAATCTCACCAAACACCATATTATCTGAATCAACGCTACAGTCCGCTTCTTCGTGCATTGCTATTTGAGGCAAGTTTAGAATGAACTCGTCTTCAACTAACTGTATTAGGTCTAACTCACCGTACTCGTTCAGATCTACCAAATCGTACTCTTCCGGTGCTTCCTCTTCAGTCCTTTCACCGCGATACGGTGTGTAGGTGAATTGGACATCGCACTCATGTGCGAAAACCTCATTACAGCGCTGACACTCTACGTCGACTACGATGTTAGCTTTACCAGAGATAACAACGAGCCGCTGCTCATCTAAGTCAAATGACAGTGACACTTGGGCGTCGCGTTTAACGCCTTCAACTGATTCCAATAAGCGCTTAAAGAGACTAACTTGAATAATACCTTCAACATCTAGTCGCTTTTGAGCTGCGCGTGTCGGATCAATCGTACGCGGTATTTTTACCTTTTGCATAGGGCGCGAATTCTATCTTCCAAATCGTTTATAGTCAAAGAAAAAGGGTAAAAAGTTGGACTTTTTTTCCTTATCAGCGAGAGAGCTAGTATCACAACCATAATATCGATTAAGCTCACACTAACCCGCCGTTAGATTGTAAATTAAAATGCAGAATTACCAACTAGTTTTAGCCTCAACCTCACCATACCGCAGACAACTGCTCAATAAACTAGCAGTAGAGTTTGAGACCGCATCACCCGAGTTTGATGAGACTCCATTAGACAATGAGAGTCCAATCGAGCTAGTAACGCGCCTCGCTAAAGGCAAAGCGCAGTCATGCCCACTAACAAAACCGAGCTTAGTGATAGGTAGCGATCAAGTTTGTGTGATCAACGGTAAAATCATCGGTAAACCTCACACTCGTGATAAAGCCATCGAGCAGCTCACTCAGCAAAGCGGTCAATCCATTCAGTTTTATACGGGTCTAGCTCTGTATAATTCGCACACTAATGAAACCGAGGTAAAAGTTGATACTTGTACGGTTCATTTCCGTCAACTGACTGCAAAGCAAATCGCCAATTATGTAGATAAAGAAGAGCCGTTCTTTTGCGCCGGTAGCTTTAAAAGTGAAGGGCTAGGAATCGCACTGTTTGAACGGTTGGAAGGCAAGGATCCAAACACTTTGGTCGGACTGCCGTTGATAGACTTAATTGATATGCTCGAAGCACAAGGGTTTGAAGTGCTTTAATGAATTGTCGTCACCCTCGAGAGCGAGGGACGAACGAGTTGGGGATCTCCAGAAGCGAGTCGAAAACCTCAAGAGATTCCCTACTCGCACCTTCGTCACTCTATAGAATGACGTTTTATAGCTTACGCAGCCCAGCCAATGCTTTCTCTAACTTAGGCTCCATTGGCGCATTAATCTCCATCCACTCATCATTCGATGGGTGTTGGAATTTAATATTCGCCGCGTGTAAGAACAGACGATCTAACCCAACTTGCCCAGTGTAAGCATCAAAGCGGCGATCACCATAACGGTCATCCCACGCAATCGGGTGACCGACATATTGGGTATGGACACGTATCTGGTGAGTTCGCCCTGTAATAGGACTCGCTTGAATTAAGGTCGCATCGGCAAACTTTTCCAGAATTTTAAAACGAGTCTCTGACGGTTTTCCCTTCGGGTTAACACGTACAATGCTGTTCACTTCATTTTTCAACAGTGGCGCATTGACCACTTTGCAATTGGTTTTCCATTGGCCCATCACCAACGCGAAGTAAAACTTCTTCACGGTCTTTTCCCGGAACTGGGCTTGGAGATGGCGCAACGCAGAACGCTTTTTCGCTACCAGTAGAATACCGGAAGTATCTCGGTCAATACGGTGTACAAGCTCTAAGAATCTCGCCTCAGGTCGAAGTGCTCTTAACGCTTCGATTGCACCGAACTTTAAGCCACTACCACCATGAACCGCTGTACCTGAAGGTTTATTGAGTATCAGCATATGGTCATCTTCATGGATAATCATATGCTCTAGTTCTGCTACCTTATTCAGCTTAGTGCTCGGGGCCGCTTCTTCCGGTTTCTCTTCGATGGTCACAGGCGGGATACGAACCAAATCGCCCGCTTTAAGCTTGTACTCAGCCTTGATGCGTTTTTTATTTACACGCACCTCTCCCTTACGCAGGATTCGGTAAACCATGCTTTTAGGGATACTTTTCAATTGGTTGCGTAAGAAGTTATCAATACGCTGACCCGCCATATCTTCGTCTATGTCGACGAATTGGACTTTTGTTCTAATTTCGCTCATGCGTTTATTCTAACACCCTAACTTGCGCAGAATCACATTTTCTTCGCAACAAAATGGAAAATAGCTTGATAAGAGTGAATTCAAAATCCTCTACGGATAAAAATCCATCAAATTTATTACATTTTTCAAAAAAGAGCTCAATAGCACCGATAAAACAAACACTTATAGAAAATAAAATCAGCTTTTTCAGCGTTTTATTATAAAGCAGATTGCTGAGTTTAATGGGTACTGCTATAGTTCACACCTGCAATATATGAGTTGGTTGCATTTTAAACAAACCTTCCCATATTTTGAGCAATAGAATGAGTAGCTCGCTAATTTACCAAAATGCTGCATACGGCGTAAGACATTTCGGAATTGGCAATCTTGTCACCCTACTCGTCGCACGTCATGTTGAGTATTTTCCGCCGATTATGCGGCTTACAAGCTGAACGAGAAAAGCTTGTGAGACTGAAGTGCCCCAAGAGCATCCCTCCAGCCGGGAGGCTGCAACGATTAAGCCATGGGATCAGGCACCGTGAACGCGACCACAATGACAAGAAACAAAACAAAAGAATGACAACGAGATTTATCAATGAAAAGAATGTTAATTAACGCAACTCAAAAAGAAGAGTTGCGTGTCGCTTTGGTTGATGGACAGCGCTTATACGATTTAGATATCGAAAGCCCTGGTCATGAATCTAAAAAAGCAAATATCTACAAAGGACGTATCACACGCATCGAACCAAGCCTAGAAGCGGCTTTTGTTGACTATGGTGCAGAAAGACACGGTTTCCTCCCTCTTAAAGAAATTGCCCGCGAATACTTCCCTGAAGGTTATACCTACCAAGGCCGTCCAAGCATTAAAGAAGTGCTAACTGAAGGCCAAGAAGTAATCGTACAAGTAGAAAAAGAAGAACGTGGTAGCAAGGGCGCAGCTCTTACTACGTTTATCTCTCTTGCGGGTAGTTATTTAGTTCTTATGCCAAACAACCCTCGTGCAGGCGGTATTTCTCGCCGTATCGAAGGTGATGAGCGTACTCAACTTAAAGCTGCATTAAGTACTTTAGAACTGCCTCAAGGCATGGGTCTAATCGTACGTACGGCTGGTGTTGGTAAAAGTGCTGAAGAACTTGAGTGGGATTTAAACGTACTTCTGAACCACTGGGGCGCAATCAAGCAAGCTTCTGACTCTAACGCTGCACCTTTTTTGATTCACCAAGAGAGTAACGTGATTGTTCGCGCTATCCGTGACTATTTACGTCGCGATATCGGCGAAATCCTTATCGACAGCAACACGATTTATGAGCGCGCACTTGAGCACATCAGCCTAGTTCGCCCAGACTTCGTCAACCGCGTTAAAAAGTACGATGGTGAAGTACCACTATTTAGCCACTACCAAATCGAAAGTCAGATCGAATCTGCGTTCCAACGCGAAGTTCGTCTACCTTCTGGTGGTTCAATCGTAATCGACCCAACTGAAGCGCTAACTTCTATCGATATCAACTCTGCTCGTGCAACGAAAGGTGGTGATATTGAAGAAACAGCTCTAAATACTAACTTAGAAGCTGCTGAAGAAATTGCTCGCCAACTACGTCTACGTGACTTAGGTGGTCTAGTTGTTATCGACTTTATCGATATGACGCCAGTGCGTCACCAGCGTGAAGTTGAAAACCGTCTACGTGATTCTGTTCGTATGGATCGCGCTCGTGTACAAATCGGCCGAATTTCTCGTTTTGGTCTATTAGAAATGTCACGTCAGCGTCTGAGCCCATCTCTTGCAGAAGCGAGTCACCACATCTGTCCTCGCTGTACAGGTACTGGTGTCGTTCGTGACAATGAATCATTAGCACTATCTGTTCTTCGCCTTATCGAAGAAGAAGCGTTAAAAGATAATACTGCGCAAGTACTGGCCGTTGTTCCTGTACCTATCGCGTCTTACCTGCTTAACGAAAAGCGTCGTTCAGTTAACCACATTGAACGCATTCAAGAAGTGAAGATCACTGTTGTACCTAACTCAGATATGGAAACACCGCATTTTGATGTTATCCGTGTTCGTGAAGGTGAAGAGTTTGATCTGCTTTCTTACCTACTTCCTAAGAAGCTTGAAGCAATGAAGGAAGCTGAAGGTAAAGAGCCTGTAGAAGTTGAAGCTAAGCCTAAGAAGATCGAAGAACCTGCACTGAAAGGTTTCGCATCTCCTAACCAAACAGCTCCAGCACCTGCTACTCCAGCGCCAGCAGCAAAACCTGCACCAGCGAAAAAAGCGAAGGTCGAACCCGCTCAAGACGACCAGCCTGGCTTGGTAAACCGCTTCTTTAAAGCTCTAGGTAGCTTCCTATTCGGTTCTTCTGAAAAAGAAGAAGAGAAGAAAGAAGAGCAGAAGCCTAAAGAGCATAAAGAAGGCAACCGCAATAACCGTAACCGCCGCAACCGCAACGATAACCGTCGCCGTAACAACCGCGATAATCGTAATGACAATCGCAACGAGAATCGTGACGACAAACGCGATAACAAGCGTAAGAATACTCGCGATGAAGCAGCGAACGAAGCGAAGCCAAATGAGCGTAAGCAACAGAACCGTAAGCCGAAACAAGATCGCCGTAACAAGCGTGATGATGTTAAGCCTAGTAAAGTTGCTGAAGAAGGTCTAAAACTGGCAGCAGATGCGCAACAAACTGACAAACCTGATGCGCGTAAAGAGCGTGCAGAAGAGAAAGCAGCGAAAGTTAAAGAGCGCCGTCAACGTCGTAAGCTATCTAAACAAGTTCGCGTTAAAGACCAAGCTAACAAGGCGAAAGCTGACGAAGAAGCGAAACAAATTCAGTCAGAAGCAAAAGCTGATGCTGTTGAAGAAAAAGCAGTAAATGCAGTTTCTGAAGAATCTGAAGAGCAGCCGAAGCAACGTCGTAACCGTCGTTCACCTCGTCACCTACGTGCAAGTGGTCAACGTCGTCGTCGCGGTCGCGATCGTCGCCCTAACCCATTCCGCCTACGTAAAGGTGGTGTAGCATCTCCTGAAATGGCGATGGGTAAAGTAATGCCAAGCTACGGCATCACTAAACCAGCACCTAAGCAGCAAGCGAAGACAGACAATGTTAAAGCAGCGGCTGTAGAAGCGAATGTGGAAACTAACGTGGCTTCACTAGGTGGCTTTGCTTGTCCTGAAATGGCAATGGGTAAAGTAATCGTTCGTCGCGAACAGCCTGCAGTAGATGTACCTATGGTTGAAGCAAAAGCTGAAGTTACTGCTCCTGCTACTCCTGAAGTAAAACCTGAGCCAGTAGTTGAAGCACCATCGGTTGTTGAAGCTCCTATTGTGATTGAAACCATCGCTGAAGAAACAACAAAAGTTGAAGAAGCGAAAGCTGCTCCTTCTGACATTGTTGTCCCTCAGAGCTTCAAAGGTCATGCCTCTGCCGCTATGGCAAAAGCACCTGGCAACACAGAGATGAAAGAGATCACTGTGAATGCAGCACCTTTCAAAGCTGAGCGTTATGAATCACGTGGTGCAGGTAGCCAAGTTGCTAGCAACCAAGCCGGCGCAGCGATGACCAAACCTCAGTTCTAGTACTGCTATAAGTCGATAATAAACAGCCTCTTATTTAGAGGCTGTTTTTTTATCTAATGTACAATTGAGATTGTAACAAGCCCGCTAACGAACCCACTCAATTTTGTTGTGAATAATTGATCACAATTATTGTTCGATATCTGTATCAATCTTGAACTTAATCACACTTTTCGGTAGCATGCGCCGACTCGATCTGAATTGTTGAATTTGGTCTTTCTGCTCTTTTACATTGCATTTTTGCCCGCTGGCGACTAAATACAATTCAGAATACTTTTAAACACTTAGCCAAACTGAGCAAATATGTTTGAATTTCCCCAATTTTCTAAACACTCTGTGAAGAACGATGTGTTGTCAGGCCTAACAGTAGCGCTCGCTCTTGTTCCTGAAGCCGTTGCCTTCGCTTTTGTTGCTGGTGTTGACCCAATGGTTGGTCTGTACGCAGCATTTATCGTAGGTCTCATTACTTCTATCTTCGGTGGTCGACCAGGTATGATTTCTGGTGCGACGGGTGCGATGGCAGTCGTAATGGTTTCTCTAGTTGCAACCCACGGTGTTCAGTACCTATTCGCGGCAATAATGTTAGCAGGTATCATTCAGGTAGCTGCCGGCGTCTTTAAGCTAGGTAAATTTATCCGCATTGTTCCACACCCGGTAATGATCGGTTTTGTCAACGGTCTCGCTATTGTTATCTTCCTCGCTCAGCTAGGCCAATTTAAAGCACCAGACCTTACAGGCGCGCTAACTTGGTTACCTCAAGATCAAATGATGTTGATGCTGGGTCTTGTTGCTCTGACAATGGGCATCATCCACTTCCTGCCTAAGTTCACCACAGCTGTACCCTCATCTCTGGTTGCAATCGTAACAGTAACGGCATTAGTGGTAGGTCTAGATCTTGAAACACGTACCGTAGTGGATTTCCTACGTACAATGTCTGGTGATGAAGCAGCGACTTTAGCTGGCTCTCTACCAACCTTCTCTATTCCAACTGTGCCATTTACGCTAGAAACATTCCAAATCATCCTGCCATACGCAATCATCCTTGCGGCTATCGGCCTGATCGAGTCACTACTAACACTGACAGTTCTGGATGAAATGACCAACACTCGCGGCCAGTCAAACCGTGAATGTATCGGTCAAGGTATGGCAAACATGACTTGTTCTGTGTTTGGCGCTATGGGTGGTTGTGCGATGATCGGTCAGTCAATGATCAACGTAAACTCAGGGGGCCGTGGTCGTCTATCAGGTATCGTCGCTGCTGTTGCACTGCTAATGTTCATTCTATTCGCTTCAGCGCTTATTGAAATGATCCCTCTAGCAGCACTAGTTGGTGTGATGTTCATGGTAGTTATTGGTACATTTGAATGGGCAACATTCAAGCTTGCGCGCCGAGTACCAAAGCAAGACTTCTTTGTTATCGTCCTAGTGACCGTTGTCACTGTACTTACTGACCTTGCCGTTGCCGTATTCGTTGGTGTTATCGCTTCTGCACTTATGTTCGCATGGCAGCATGCGAAGCACATCTATGCTGATACTCACACTAATGATGAGGGTTCAAAAGTATACAAGATTAATGGCCCAGTATTCTTTGGCTCTACAGCAAACTTCCTAGAGCTGTTCGACGCGGCAAATGACCCGCAAGACGTAATTGTCGATTTTGCTAACTCTCGCGTTACTGACCACTCGGCAATCGAAGCGATCGATACGATTGCTGAACGCTACTCTGCACTTGGTAAGACACTGCACCTACGCCACCTAAGCCAGGACTGTGTTAAAACTCTGCATAAAGCCGGTAGCCTAGTTGAGGTGAATGACGCAGAAGACCCAATCTATAAGGTCATGTCGAGCTAAGACTTTGCTCACAGCAGTCATTAAAATTAAGGGCTTCCAATTGGAAGCCCTTTTTATTCATCTCTAGAGAGTATCAGTCAAATTCAGAGAGCGAGTTACAATAACTTGTTTAACTTTTCGCCAAACAACTCCAATCGCCAACTTTGCATCACATCTGGAAGCTTTGCAGGGTCGCGGTCTTTCTTCCATACCCAACTCATTAGCTGATTCAGTTGCTTCTTAGAAGCTAAAAACTCAGTCGCTAAACCGCTCGCAGAAGACGCGCGTTTCACTTCATCTTTGAGCACTTTGAACTTCTGCTTATAACCAGGCATATCCATAAGGCGCTCTATCTTCTCTGGATACTCTTCTACAGGCGTCATCCTTGCTTGTTTTACGATAGAGATTATGCGTGCGCTGTGACGCTGTACAGAGCGAGGATCCATGCCCTCTTGTTCCATACGGTTACGATTCTGAATACCTAGCTTAGCGATGGTGAGAAGGTCATTTTCTTTAAACACAAAATTCAGCGCTAAGTCTCGACGCAATGCTTCTTTGAGTCGCCAAGTGGCCAACGGTTTGAGGATCGCAAGTTCACTCGGCTTAAGCTGCCAAGCACCTTTAACATCAAGGTAGGCCATCTCATGATTGACTGTTTTGATGCGCTTTGATGCCGCAAGGTCGCTCTCTTGTTGTGCAGCTTCCCACCACCCTGCTTGAGTGATCTTTTCAAATAACTGTTCATACAGAGGCTTTAAGTAGTACACATCGGCTGCGGCATACTCTAGCTGCTTGTCTGAAAGCGGTCTTGCGAGCCAATCGGTACGTGACTCACTTTTATCCAATTCGACGCCTAAGTAATTTTCCACTAGTGCAGCGAAGCCCGTAGACAAACCGTGACCAAGGAATGCCGCCATCAATTGAGTATCAACCATTGGGTATGGTAAGCAACCAAAGCTATTGTGGAACACTTCTAAATCTTCACCACAAGCATGCAGTACTTTAAGAACTGAGGTGTCTTTAAGCAGCTCAACGAACGCCGTCATATCTTCAATAACAGTCGGGTCGATCAATGATAATTTGTCACCATCGTAAAGCTGAATTAAGCCAAGTTGCGGATAGTATGTTCGTGTACGGACAAACTCCGTATCGAGCATCACGACATCCACATTACGTGCGCTTTGACACACCTCTTCCAATTGCGATGATTGGGTAATAATTTGATAGTTCACTAACTTCTCACTGTGAGCGGTTGTAGGCGGCCATAAAAAATGCCGACAAGTCATTGTCGGCATTCTATCATTATTCAATTATCGTTGCTTAGGTAACTCTATTGTTCCGGCTTCGATTTCGCGAGGTTAGCGTCATTTTCTTCACGAAGCACACGGCGAAGGATCTTACCTACGTTGGTCTTCGGCAGTTCATCTTTGAACTCAACCAATTTCGGTACCTTATAACCTGTTAGGTGCTGACGACAGTGAGCGATGATTTCGTCTTTCGTTACGCTTGGGTCACGCTTAACAACGTAAATCTTCACAAGCTCACCAGACACTTCGTGAGGCTGACCAATCGCCGCCACTTCTAGCACTTTACCGTGCAGTGCTACCACGTCTTCGATTTCATTCGGGTAAACGTTAAAGCCAGACACAAGAATCATATCTTTCTTACGATCGACAATATGGATCAAGCCTTCATCATCAAACTTAACGATGTCACCCGTAGATAACCAACCTTCCGCGTTAATCACTTCTTTCGTTGCTTCTGGGCGTTGCCAGTAACCTTGCATCACCTGAGGACCACGCACTTGTAGCTCACCGACCTCTGTATTTGGTACAGGGTTGCCTTCATCATCCACAATGCGAACTTCTGTTGAAGGTACAGGTAGACCAATCGCGCCAGTATAGTCAGTGAGATCGTATGGGTTACCCGTTACAAGTGGCGAACACTCAGTTAGACCATAACCTTCTAATAGGTGGATACCTGTCGTTTTCTTCCACTGGTCAGCAACAGCTCGTTGAACCGCCATACCCCCACCCACTGCAAGCTTAAGATTATTAAAGTTAAGCTCATGGAAATCTTCGTTGTTCACAAGCGCATTAAACAGTGTGTTTACACCGGTAATCGCTGTGAATGAGTATTTCTGCAGCTCTTTGATAAAGCCCGGAATATCACGCGGGTTGGTAATCAGTAGGTTTTGACCACCCATTTCCACAAACAGTAGACAGTTCACCGTCAGTGCGAATACGTGATACAGCGGTAATGCAGTAACGACTAGCTCACGACCTTCAGACAGAACAGGACCGTAAGCCCCTTTCGCCTGCATCACGTTAGCAATCATATTGCGATGAGTTAGGATCGCCCCTTTCGCCACACCTGTTGTACCACCAGTGTATTGTAAGAACGCAATATCATCACCAGACATAAATGGCTTCAC
This sequence comes from Vibrio sp. 2433-A1, assembly GCF_056726085.1. Classification (NCBI taxonomy): domain Bacteria; kingdom Pseudomonadati; phylum Pseudomonadota; class Gammaproteobacteria; order Vibrionales; family Vibrionaceae; genus Vibrio; species Vibrio sp. 2433-A1. The sequence goes on from NZ_JBRESC010000001.1 coordinate 177,674, forward strand.
GTACTGTAGGCGACGACCTTTGTGCAACGCTTTACGCATTGAGATAGCGCCAGGAAGGTCATACTTAGGCACCATACCTTTTACGTACTTCACCACGAAGTCAACAACAGTGCCCTTCGCGCGCGGTAACATTTGACCAAGACTGGTCAGGATTACATGTTTAACTGGTGTATTCTCTACAACTTGCTCTAGTGTATTGGCAAAGTTAGAGACAATAACAATCGCTTTTGCGCCTGAATCGTTTAGCTGGTGCTCTAGTTCACGTGGCGTATAAAGCGGGTTTACGTTTACCGCGATAAGACCAGCGCGAAGAACACCGAATAGCGCAACCGGATATTGCAGTAAGTTCGGCATCATTAGCGCAACGCGATCGCCTTTTTGCAGCTTAAGGTCATTTTGCAGGTAAGCGGCAAAAGCACGGCTACGCTCTTCCAGTTTGCGGAAAGTCATTACCGAGCCCATGTTCATAAATGCAGGCTGGTCAGCGAACTTTTGCACGGACTGTTCAAACATTTCCACCAAAGATGGGTATTGGTCTGGGTTGATATGCTCAGGCACATCAGTTGGATAACGTGATAACCAAGGTTTATCCACGGTAAAACTCCTCGAAATTAACTGGCTGTCATCGGAAAGACGCTTATTTTCAATGTCGACTATTACAGCACAGGCGCAGCGCTTGAGCACGAAACACTCAAACACTTGTTTAAATTTTGTTAACTAAGCCAAAAATTAGGTTAACGACTCTAGAAGGGGCTTGCAGATGACAATGATGACCGCCTTCGATCATCTCAATATGAGTGGAGTCTGAAGCATCATGTTGAAAAGACTGCAAATAAGAAAAGCCTTGCTCTCCTAAGATGATGAGTTGCGGACAACGAATATGTTGACGAAACACATCAGCATGCTGTTGCGACATGCGGTAGAGCGACTGACTTTGCAAGTTAACGTCGTGTCTCCATTCACAACCTGAATTAGTCTGAACGAGGCCACGCTCTACGATAGGTGCAATCAGTGAAGCGTCTATCTGATTCACTTTTGCGCGTCTGTCTATTGCTTCTTGCACAGATTGCATTGCACGAGTCGGCTTTCTTCGGATTCTCTGGCGACTCATCACCCCCTCTCTTAAACGAGAGACGGTATTTTGAGGTTCTTCTGCCAAAGGACCATACCCTTCTATCTGAACCAATCCGCTGACTTGTTCAGGAAAGGCGGCACTATAACAACTTGCAATCAAAGCACCAAGAGAATGACCTACTAACACCAGTCTGTTTGGCGATAAGTTAGCCAAAAACTGGTAAAGATCGTCTATATAGTCGTGAAAAGGGTAAAAATTGTTGCCATTTTTGGCACTGGAAAGGCCGTGACCTGGTAAATCGATTGCGCAAAGATGAAGAGCCGGCGCTTGGCTATGTAATGCGTCCATTACTGTTTCGAAACTGGCTGCGTTATCTAGCCAACCATGAATAAAAACGACCGTGAGTTCGGCCGTTTCTGCCTGTCCATATTCGATGGCCGCGATATGTCCATTGGCAATATCACGGCGAGTTTCATTTCGCATCACTTCACTTCTTGGATTACTTTTCCTTGGCGAGTGCCATAGCGTGCGTCACGACAATAAAGCCCACGACAAGGATATAAATAGCTATCAAAGTCATGAATAATCACGCGTTCTTCGACCCGCCAAAGGTGATAGGCTCTAGCGTTCATCACAGGAAAGTCATATTGGAACTCACCAACTTTGCCCTCTTCACGGCCATTGCTATCACCGATTAATGAGATCAGGCGACCTTGCGATAAGGTCATAGGGTCGGCAAAGCCATCAATATACGCGACAAATCGGCCTTGAGGCTCCTGACTGATATCCGGTTTACCCGAAGTACTAATCGGTAGATTCACCACTTCAATACGGGTTTTATCTTTAAGATTCTGAACATCAGCAATTAAGCCACCAAGCCTCAATTCATTTTTCCCATCGCTATTGGATTGCCAAAGTTGATAATCAGTAATGATATTAGGATTGTCGGATTGAAGGTTGTCAGGAAGAGAACTACACGCTGAGAGAAAAGCAGCGCTGATGATGACAAGTAACCATCGAGAGATACGTGGGATCATAAGACTTTGAATACCTTAGGGCTAGATATAGATATCGACACCGATCATTTGTGATAGTTCATCTCGCTTCGCCTGAGTCATCACGTTCATATACTCTTGCATCGCCTGACGTCCGCGCCCTTCAGGTAAGTCGTACTGGACTTGCGCTTTATGTATATCTGATTCGTTGACATGACGGATAGAATGGGCAACAGCATTGGCCACCTTGGTTGGTTGTCCAACCGAGGTTTTAGCTTCAGATTTGTTAACGTCATTCTTCTTACCGGCCTTATTGGTACGATTTGGGCCGGGTAACGAAGGAGGCAATCCATTAATTGAAACCATACTATCCGTTCATATTGCGATCTAATGATCTGAGTTATTCTCTACCAGGTAGCTTTTTCCAAGCAACGGTATCTCGTAGATAAACTGGGCTCGCGTCTTCAGCATCAACCGTATTGCTTTTCGCTAGTTCGAACTTTGCCAATTGGACAATATCTTCCGCATCCGGGAACAAGACAGTGCTCTTTTCAGTCGCAAACTTGATACCTTCAAGCTGCTCGCTGTACGCATCCCACCCCGTACCTGCAGTGAACCATGTCGACTCATCAGCTTGGCTGTTGTCTGCCGCAGTTTGCGGTGGTGTCACACACTCCGCATCGGTTTGCGTCCAAGTGCCATCTTCTTGACGGGTAAAACGGCCCCAGTAAACTTCGCTCATACGCGCATCAATCGCACACGCGACTTGGCTTTCACCATGCTGGCGGTAAACACCTTGTGCCATTGCTTCCAGTGTAGAAATACCAATCATAGGCAGATCTGCACCGAATGCTAAACCTTGTGCAATACCAATGCCAATGCGAACACCAGTAAAGCTACCCGGTCCTCGACCAAAAGCCAAAGCATCCAGATCAGCCAGCGTTAAACCCGCTTCTTTTAGTACCTCATCTACCATTGGCAATACTTTTTTCGTGTGGTCACGCGGTGCTACTTCACTGCGAACATAAACTTTTTCATCCACTAATAGAGCAACAGAACAGTTTTCGGTTGCTGTATCGAGAGCAAGAATCTTAGTACTCATTGATATCTCAAATTATCGTTTTGTTTAAATATTTACTTGTTCAAGAAAGTCTCGTACCACTCCGAGATCTCGGGTACGTGGTATTGGCGGCAAGCTCGATAAAAAGACACCGCCATACTCACGGGTCACTAAGCGATTATCACAGATAATCAAAGCGCCCTTATCGTTCTTATCTCGAATTAATCGTCCTACGCCCTGCTTTAAGGTAATCACCGCATCAGGAATTTGTACCTGAGCAAAAGGATCGCCACCTTTTAGTTGGCAATCTTCGATGCGGGCCTTGAGTAGCGGGTCGTCTGGTGCAGTAAAAGGCAATTTGTCGATGATAACACAGCTAAGCGCATCACCTCTAACGTCAATCCCTTCCCAAAATGCACCTGTCGCGACTAACAAGGCGTTGCCCAGTTCCATAAACTCAGCAAGGGTTTTCTGTTTACTGGTTTCCCCTTGAAGCAAAACCGGTACAGACAACCTTTCACGAAAACGCTCGCCGAGCTCTTTCATCATGCTGTGCGAAGTACACAAAAAGAAACATCGCCCTTGGTTTAGTTCAATCACCGGAGTCAGCATGTTAACTAACTTGTCTGCCATCCCGGGGCTATTCGGCTCTGGTAAGTATCGCGGTACACAGAGTTTCGCCTGAGTCTGATAGTCAAACGGGCTAGGCAAGGACATTTGTGCTTGCGGCTTCAAGCCTAAGCGCGACGTAAAATGGCCAAAATCATCATTTACCGCAAGAGTCGCAGAGGTAAAAATCCAAGCCCCTTGCTTAAGCTCGATCTGCTCATGAAACTTATCAGCAACCGATAGTGGGGTAATATGCAGGCTGAAGTGGCGAGGCGTGGTGTCGTACCAATAGGAATACCCAGTGATAGAGACGTCACACACCCGCTCTAAGCGCGCCTTAATGGTGTTTGCTCGTTCAAACGCACTGTCTAGTAGCTGGCTTCGTCCTAGTGCAAGCTTTAAAACCTCAATAACAAAATCCAAGGTATCTTCAAGTCGACGAAGCTCACGACCAATTGAAGGAGAGGTAATCGCTTCACGCCAGTTGCCGCGAAAACCAGGTTCACCAAGCACGATACGTAAATCCATCGCTGTCTGATAAAGCTTTTCACCTGCTTTTTGTAGCTGGCGCATATCTTTCGCTTCGGTGCGATAGGCGATTTCAATATCCTTGCTCAGTTCTTGTATTTGCCGACTAGAGAGCGACTGTCCAAAGTAGTGGCTAGCGATATCTGGTAGCTGATGGGCTTCATCGAAAATAAACACCTCAGCTTCGGGAATCAGCTCACCAAATCCTGTTTCTTTAATCGCTAAGTCAGCTAAAAACAGGTGATGGTTGACCACCACTACATCGGCATCTAGCGCCTTCTTACGTGCTTTCAACACAAAGCAATCTTGATAACTTGGGCACTCTTTGCCTAAACAGTTATCGTTGGTCGAAGTGATGGTTGGAATAACCGGACTATCTTCGGCAATCTCATCACAATCGCCCAAATCGCCACTCTTGGTTTCGGATGCCCAGCTTCTAACTTTAACCAATTGGGTCAGTAACGTCGGGTCAGCGCTTTGAGTGTGACTTTCAACCATTTGTCGACTTAGTCGGTCTAGACATAAATAGTTCGCTCGCCCTTTTAGTAACGCCACCTGACCATAAAAGCCCAACGCGTTCGTCATTAAAGGCAAGTCACGATGGAAAAGCTGCTCTTGGAGGTTTTTCGATCCGGTACTGATAATGGTTTTCTTACCACTGAGCAACGCAGGTACAAGATAAGCGAAAGTTTTGCCTGTCCCCGTTCCCGCTTCTACCACGATCTGACTTTGCGCTTTAATGGCTTGGCTGACGGCTTCTGCCATATCGAGCTGCGCCTGACGAGGTTGGAACCCTGGTATAGCTTTACCTAAGGCTCCTTCAGAAGAGAAGGTTTTTGAAATCATTAACTAGCAAAAGGGTTGACGAAAAGAAGAGTGATTATGGCAGTTTTCATAAAAAGGCGCGAATGAGTTTTCGCGCCGAATAGAAATTTAACTAGCGTTTGGTGAGGTAACGGTTCAACCAAGCGGGTCCATTAAAGCCCTCTGAATCATCGGAATTTAGGGCTTTCGCTGCTTCGCTAGGAGACGCACGGTTTTCCCACATTGTATCTAACATTTCTTCATCTAGCTCTTTACCACCAGACAACGCGCTCACACGTTCAGAATACAATTTACGAGCTAAGAGTTCTTTATCCATAAATACCACCTAAAGACACACGAAAGAAAGGAAATCTCGAACAAATAATTCGAGCCAAACGGTTAACTCAGATTAATTGTTGAAACCAATTCGATATTAGTTTAATTGTAGCTGTATTATTGCGGGTTAGTTCACCGTTCGAACGCCCGTAAAAATTTTACAAAACAAAAAAAATAAAGCACGGAAGTTTGAACCTAATGGAAAAGAAAACACTGCTAACACATTGTACTGATGCCCCTGGTCTCATTTCAAAGATCACGAATATCTGTTACAAGCACCAACTGAATATCATCCACAATAACGAGTTCGTCGATAATACTAGCGCCCATTTTTTCATGCGTACCGAGCTTGAAGGCTACTTTAACGATGAAACCTTGCTTGCGGACCTTGATCAGGCACTGCCTCAAGGTGCTAAACGTAAACTGATCGGGTCTAACCGCAAGCGTATTGTGGTATTAGTCACTAAAGAGGCACACTGTCTCGGTGACATTCTGATGAAGAATTACGACGGAAGCTTAGATGTCGAAATTGCAGCGGTTGTCGGTAACTACGATACGCTACAAAGCCTGACAGAAAGATTCGACATTCCTTATCACCATGTTTCTCATGAAGGGTTGAATCGCGAAGAGCATGAGAAAGAGATGCTCAAAGTGATCGACCAATATCAAGCGGATTACTTGGTACTCGCTAAATACATGCGCGTACTAACGCCATCGTTCGTCGAAAAGTACAACCATAAGATCATCAACATCCACCACAGTTTCCTACCGGCATTTATTGGCGCGAAACCTTACCAACAAGCGTATGAGCGTGGTGTGAAGATCATCGGTGCAACCGCACACTTTGTCACCAACGACCTTGATGAAGGCCCAATCATCAAGCAAGACGTTATTCCAGTAGATCATAACTTCAACGCTCAGGATATGGCGCAAGCAGGCCGAGATGTTGAGAAAAATGTGTTAAGTAAAGCCCTAAACAAAGTCCTCAATGACCACGTGTTTGTTTACGGCAATAAAACCGTGATTCTGTAATCTACTCTGAGATGAAAAAAGGCTTCCGATCTGGAAGCCTTTTTTGTTTTACAATTTCGCGGCGAGTTCTACGCCCTGTTTGATGGCCCTTACCGCGTCTAGTTCACCAGCGTAATCGGCGCCACCAATTATATGGAGCTTGTCTCCAAGTAAATGCCATTGGTTTTCAAATGGACGCACAGACTCTTGACCGGCACAGATCACGACCGTATCTGCTTCTAGTAGCTGCGCTTTTTCATCAACACTGATGTGAAGCCCTTGCTCATCAATCTTATCGTAGCTAACCCCACCTAACAGATTCACACCACGCTTTTCCAATGTGCGTTTGTGGATCCAACCGGTTGTCTTACCCGGACCTTTACCAACGCGCCCCTTGCGACGCTGTAGAACCCAAACCGTTCTTTCACTCATTGAATCTGGATAAGGAAATAGGCCACCCGGATGGGCCATCTCTTTATCGATGCCCCACTCATGCAGCCAGTCGTCAAGGCTGTGGCCATTCGGTTCTGTCAGCATGGTCGCCACGTCAACACCGATACCACCAGCACCAACAATCGCTACTTTATTTCCCGTAAAAGTCTTCTCTTTAATCAAAGTTTGGTAATCAACCACTTTTTCTGGTGTGTCTATACCTTCGATATTGACCTTGCGTGGCTCAACACCAGAAGCCATTACCACTTCGTCGTATTCAGTCAGCAGGTCATAATTTGCTTCTGTGTCTAGGTGAAGCTTAACGCCCGTTTCATCAATACGATTAGCGAAGTAACGAATTGTCTCGCGGAACTCCTCTTTACCCGGGATCTGCATCGCTAGGCGGAACTGGCCGCCAATGCGATCGTTGCGTTCAAACAGATCCACATTATGTCCCCGCTCAGCGAGTGTTGTTGCGCAAGAAAGACCAGCCGGCCCAGCCCCCACAACTGCTATATTCTTTTTGCTCTCGGCAGGTTTAATGACCAATTCGGTTTCACGACAAGCTAATGGGTTAACCAGACACCCTGCGCGTTTACCTTTAAACACATTGTCCAAGCACGCTTGGTTACAGCCGATACAGGTATTGATCATTTGTGACTGGTTTTGCTCAGCTTTAATCACGAAATGCGGATCGGCAAGGAAAGGACGCGCCATGGAAACCATATCGGCTTGACCGCTCGCTAGAATCTTTTCAGCTTCTTCCGGAGTATTGATTCGGTTACAGGTGATAATCGGCACTGACACATGAGGACGCACTTTTTCCGTCACCCATGTAAATGCGCTACGAGGTACCTGAGTGGCAATTGTTGGGATACGTGCCTCATGCCAACCAATACCGGTATTAATAATGGTCACGCCCGCTTTTTCTAGCTCTTTAGCCAGCATAATCACTTCGTCAAACGTGCTGCCCTCTTCAACAAGGTCAAGCATAGATAAACGGAAGATTATGATGAACTCTTCACCCGCTGCTTTGCGAATCGCTTTCACCACTTCAAGCGGGAATCGAATGCGATTTTCATAACTGCCGCCCCATTCATCGTAACGCATGTTGGTACGTTTACAGATAAACTGGTTCAGCAAATAACCTTCAGAGCCCATAACTTCTACACCATCGTAGCCCGCTTCTTTTGCCAACGCAGCACTATTAGCAAAAGCATTAATGGTATTGTTGATTTGGCGGTTGCTCATTTCACTGGGTGCAAACTTTGCGATTGGCGCCTTGATCGATGATGCACTCTGAGAGAAAGGGTGCATTGCATAGCGACCCGCGTGTAAAAGCTGCAGCGCAATCTTACCGCCTTGTTTGTGGACGGCTTCTGTCACGACTTTATGCGCTTTAGCATGTTTGGTCTTACTAAATTCCGCACTGAAAGGATGCAGTCGGCCACGCAAATTCGGAGAGAAACCACCTGTTACAATCAGGCCTACACCGCCTTTTGCTCGTTCTTCATAGAACGCCGCAAGTTTGCCAAGACCTTCTTTGTGTTCTTCAAGGCCAGTATGCATTGAGCCCATGAGTACTCGGTTTCTTAGCTGGGTAAACCCGAGATCCAATGGCTTAAGTAGGTTTGGGTACATGGTAGACATCACTTTACTCTTTATTATTGTGGTCTGACCAGAGTAAGTACTCTTAACTCAAAAATCAAACAAGTGTTTACATTTTTGTAACACCGATCAATCTTGCGGTTGTTTGAGTATACTAGTTTAAGTAGGATGTAACTTATTCAAGTTTATAAGGTCTTACAGCGAATAAGCCTTAAACTGCGCACGTCGCAGCGGAGATAAAATGAAAACAGTATTTAAATTTATTGGCATGTTCTTTAAGGGGGTTTGGAAACTCATCACCTTTATTCGTCTTGCTCTCGTCAACCTAATCTTTCTAGCAAGTATAGGCGCTATCTACTTTCTCTATACAACGGCAGATACCCCTGCCCCGGTAGCAACTAAAGAGTCGGCATTAGTCGTTAATATTTCGGGACCTATTGTTGAGCAATCAACATACGTTAACCCAATGGATTCATTAACGGGTTCATTCTTTGGCCGAGATTTACCGAAAGAAAATGTCCTATTCGATATCGTCGACACCATTCGCCACGCGAAAGATGACCAAAATGTCAGTGGTTTAGTGTTGGCGCTACGTGATATGCCAGAAACCAACCTGACTAAGCTGAGATACATAGCCAAAGCACTTAATGAATTTAAAGCGTCTGGCAAACCTATCTACGCTGTTGGGGACATGTACAATCAGAGCCAATACTACCTGGCTAGTTACGCTGATAAAATTTACTTGGCACCAGACGGTGCAGTAATGCTGAAAGGCTACAGTGCTTATTCGCTTTACTACAAAACCCTACTTGAGAAGCTTGATGTCAATACGCATGTTTTCCGCGTAGGTACTTACAAATCGGCGATTGAACCATTTATCCGCGACGGTATGTCAGATCCAGCTAAAGAGTCAGCTTCTCGCTGGTTAGGCCAACTTTGGGGCGCATACATTGATGATGTCGCATCAAACCGTCAGCTAGAGCCTAAGCTGCTCACACCGGATATGGATACCTTCCTTGAGCTACTTAAGAAAAATAATGGCGATTTAGCCGCTCTTTCATTAAATGAGGGTCTTGTTGACCAACTAGCAACCCGTCAGCAGGTTCGTAAAGATCTTATCAAAGTGTTCGGTAGCAATGGTGAAGACAGCTATAACCATATCGGTTTCTACGAATACCAAGCAACGATGACGCCTAAATTCGACTCAGCTCAAGACGACATCGCTATCGTTGTTGCTAGCGGTGCAATTATGGACGGCGCTCAACCTCGCGGCACAGTCGGTGGTGATACAACCGCTGCTCTACTGCGCCAAGCTCGCAATGACGATAAAGTCAAAGCGGTAGTTCTTCGCGTCGATAGCCCTGGTGGTAGCGCGTTTGCTTCAGAAGTGATTCGCAACGAGATTGAAGCACTCAAAGAAGCGGGCAAGCCTGTTGTGGCTTCAATGTCTAGCCTAGCGGCGTCTGGTGGTTACTGGATTTCGATGAGTGCTGACCGCATTGTTGCTCAGCCGACAACCTTAACTGGTTCAATCGGCATCTTCAGTGTGATGACCACTTTTGAAAAAGGTTTAAACAACCTAGGTATCTATACCGATGGCGTCGGCACTTCTCCGTTTTCAGATGTGGGTGTGACGACTGGATTGTCAGATGGCGCGTCACAAGCGTTCCAAATGGGTATTGAACACGGCTATAACCGCTTTATTGGTCTAGTTAGCCAATCGCGTGGTATTCCACTAAATAATGTCGACGAGGTGGCCCAAGGCCGTGTTTGGACCGGCCAAGACGCACTAGGATTTGGCCTGATAGATAAGATTGGCGATTTTGATGACGCGGTAAAACTGGCAGCAGAGCTTGCCAAAGTTGAGCAATACAATATCTACTGGGTTGAAGAACCATTGTCGCCAGCACAACAGTTTATCCAAGACTTTATGAACCAAGTCAAAGTGAACTTAGGTTTCGATGCAACGGCTTTATTGCCTCAAGCTCTGCAGCCTATGGCGGCTCAAGTCATCCAAGACGCCAATATGCTGCAAAGCTTTAACGATCCTAAAGGTCAATATGCATTTTGTTTAAACTGCCAAGTTCAATAGTTACGCCATTATTCACTAGCAAAGCGTAGGGTTACAATACAACGCTCCAAACGCTGCTAATTTAGGGGTATTCCTGTGCGGAATGCCCCTTTTTATTGGCTAAGATTAATATATAATCCCACGCTCTGTTCCCCCTACGCTTAACTGGTTTCAAAGCAATGGCTAGAAAACATATTTATATCGCCTACACTGGCGGCACCATTGGAATGCAAAAATCCCATGACCACGGTTATGTCCCAGTCGCTGGTTTTATGGAAAAGCAACTTGCAAGCATGCCAGAGTTTCACCGCCCAGAAATGCCAGAATTTACCATTCACGAATACGACCCTCTGATCGACTCTTCTGATATGACGCCGGCAGATTGGCAACAGATCGCCGACGACATTCGTGATAACTATGACAAGTATGACGGTTTCGTTATTCTGCATGGTACGGACACCATGGCATATACCGCATCTGCGTTGTCATTTATGCTCGAGAATCTGGGTAAACCTGTAATTGTAACCGGCTCACAGATCCCTCTGGCCGAGCTTCGTTCTGACGGCCAAGCAAACTTACTCAATGCGCTGCACATTGCGGCTAACTACCCAATCAATGAAGTGACGCTATTCTTCAACAACAAGTTGATGCGCGGTAACCGTAGCACTAAGTCTCATGCAGATGGCTTTAATGCCTTCACCTCTCCAAACTTACCACCTCTGCTTGAAGCAGGTATCAACATTCAAATCAGCAGCGATATTGAAGTGGGTAAAGTGCCTGAAGGTGAGTTTAAGGTTCACGATATTACGCCGCAGCCAATTGGCGTTATTACCATGTACCCGGGCATCTCGCATGAAGTGATTCGCAATACATTACTACAGCCTGTTAATGCAATGATTCTGCTAACGTTTGGCGTAGGTAACGCACCACAAAACCCTGAACTTCTCGGTCATTTAAAAGATGCCTCAGAGCGCGGTGTGCTTGTTGTAAACCTTACTCAATGTCTAGCAGGTAAAGTGAACATGGGCGGTTACGCGACGGGTTGTGCTCTTGCGGAAGCTGGTGTAATTAGTGGCTACGATATGACCCCTGAAGCCGCACTAGCAAAACTTCACTTTTTACTAAGCCAAGGCTTAAGCTACGAACAAGTAAAAGTGAAAATGCAGCAAGTTCTGCGCGGTGAGATGAGTATCTAAACAACACTCGTTCTAATAAACAAAGCCGACGTAAGGTCGGCTTTTTAGTGTAAGTAAGATAATAAAAAGGCGACTCAGTGAGTCGCCTTTCTCTATTCAGTTTTCAACCAATCGAATCTTGCGATTAACCGATGTGCGTTGCGCCAGCCATGTACTTCTGAAGTACTGCTGGGATTGCGATACGACCATCAGCTTCTTGGTTGTTCTCTAGGATTGCAACCATAGTACGGCCAACCGCTAGACCAGAACCGTTTAACGTGTGTACTAGCTCTGGCTTCTTCTCGCCTTTACGACGGAAACGAGCTTGCATACGACGTGCTTGGAAGTCCCACATATTTGAACAAGATGAGATTTCACGGTAAGTCTCTTGTGCTGGAACCCATACTTCTAGGTCGTAAGTCTTGCGAGCACCGAAGCCCATGTCACCAGTACATAGAACAACTTTACGGTAAGGCAGCTCTAGAAGCTGAAGAACTTTCTCAGCGTGGCCAGTTAGCTCTTCTAGTGCATCCATTGAATCTTCTGGGCGAGTAATCTGAACTAGCTCAACTTTGTCAAACTGGTGCATACGGATTAGACCACGAGTGTCGCGACCGTAAGAACCCGCTTCAGAACGGAAACATGGCGTATGAGCTGTCATCTTCAGTGGTAGATCAGCCTCGTCAGAAATCGTGTCACGAACTATGTTCGTTACCGGTACTTCTGCCGTTGGGATCAGAGACAGTTTACGCGGCTCTTCGTCGTTCACTTTCTCTTCTAATGGTTCAGTATGGAACAAGTCTTTACCAAATTTTGGTAGCTGACCAGTACCGAATAGGCTATCTGAGTTCACTAGGTACGGTACGTACATTTCTGAGTAGCCGTGCTCTTCAGTGTGAAGGTCTAGCATGAACTGAGCAATCGCACGGTGTAGACGAGCGAATTGACCTTTCATCACGATGAAACGTGCGCCGGTGATCTTAGTTGCGCTCGCGAAATCAAGACCGCCACCCATTTCACCTAGATCAACGTGATCTTTAAGTTCGAAGTCGTAAGTTTTTGGCTCACCCCAACGAGAAATCTCTACGTTGTCATCTTCGTCTTTACCGTCTGGCACATCATCAGCTGGTAGGTTTGGAACAGATAGCGTGATCTCTTCAAGTTGTGCCATTACTGCATCAAGTTCAACCTTTTTAGCATCAAGATCGCTACCTAGAGTACCGATTTGTTTCTTGATCTCTTCAGCGCCTTCTTTGTCACCAGCCGCCATTTTTTGGCCGATCTGCTTAGAGATGGAGTTACGAGTGGATTGTAAATTTTCAACTTCAACTTGAATTGACTTACGTTGCTCTTCAAGTGTACGGATTGTCTCTACGTCTAGCTTAAAGCCACGACGTGCTAGTTTTGCAGCTGTTTCGTCCAGCTCTGTACGAAGTAATTTAGAATCCAGCATTGTTAATCCTATGCTTTTTTAGTTGTGAAATTGCGCTCGAACATCTTGCTCAAACGCTAATAAATAGTTCCCAAAATAATTGGAGTTGCAGCGAGGCAACAAACCAATTCAGCCCTATGAGCATAGAAGCTCTATGTGATTAGGGGGAATTGGTGCAGTTAACAAAACTGCGGCTTCAAGTATGAAGGGATAATTGGATAAATGTATCTAAAATACTCGCTTATTCATAGCGCTTTTGTGGGCTTTTTGCGTCTAAACTAGCCAAGTAATCTAACTTTTCGCCAATTTTGGTTTCTAAGCCCCGATTTGTCGGTTGATAGTAGCGAGTTTCGGCCATTTCAGGTGGCAAATACTTTTCACCTGCCGCATACGCGCCAGGCTCATCATGGGCATAACGATACTCTTGACCATAGCCAAGATCTTTCATCAAAGAGGTCGGTGCATTTCGTAAATGAACAGGCACTTCATACTCAGGCAAATTATGCGCATCCCTTAACGCTTGCTTCCATGCGGTATACACAGCATTACTCTTTGGTGCACACGCTAGATAGACAATCGCTTGTGCAATTGCTCGCTCACCTTCTGCTGGACCAACACGGGTAAAGCAATCCCATGCAGAGAGCGCAACTTGCATCGCCCTAGGATCTGCATTGCCTACATCTTCTGATGCGATAGCAAGTAAACGGCGCGCGATATACAGCGGGTCACAACCAGCAGCTATCATACGTGCAGACCAATAGAGCGCCGCATCTGGGTTAGAGCCGCGAATCGACTTATGTACTGCTGAAATTAGGTCGTACCAAATATCACCCTTGTTATCAAAACGAGAGACTTTTTCACCCGCGACTTCAGCTAATAGCGGTAAGGTAATCACCTTCACACCTTGCTCATCCTCTTCGGCCATATCGTAGAGAAGTTCAAGGTAGTTCAGTGACATACGAGCATCACCATTAACTAGCTCAGACAGTCGGTCAAGGACACCTTCAGCAAACGATGCTTCAACATTGCCCAAGCCTCTTTCTTGCTCTTCAATCGCCTGTTTAAGTGCCAGACGAATATCGTGTTGAGCCAACGAGGTCAACTTGTAAACACGTGCCCGTGAGAGCAATGCGTTGTTAAGCTCGAAAGATGGGTTTTCCGTAGTAGCGCCGATGAAGGTCACCGTACCATCTTCAATGTGCGGCAAAAATGCATCTTGCTGTGATTTATTGAAGCGATGCACCTCGTCAACGAACAAGATTGTGCGTCTACCTGCTAGTTTGTTCTCGCGCGCTCTTTCAATTGCCGCGCGAATCTCTTTCACACCCGAGGTAACCGCAGAGACACGCTCTACCTCTGCATTCGCGTAATTTGCAGCAACTTCAGCTAGGGTCGTCTTTCCGGTACCTGGAGGGCCCCATAAGATCATTGAATGGATATGACCTGCTTCTAACGCACGACGCAGAGGTTTTCCTACTCCCAGAATATGCTGCTGACCGATATATTGGTCGAGCGTTTCTGGGCGCATTCTCGCGGCAAGGGGACGAAAATCTTCGTCCCCTGAAAAATCGAATGAGAAATTACTCACATTTAGTTCCTTTGGTCATCAACCTCTACACCTTCAGGAATGACAAAAGTAAAACGGTTCGCCTTTGGTTTGTTGAAGTTAATGTTGTTAAACGTAAAGTTACTTTGCTGACCATCTTGCTCGACCACACTAAAGCGATGCACAGCGCCTTGCTCATCAATATCTAGCTTGAACTGCCCTTGATTACTATCTGCTGCAGTCGGCGTCAGGGTGAAAGTATCCCCTTGCTGGTCAACCTTGTAGTTATCCCAGTCACTGGCGCGATTACGCGTTAACAATACAAAAGGCGTTTGCTCTGTTGCTTGCTCTTGCCAGTAAATACTCACTTGTTCGATAAACGGGCTGTAATACCACAGCGATTGACCGTCCGAAACCAGTACATTTTCATCAGGTGCCGTTGTCGTCCAACGGAATAAGCTCGGTCTAGCGATTTCTACTTTACCCTGTCCTTCCATCACAAGGTCACCTTCAGGGCTAATCAATTGCTGGGCGAAGTCCGCACTAAAGCCATCGTTCTTTTGTAGACGCTGGCTTAACTCATCTTTAGGCGCAGCTAAAACTGAAAAGCTCATCAAAAATAATACGGCCAATTTTTTCATTAAGTTCTACCTGATTGTTGTTTTGATCTAGTTATAACGTGCTTTAACCTTCTCTTTGACCGGAGAAGGTTAAGTTTGTTCGCTAAAGATCACTACTTTCCGCAGCACTGTTTAAACTTTTTGCCACTGTTACATGGGCAGGCATCATTACGACCAATATCTTTATATGGATTAACACTTTGAGCTTTGGCGCCAATCATCGCTTCATCGGCTGACTGTGCTACTTCTGAGATCATCAAATCAATTTGATCGAGAAAATCAGCCAAACTTGGTGGACACTCGATGCCTGACTCTATCATCTGTTGTCGGGTTTGCGCTTCGTCGATCGCCAGCATAAAGGTAGTCAACATCGCCTGTAACATGCGCAGCGTGCCATCACCGACATTTACTTCCACCCATTGCTCTTCAATGATTGGCCACAAGGTCATAAAACCTTCTGCAAAATCAGCCAACTGCTCGCCTTTAGCCTCATCTTCTAGCAGTGCTAGTAGCGAATACTCGTTGCGTTTTAAAAAGCCATATTGCTGATTAATCTGCCCTTCAATTGCCCCTTTCGCAGCGTCTGCTTGCTGCGCAAATACTGAAGGCAACCACGTTTCAGGCGCTAACGGCTTAGTAGCCAGATTGGCAGCGAGCGTCAAACCTTCAATAAAAAACGGAGATTCATTAGTAATTGAGTCTTCTAGTGTCAGTAATTGATACTTCATTATCATTTTCTAGTGTTAACCATATATTGGGCGCATTATAACCCTATGCAAGGCCTTGGGTCACTTCGAGACTTTTCTCCCTAATTCGATAGCCTCTCCTTGTAACATTTCGACTATGTTCCCGTCACAGCTAGCAATGAAAATTTCTGCCTAGCCTTTTTCTTCGCCGACACTTATTTCTCTTTGAAAAATTGAGTTCTAGGCGCATGATGAGAACAATTACATTTCCTTATATTTGTTTTATTTTTTGTAGTATTTGCAATGAAAAGCTATCGCAATAAAGGCTTCACTCTCATCGAGTTGGTTGTGGTCATTGTTATTCTCGGTGTACTTGCAGTGACCGCTGCGCCACGTTTTCTCAATTATCAGCGAGATGCTCATCTTGCGCGCGCTGACGCTGCTTTTGCCAGCTTTGAGACATCAATCCAACTGTTCCATTCTAAATGGCTAACTGAAGGTGAACCAACGGGTGTGGTCGATTACGGTAACGGCGATGTCTATCCGTCTACAACTGGATTCCCGATATCAGTCAACCAAACACCACTGGCTCCAAATGGCAATGATACGATACTTATTCGTGGTGGAGACTGCGTGTTGCTGTGGAACGCTTTAGTCGATACTGACCTTGAGATACGTTCGCAACATGACGCTCCAGGGACCGTACTTCCATCAGAAGAAGAGATTGTCAGCTGGTATACGTCAGGTAACGAGTGTTATTACTATTACACGCCAAGCTTTACCATTGAAGAAAGGTTACCGATCCTCTATTACTCTCCTCTAACAGGTGAAACTAGACAGACGACCGAAATGGCATCGAGCTCGTGACATTTCTGCCCCTAACCTCTAAAATCACGCCTCCTTAAAAAGAGGCGTTTTTTATGCGAGTAGTTTTAGGCCCGATGGAGGGCGTGTTAGACCATTTGATGAGAGAAATTCTAACGGACATCAATGACTATGATTTATGTGTCACTGAGTTTGTTCGAGTTGTCGATCAGCTATTACCTGATCATGTATTTCATCGCTTGTGTCCAGAACTACTCCAAGGTTCGCAAACTAAGTCTGGCGTTCCTGTTCACGTACAATTGCTTGGTCAAGACCCTAAATGGATGGCTGAGAATGCGATTCGCGCTGCAGAGCTAGGGGCCAAAGGCATCGACTTAAACTTTGGCTGCCCGGCTAAACTGGTCAACAAGAGCAAAGGTGGCGCAGCCCTTCTCCAACACCCAGAGCTTATCCATAACGTGGTTAAAGCCTGCCGTGAAGCAGTGCCACAGGGTACTCCTGTCACCGCAAAAATTCGTCTCGGTTGGGAAAACCCCGACGACTGTTTTGAAATTGTTGATGCTATTCAAAGCGCTGGCGCAAACGAGCTCACCGTTCATGCACGCACCAAAACGGGCGGCTATAAAGCCAGCGAAATAAAGTGGGACTACATCAATCAGATTAGACAACGCTTCTCTATCCCATTAATCGCCAATGGTGAAATCTGGAATTACCAAGACGGACAAGCCTGCATTGAGACCACCAGTGTTGACTCACTAATGGTATGCCGCGGCGCCTTTAATGTGCCAAACCTTGGCAATGTTGTGAAACATAACCATAAAGTAATGCCGTGGTCTGAAGTTGTCGAACTGTTGTTGATTTACTCGCAGTATGAAATGAAAGGCGACAAAGGCCTGTACTACCCGAACCGAGTGAAACAATGGTTCTCTTACTTACGCCAACAATACCCAGAAGCAGCAGAGTTGTTTAGAGAAATCCGCACCTTTAATAAAGCGGCACCGATTGTTGAGTACATTACTCGATATCGCAATGAGTTGGCATCAGCTTAGAATACTAGCTTATCTTTACCTGTTGTTTTAGCTTGATAAAGCTTTTCGTCTGCGGCTTTGAATAAAGAATCAAAGCCGCGCTCTTCATCCTTAGTCACAATTTCTACGCCACCAGAAATCGTAAAACCATTTACGACCGCATCAGAAGATGTTGCAACAATTGCCAGTTGAACACGCAACATACCTTTTTGCAGCAACGTCTTATCGTTACCCGTCATATAGATAACAAACTCTTCCCCACCAATACGCGCTGCCACATCACTATGCCGAATATTAAGGCTAATTTGCTCTGCTACATGAGAGATAACCATATCACCAACATCATGACCATAGGTGTCATTAATGGATTTAAAGTTGTCGATATCAAATACCGCTAACGCTATATAGTCACTATGCTGCGCTGTTTTCAAAAACGCCTTCAGTCCGCGACGATTGAACAGCCCTGTCATTGGATCTTTTGCTGCCAACTCTTTGAAATATCCATGCTCCATGCGAGTATTAATAAAAAATAGAACCGTAACTAAGAAAACGTAAATAAAAGCAACGACTGCCAAGCTATAACGTTCAAAAATTATAAAATTATGAATCTCTTTGGCTAAATCAAATTGATAAAACAGTGTGTGTGAACCTTTTGCTCCCTCTAGCTCCAGATCAAGCCTACGCATCGCATTATCAGGCAGAGAAAGATAACCAGTATCGACAAGACCTAGCTCACCCGCGACTTTCCCATGAGTGTTTAAAATCTCATCATAAGAGATATCCAGAGAAAGTATCCCTTGCAGTACTTCTCCCTGATAAACAGGCATAGTCATACTCATGACCATTGCACTACTCGTTGGCGTAGGTGCCGGTCCCGTCAACGTAATCAAGTCCCGGTTATTCGCCGTGGCTTGCCAATATGGACGCGCCTTTAATGTTGCAAGCAATTCAGCGGTAATATTTCTCGCATAAGTATCCGGTGAAGACATTAGATAGCCTTCACGGTCAATGTAGTGAATACCAAGCAAAGAGGAGTCAATATCGTGGAGAAAGGATAAAACTGGGGCGAGTGAGACCTGCCCGGATACACGTTTGTACTCTTCGCTTTCTGGCTCACATAAGCTAGCATCCCCCACCAACATGTAATTTATGTCTACGGCAGGAATTTCATGGTGTCGCCCTTCAGACAAGAGCAAGGCATCTATCGGCCACATTTGGCACAAACCATCTTTCACTTGGGTGTTGTGCTCTAACATTAAAATGTAGCTGGATTTGGAGTAGTTAGAAAAGCTGTAATCAATCGCACTGATCACTTTACTGGCACGAGATAACGCTGCGGTAATACGCTCATACTCATCATCAATATCACGATTAACCGAGTCGTAATAATTTTTACCCGTTAAAGCTAAAACTAACAGGGAAATTACCAAAGGCATTAACAATACAAATTTTACACTAAAATGCCTTTTTACCTGCATTCCACCCTCAAATAACAATAAAAGCCTATCTACCTATACAAGGCAAATAGGCTTGGAAACGTATTGTTTTCAATTATGACACATAAGTATCATTTTCAAAGAGTCAGTCTCGTTAAAATTCAGCCAATTTTTGCCTAGTTTAACAACAAACTGTCATCGGCTAACTCTTCCCCTCTCACCTTAGAAAACATCTCTAACAAGTCTGGGACTTGCATATTCTGGCGTTGCTCTCCTGCCACATCTAACACAATCTCCCCTTGGTGAAGCATCACAGTGCGGTCACCACACGCTAATGCATCTTTCATCGAGTGGGTTACCATCATCACGGTTAAGTTAAATTCATTGACGATTTTCTTAGTTAAATCGATGATAAACGCAGCCATACGAGGATCTAATGCTGCGGTATGCTCATCTAATAACAGTAATTTGCTATCCGATAGCGTTGCCATAACCAGACTCACCGCTTGGCGTTGCCCCCCAGAAAGGAGTCCTATGCTATCGCCTAACCTATCTTCTAAGCCTAAACCGAGAATACTGATCCTTTCTTGAAAAAGCTGGCGGCGCTTTGATGAAAGCGACAAGCTCCAGCCACGCTTTTTACCACGCATGTAGGCCAGTGCCATATTCTCTTCTATGGTCAACTCACCACATGTCCCCGCGAGAGGATCTTGGAACACTCGTGCACATTGTTGTGCTCGCTGATCAACGGTTTGTTTTGTTACATCTAGCTCATCAATAATAACTTTACCACCAATCATCGGTGTTTCACCTGTTACCGCCCCAAGCAAGGTTGACTTCCCCGCACCATTCGAACCAATTACGGTTAGAAATTGATGCTCTGGTACTTCTAAAGTCACTCCTCTTAACGCTCTATTTTCCAGGATTGTGCCCGGATTAAACGTTACTTGAATATCTTCCAATCGAATCATGCTAAATCTCCAGACTCTTTTTCTTGAGCTTGTGGGCGACTACGCTTTTTTGACTTTAGGTTTCCTTTAATTTTTGGTGCAATTAAGGCTGCGGCAACCAGTACTGCGGTAACCAAGTTTAGGTCTGATGCTTGCAAGCCAAACATCCCGCTACTTAACGCAAACGCGACCGCTAGACGATAGAGCACCGAACCAACAATAACGGCAACAACAGCGACCCAAATCTTCCGACCCGGAATGAGAGTCTGACCTAAGATAACCGCTGCAAGGCCAACCACAATGGTACCGACACCAGAAGTTACATCCGCAAAGCTGTTGGTTTGAGCGAATAGCGCACCAGAAAATCCTACAAATCCATTAGAGAGTGCAAGACCAAAATAAGTGTAAAAAGCGGTACTGGCACCTTGTGCGGAGACCATTCGAGCATTGACCCCAGTCGCTCTCAAGCCCAGACCAAAGTCACTATTGAGTAAACGGACCACGAACCATGCTGAAATCAGTACCAAGACACCAACCACCAACGGACGAATCAGCATAGGATCACCAATGGTTTCAAATGGCGTTAGGATGGTTTCTTCACCCAGCAAGGCAACGTTAGGACGCCCCATGATACGGATGTTAATCGAGAAGGCCGCAATCATCGTCAGTATCGAGGCCAACAGGTGTAAGATGCCGCATCTGACCGCCAGGAAAGCCGTTACCCACCCGGTTGCAGCACCGGCGATAATTGCCATAAAAGTCGCCACCCATGGGTTTATGCCCGAGACAATCGCCGTTGCAGCGACAGCCGCTCCCATAGGAAAGCTTCCATCAACGCTTAGATCTGGAAAATCGAGAACACGAAAAGTTAAATAGACGCCCAAAGCAACCAGTCCGTATAACAGACCAATTTCAAGCGCACCAAAAAATGCAAAAGTAGACATCAACAACTCCCTTTCTGCAGATGTTAGTTAACCTCAACCCAGTGTTAGACTGAGTTGAGGTAAGCATTTACTTAACGCTTGTTGCTCGTTCAAGTACAGATTGAGGAATTGAGACACCTAGTTTCACCGCAGCCGTTTTATTGACCACAAGGTCTGAACCTTTCGCTACTTTGACATCTAATGTGCCAGGGTTAGTGCCTTCAATGATAGCGACAACGTAATCGGCGGTTTGTACGCCCACTTGGTAGTAATCAAAACCTAAGCTTGCGATAGCCCCCTTCTCTACGTATGAGGTTGCGCCACCCAATACCGGCGTTTTGGCTTGATTTGCCGCGACAATCATCCCTTCAATGGCACTCGCAACAGTGTTGTCCGTTGGAGCGTAAATAACATCAGACTTCGCTGCAATCGCCTGAGTTGCGGATTTAACGTCAGCACTTTTCAACGCTGTTGCTTCAACGACTTGAATACCTTGAGCCTCAGCACTTTGCTTAAGCAGGTCGACCAGAGTGACTGCATTAGCTTCACCCGGGTTAAATACCACACCAATAGATTTCACATCTGGAATGATCTCTTTGATCAATTCAACGTGTTGACTAACAGGAGAAAGGTCAGAAAGACCCGTGACGTTTTTACCCGGTTGCTCTAGGCTTTTTACTAACTTCGCCCCAACAGGATCTGTGACTGCAGTGAAAACAACAGGAATAGAACGAGTAGCTGAAACCAATGCTTGAGCGGTTGGGGTCGCGATACCCACTAACACATCTGGCTTTTCACCCACATATTGACGGGCGATTTGCACTGCGATAGCTGGGTTGCCTTGCGCAGTTTTGTAATCAAATTCGAGGTTTTTGCCTTGCTCGTATCCTTTGGCTTTTAGACCATCAATCAAACCTTGGCGAGCGGCATCCAGTGCTGGGTGCTCAACGATTTGCGAAACAGCGACTTTTGCCGTTTTCGCCATAATACTAGTGGATGAGAGTAATGTGACACCTGCGAGAACAGCGGTCGCAAAAACTTTTCCTGCTTTCATCTTAACTCCTTGATGTGATACCAATCCATTGACCATCAAACATACTTTGCACAAAAGACCTCGCCTAACATTGGCAGTGGCCTTTTTGAGCTAAGGTCAGCCACGCTCTACTACCTACCGTCTCAAGTGATGATAACGGCTATGGGCGGGTTGCGAATGGCTTGGTATAAGCAATAATTTTGTTGTGTTTAACTGTTTATATTTATTAAGTTGCACAATTTGTGTGCACTCTAATTATTACCAGTAAGCCGGAGAAAAGAAAAGCAGACTTTAACATTTAAATAACAAAAGGAGATACAGGTTACTTTTAACACCTTGTAGCATGAACCAAGATATTGCGTGGGGTCGTTTCTCTTGAGCAGAACTGAGATAGCGTCACCTCGTAACCGCATTGCTCAAGATAAAGCGCTTTATCCAATACTAGCCAAAGCTCTAGTGCACGTCTAAACGGCTGCTGAACCAGACTCATTCGCTCCATCTGCCAATAGCGTTGACGACCTTTGTCCTCATACGCGGCATAGTCTACCTCTTGCAACTGTATACCCTTATGAACACTCGCCCAATGGCAGAACGCTGCAAAACCTTCAGATAGCTGAGATTTTTTAATACTCGGTATTGGCTGATATTGCTCAATTCCCTTAGCTTCTTTTAACAGCAAGTCGAAACCAAGACGGAAAGTCATTTCTTCGATGCGATGTCGCTTCACCCGCTCTCCCCCAGTGACGGTTTCTTGTAGCGGGATGCGTAACTCTGACTTATTCAATGCTAGGTTAGACTGCTTCGCAGCATCAGACATTGGCTGATAAGTCTTTGCACGAATGAGATGGTAACAACATGGCGAAAAAGTCATTGCTGGCAGCTGTTTTTGGCAGCCATGGTAAATAAGCGATACATGTAAGTCACCGCAGGCATGGAGTGCGACTGCATGCTGATTGGAATTAAACGCGTCAATGGAGTCTGAACTAAACGCATCACCTTGGACAAACTTCATCGCCAATCTCTGCTTATCCGCCTCGCGCTGCCCTGATTCGCACAACGCTTGCTGATACTCAAAGCTGGTGACCGGTTGCCCTGACTGGCTGGCCAATATTCTGCCTAAAAAGCCTTTTCCGGAACACCACTCTAACCACTCACTGCCATGATGCGAGTTCAACACGGCTTCTCCCATCGAGACAATCTGTTGTAACTTTCTTCCCGGCACGCCACTATCGACTCCGCGAGACAACTGCAGACCTTGAGTTTTTAGTGTTGGCAGCTTAGTCCATGTAGCTATTTGTGCGATATGAGGTAGGTAGTTAGAGATTGCTTCAACAAGCGCGTCGTTATCGACTTTAAAGTGTTCAATTTGTTGAGAGGACAAAGAGTTTAGCCAAGCACATAACGAAGCGTGATCCGACAGCCAAGGAAGCGTATTGGTACGACTGGCAAAAAAGGGCTCAAAGCGCCATAACGATTGGTTATCGACTAAGAATCGATCGAGTGATTGGAATAGTTGTAACATGACTTCCCCCTGAAAACGCCAGTTTAGAGGGAAGTCACACAAGATGGTAGCGGATTAACGAACTGGTAGATCAATATCCTTAAACATCTCTTCAATCTCAGCATTAGATTTCAGAGATAGTGCCTGCTCAACCACTGGACGTGTTAAGTGCGGAGCAAAACGCTCCATAAAGTCGAACATGTAAGAACGAAGGAACGTACCGCGTCTAAAGCCGATACTTGTGGTACTTGCACCAAAGATATGGCTCGCATCAATTGCGACCAGATCAGTATCTTGCTCTTGGTCGATGGCCATACTTGCAATCACGCCAACACCGACACCCATACGGACATAAGTTTTGATGACGTCAGCATCGGTTGCGGTAAATACCACTCGCGGCGTTAAACCATATTTGTTAAACGCAGTATCTAGCTCTGAACGTCCGGTAAAGCCGAACACATAAGTGACTAATGGGAATGAAGCCAAGTCCTGAATCGTCACTTTCTCTTTCTGCGCTAGTGGGTGGTTCTTTGGCACAACAATCGAGCGATTCCAGTGATAACAAGGCAGCATAATCGCATCTTGATAGAGGTGAAGCGCTTCGGTTGCAATGGCAAAGTTTGCCGTACCTTTAGCAATTGCTTCAGACATTTGCGAAGGCGTGCCTTGGTGCATATGCAGTGACACTTTCGGGTAACGAGCAGTAAAACCTTTGATCACATCAGGAAGCGCGTAACGTGCCTGAGTGTGCGTGGTCGAAATATTCAGCGTACCCATTTCTGGATGAGTATGTTCGCCGGCAACCGCCTTGATACTTTCAACTCGAGCAAGAATCTCTTGAGAGATACGAATAATGTCTTCACCAGCCCCCGTTACCTGCGTTAAGTGCTTACCACTACGCTCGAAGATCTGAATTCCAAGTTCATCTTCTAACAAACGAACCTGTTTACTGATACCTGGTTGAGAGGTGTAAAGACTCTCCGCCGTAGCAGAAACATTTAAGTTATGGTTAACAACCTCAACAATATACTTCAATTGTTGTAATTTCATTCTGACCTCGTAATCCCTTATCGATGCCGTACAGCGATCAAACATAGTTTATAATATTTAGTTATAACGCCTTAAAAGTGAAATTGATAGTCAAATTGGGGTGACTGTTTAGAAAAGCAGGCAGTTTTTTGTTGATAATGCCCATTTTGCAACCAAATACTCAGAATGAGCTTTGCAAAGAGAGTTTTCATTAATAAAATTACTAAGTTGAGCAATAATGCGAAACAGTTACAGTCGCATGGCAGGATCGTGTATGCTTAACGGCTAGCCACTAAAAAACATAAGATACGGAATTTATGAATATTGGTTTAATCATAGCTTTAGTTGCCATCTTACTGGTGTTAGTTCTCGGCTATAACATTATGCTCCAGTATAAAGTTAAAGCAGAAACAGCGCGTAAACAGGAAAGTTCGCGTTACCTGCAAATTATTGATGCAACAGAAGAGCTTATCGGCCACGCTCATCACATGCCATACAGCAAAGAGCTATTGGTGTGTCTGAATACTCGTATCCTAGATGCAGTTCAGAGTATGCATGAACTCGATCCAAAGAATAAACAGCTTGAGCAACGAGTCGCCCACGTTAAAGATCAGATCAAGCAACTTGAAGAGAACTACAAGGGTGGCGAAAGCACTAGTTTTAAAGTGCCAAGCAGTGACAAACAAGCAATTGTTATGCTCAAACTGGTCAAGCGCCTACGCGACACCATTCGCAGCGAGCACAATAAAGGTCGCTTTGAGACTCAAGGTTATGTTGCTGAAAATGCGCGCTTAGAAACCATCCAGGTACGTATCAACATTGAAAATGTCATTAAGCGCTCAAACGACGCGATCGTTCGTGGCCAACCCGGTACCGCAATCCAGTTACTGAAAAAAGGTCTGGACGCACTGAGCACCAAAAACGACGCTTATTCAAATCAAGCGCGTGAAAAGCTGCAGACTATGTACGACGAGCTAGAATCTAAGCGTCAAACTAAGAACGCTGAAGATTTACACCAGATGGAAGAGAGCCAACGCCAAAACGATATGGATGCACTCTTTGGTGAAAAGAAAAAGTGGTAATATAGTCCCGCACAGCTATTTTCAAAAAGGTCGCGCTAGCGGCCTTTTTCTATTTATTTTGTAAAGTAAGTCCAAGATGATCGAATTAGACCAATACCAATCACTACTTGAACCAATAAACGGTTTTCTCCAGTGCTCAACTCCCGACGCATGGGTTGAAGAGGCTCGTAAACCGGAAAACCTCAAAGTAGTCCTTATCGACCACTTGTTGTGTGAGCTGAAAGCATAGGCGTGCATACATGTTACTTACCGTTCAAGAAGCACAAAAAAGAGGCATGTAGCCTCTTTTATTCCTCAATACCCCATAGTTATATATGCATCAACACACAAGGGGATGTACTGCATTCAGATGAGAGCGTCAATTATTGATGCCTTCGTAAATCAAACATCGTTAATCAAGCCACTATCAAATTGTGGGTCGCTTTTACTAAATCGTTTAGCAATGTAAAAATCGCCATTATCCTCAGCAGAATCTGCAAGGTCGTTATCTACAACTATCACCTGAAATTTACTACCTGTTTTGTTCGAAATTTTTGACAAGGCCCCAAGCCTTTTATAGATATTTTCATAAATTATAGGGTCTGATGCGTCATCACTTGCTTTAGTCAAATCTCTCTTTCTTCCGATATTATTTCCTGGAGTGTCTAACATTAATAAGGTTGGGAGGTAAGAGTCATACTTCATAGCATAGATCAGCTTTGAGAGATAAATATTAATGGACGTGATAGTACGAACACCTCCTGATGTGAGTTTTGTAAAATCTTTTCCTCGAACTATGTAATCTAGTTTCTTATTAAATTCAATGCCATTCATATCAGAAAGACCACTAATTTCCATAAGTCTATCAAAAATGGAATTTAGCCTTTGTATAACATCACTAGGATTTAAACACTTCTCTTCGGCTTTTTTAAGATCACCCTCTAACCTAGAAATTACCTTTTCTAAATTATCGAGATTTTCATTTAGTTTATCAATTCTATCGATAAACTTCTTGTCTCTGTTCAGCAGTTTCCTTTGCGAAAAAATATCTGTCTTTTGTTTCTCTAGCATTGATATTGATTCAATCAGTACAGATACTTCTTTTGCATACTTTTCGTCATATGTATTTTGGATTTCAAATAGAGTTTCTTTTAACTTTCTCTCTGAGGTATCAAAATCACCTAATTCACTTCGAATAGTGTCTATTAAAGTAGTGATCCCTCTAATCTTTCTATCTAAGGATTTCTTTTCGTTAGATAAAATAGATGGTGGAATCTTGGATTCAGTCAAGTCAGAATTATGACTTTGGTTACACAAAGGGCAAATGATAGGTTTTTTAAGGTCTATATTGAATTTTGAATCCAGATCAAGAGATAGTTTTATAGACTTCCTCTCTTTTTCATACGTATTCTTTAGTTTTACATACTTATCAATATCTTCAATCAAAGTAGGTCTTTTAACAGAAATGCTTTTTAAAGATTCATTTATGGCGTTAACTTCAGATTCAATTTGAGACGAAAAGCTTATAACTTTTCTGTGATCACTTTTTAAACCATCAACTTGCTTATCAACTTCATTAATTAGTTGATCATATTTTTCAATTTCTGAATCTACATTTACTTCAAAGTCAAAATCAGCATCTTGAAGGAATTTTATAATTCCTTTTTTTTCTTTTATCTTTTGTTTTTCTAAAGATTTATTCTCTGATATTTCGGAGTTAATCACAGAGACTGCTTCATCATGAATATTAAGAAGGTACTTCAGCACTTCCTTATTCTTTACATATCTGCTTCCGTTATTCATATCTAACAGAGAGTCAGCAGCTATATTTTTTTGTTTTAAATGGATGAATTTTAAAATATCTTTGAAACCAACTCGATTCATTGTTGAATCAAGTTGGCTAGGTGATACCTTAATCTTAGTCAATGGTAAACCTAGAAGCTCAAGTATGTAAAATGCAATGTAACCATCTGGAGCTGCATCAATTTGTTCCAGATTCGCAGCAAGTAATCTAGGAGAGCTATCTACATCAAAATGACCTTTATAACAACGGATGTACTCGTTTGAGTCAAAGATATTTCTTACGAATGTATACCTTTCATTATTCAGAAATACGGATAGCTGACATAACTTCGCTTTCGCTTCGAGCTGATCATATGTATCAATATGCGATGCCCCTAAAGCATAGCTAATAAGGTTTAATATACTGCTTTTTCCACAATCGAGGTCACCCCATATTATATTAACTCCCTCTTTAAAAGAAATATCATAATTTTTATCTTGACCAATAATTCTAAGCTTTTCGATTATTATAGAAGGGGAGTTACTCATATAGTGCACCTGTTAGTGATCCGATTAATTGATTGAAAGATTTTGCTACTAATGATTTAGATTTTTGTAGGTTAGTTTCCCAATCATTAACAAGATCATTTTCAATTTTTATATCTATTTTATTTATTACGGATACGTATATTTCACCTTTAACAATTTCAATATCAATCATTTCTAGCATATATAGTTCCATCACCCTTTCACGAACATTACCCGTCTTCATTACGGTTCTTAACATTTGAGATGAATTAACTAATATATCATCATTATCATTGCTGACAGAGTCTAAATTGGGGTTAAAGAATCTACATACTGAATTAGTAATACTATTATCTGAGATAATTGCATCAAAAATGCAAAGTTTATCAAGTGTTAAAACTTTACGTCCACGAGTGTTATATTGGAGTTTCTCAATAATCATCCAAAGTCGATATATAGTAAGAGAACGCTCACTAAAGACATCTAAAAAGTGGTGATGATTGTTATGACTCATAGACTTCTCTAACTTTATCTAAATTCGTATTATCATTCCATACAACATTATCGTCTATTGAATCAGCTAATTGGTGGATCATGCCTATTTTTTCCAAGAATGAAATGTCAGAAAGACTTGTTTTAAGAGAGCTATCATCACTTTCTTTTATTTCTTTATGAATATCATAAACTAAATCAGAACTATCTTTCGATTCTTTCTTATACTTATAAAAATTCTGAGAGTATATGAACTTAACTCTATCATACAAGCTAGATAGTTCTTCTTGTTCTGACCTATTTATTCGGCACATTATTTCAGCATTAAGGAATGCACTTTTAGAGCTATCTACTAATGATTTTTCAACATCAGACACCAATAACTTAATCACAAAAACTTCTTTATCTAATTGTGATAAGTTTTGAAATCTAACGTTAGATTTCTCAACAGAGTTTTTTTTCGACTGAATTTGTTCCAATAAAAAATCACGAACAATAATATAAGACAATGCATTGCTATCTTCAGGTTTAGATATTGATGTATGGTCTTCCTTATCTAAGCTAAATATATTTTCACTTGAAATATTATTTGGTTTAGCTGTATGCGGCTTAACAACCTCATCATCTAATGCTATTAGATATGTTGACTTTGGTAAGTGACTCTTATATTGCTCCCACTTTTCATCCAATTCTAGCGTTTGCTTGTTTAATGGCATCAACTCTTTCAAATGTTCATTGGAGCTAAACTGCAAAAATAGTGACTCTAGAGAGCCTTTATGTGGAACAGCAATAGACAAATAACCAGTTACATTAATTGTTTTAGCAGCCTCGATCTGTTCAAGAATCAACCTTTTTGCCACTAGCCCCCCCATACTATGACCTATCAATATTACTGATTCAGCTTCTTTGTATCTTGCTCTAATAGTTGACTCTAATCCTTTCGACAAATCTGAAATTGACTTGTTTCTCTGATTCTTCTTAGTTTTTTTATACCGACCTAAGCGCTTAAACAGCGGGAGCTTTCGCATGAACGCATGAGTTTGCTTAGCTATAAATCCATTCATAAACTCTGTGATTTGGGTAAAGTAGTCATACTCAACGATTTCACATTCTTCATTGATTAAAGCTTCAGACAATAGCAACTCTTTGAACGAGACTCCTTCATCATTGACCCAAGTTGAGTCGCCTCCCTTTAAACCGTGTATAAAAACAACAAGAATTTTTTTCATATTTCCCTTCATTGAGCCACAATGTTAAGTGCTAAGAACTTATCTAAGCCTCGCACAAACAACAGGTTAAACCTAAATCGCTATTCTGAACTACACCACATAACCATATGCAACGCAATGTTATAAAGCACAAAATAGATATTTGACTATGGGCACTTACTTAACGCTCGAGTTTCATTTTGAACCACATCAAATAATGCCCTACATTTTACAAAGCGCTCACTCGAATCAACTAATTATTCGGGATTTATCTACTCACAACAGGCAACTTCAAAAAGTTTAGGTGTGGTATCATTGCACCAAAGTTTCTATCGAAGTTAATGTAAATGTACGATCACAAATTATTAGAACCAATCAATGACTTCCTAAAATGCTCAACACCAGACTCTTGGATTGAAGAAGCTCGTAAGCCAGAAAACCTATCCGTGATTTTACGAGATCATTTACTATGCGAATTGAAAGCTTCGCAGAGTGCCGTTTTCCTTCTTAAACGCTATGTCTTAACCGATGAAGGTAAAGATCAGATTACTCAATTGGTTGAGCCATATGAGCACTTTGCTTACAAAGGCATTGGCAGCCTTGAAACGCTAAAAGGAAAAAGCAACATTTCTAAATCAATCAAACCCAAAGATGGCTGCGCCTACGGACAGGATATGATTGATAAGATGGTTCTCTTAATTCGAGAAGAGCTACACCACTTCTACCAAGTGTTAGAAATTATTGAAGAACAAGGTTTGGAATATCGCCCAATAACAGCAAGTCGTTACGCTAAGGGGATGATTAAACATATCCGCACCTTTGAACCAGCAGCTCTTATCGACAAGCTGATTATTGGTGCATTCATTGAAGCTCGTTCTTGCGAACGATTTGCCAAGCTTGCCCCATTCCTTGATGAACCAATTCAGAAGTTCTACATCTCATTGCTACGCTCAGAAGCACGACACTACCAAGACTACTTGGAACTCGCAGAGCAGATTGCAGGTGAAGATATTTCAGAGCGTATTGAACACTTTGCTAATGTTGAAGCTGAATTAATTACCTCTGACGATTCAGAATTTCGCTTCCACTCTGGCGTACCAAAACTAGCTGCGTAGCATAAAAAAACAACAATATAGGTAGCAATATGCACGGTGACTCTTCAAAAGGCCGAGTCGTGCATATTGCTTTTTTGTCAAAATTTGACTTTCCAAAAAAACACATATCATATTGTTTTTATTGAAAAATCAAGGTTGGCACCAGTTCATTTCAATCTGTTTTCTATCTATTTTTCGAGAGTTTCAATATTCCCAAGATTTGTGTGAGCTGAAAGCGGGTCAATCAGCTATGTACCTGATTCGAAAATACGCAGTAGATAAAGATAGCGCCCACAGTTTATTAGATTGGTTTAAGCCTTATGAAGACTTCACTTACCGAAAAACCGGTAGCCTAGAGACGCTTAAAGGCAAAAGTAATATATCTAAAGCAATCATGGCTAAATCGAACTCTCCATACAGCCAAGATTTGATTGATAAAATGGTATTGCTGATCAAAGAAGAATTACACCATTTCTATCAAGTGCTAGAGATAATGGACGATCGTGGGATTGCCTATGAGCCTGTGCAAGCAAGTCGTTATGCAAAGGGGCTGATTGGTAATATGGCGACCCATGAGCCACAAACACTCATTGATAAGCTCATTATCGGCGCTTATATAGAAGCTCGCTCTTGTGAACGTTTCGCTAAGATTGCTCCTCATATGGATGAAGATATCGCCAAATTCTACGTGTCACTGCTGCGCTCTGAAGCTCGTCATTATCAAGACTACCTGACACTAGCCGAAGAGATCGCTGGAAAGGATATCACTGAACGAATTGAGTACTTCGGACGTTTAGAAGCTGAGCTAATTTCTTCATCCGACAGTGACTTTAAATTCCACAGCGGTGTGCCCGCTTAAGAAAAAAGGATGCTTAGTGCATCCTTTTTTATCAAGCTGTGATTATGCTAGTGATGCATTAATCTCTGCTAACACCGCAGATGGTTCTGCAGATTGGGTGATTGGGCGACCAATCACCAAGTAATCTGAACCAGCTTGAACCGCATCAACAGGCGTCATGATTCGCTTCTGGTCACCGACCGCCGCACCTACTGGGCGAATACCCGGGGTCACAAGCTTGAACTCTTTACCAAGCTCACTCTTAAGCATTGCAGCTTCTTTAGCTGAACATACAACGCCATCTAGACCTGAGTTTTTAGTTAGGTTGGCAAGACGAATCACTTGCTCTTGTGGGGCAATATCCAATCCAATACCCACCAAGTCGCTCTGCTCCATGCTGGTGAGTACCGTTACACCGATAAGTAGTGGACGATCTTTGCCATAAGGCTCGAGAATCTCACGTGATGCTGCCATCATACGCTCTCCACCACTTGCATGAACGTTCACCATCCATACGCCCATCTCGGCGGCTGCACGCACGGCTTTAGAACAGGTATTAGGGATGTCATGGAACTTTAGGTCGAGGAACACAGAGAAACCTCGTTTGTGTAGCTCTTTAACGAAATCAGGACCAAATAGTGTGAACATCTCTTTACCTACTTTTAATCGGCAAGAGCTTGGGTCGATTCTATCAACAAAAGCGAGTGCGTCTGCTTGGTTATCATAATCCAGTGCGACAATTACTTTTTGGTCGATCATTTCATCTCCTAACTTACTTTAAACAAATCGAAAAAAAGCAGCGGGACCACCGCTGCCATTTGTTATGGGATTTACCCAATCTTTTAAAATCATTCGCCATCCAATCCGCGGATTGGCTTGATCGTTCCCCACCCTTTACAGGAAGGACAATGCCAATACATTGAATGTGTCGAGAAACCACACTTACGACAGCGGTAATGAGGCTTCACTTTTAGCTGTTCACCAACTAATTTCTGTAGCGTATCCAAGCTTGCTTTGGCTCGACCTTCTTCCGCTTCAGCTAAGTGGTAATCCATCAAACGATAGAAACCTTTCATAGTTGGATTCTTAACCAGTTGACGAGTCAGTAGTTCTTGAGCTGCGCCCGGGCCATCATGTTTGGCCACCATTTGCGCCAACATTAACTCCGCCGACACACCGACTTTATTTACAATACATTGGCGTAAGAAATTGAGTAGCTCATCTTCTTGGCCTAGATGGTGATAACATTCAGCCAATGTCGGTAAAACTTCACTAACGAAGTCACTATCTTGTTCTAAAACCGCTTCTAAATGAGCAATAGTCCTCTTGTAATCTTCATCCTCTAGATAAAGCTTACCAAGGGCAATACTCGCCCTAACGCATCGAGGGTCTTCAGCCAGTGCTTTTTTGAAGTTATGTCTCGCCTGCGCGTGATTGCCTTCAGCTTGCTCTTGCATTGCAAGCTCACACCAAAAATGCCCAATGTTAGTTCGCATGCGCTTGCGACCCATTTTAACTAGCAGCGAAGCATAGTGAATTGCTTTACTCCACTCGCGCGTTTGCTGGTAAATCGCTACAAGTTGCTGAAGTGCAGCCTCTCTATGATCAGGTTCATCAACAAGCTGCTCAAAGATTTTTTCAGCACGGTCCAAAAAGCCCGACGCCATGTAGTCTTTTGCTAGTTGCTGAAGCGCAATATTTTTTTGGTCAATAGTCAGACCTGAGCGAGAAATGAGGTTTTGGTGAATACGAATAGCGCGGTCGACTTCTCCACGCGAACGAAACAAGTTACCTAACGCTAAGTGCGTATCGATAGTTTCATTATCAACCTGAAGAAGTTCAATAAAGTGATCCACCGCTTTATCAGATTGATCTGATAAAAGCAGGTTAAGACCCGTCACATATTGACGGGATATTTGATTAGATTGTTTCTGCTTATCTTGTTGGGCACTGCGATTACCCATATACCAGCCATATGCTGCGGCGATTGGTAATAATAAGAAGAGAATTTCTAACATCAAGAACAGCCTACCTAATAAAAACCTTGTTAGGCTTTGTCTTGAGTCGGCTCAACAGCTGAGGGAGATAGCTTATTGAGCTGCTTCTTTAGTTTACGAATCTGAAGCTGTGATTTGAGATGCAAGCCGCCAAACACTAACCAAGCGAGGCTGAAACCAACCACAAACACCACGCCTAAAAGCGTAGATAGGTGAAAGTCACCTTGAGCAATAAGGTAGTTGAATGTCACAAGAGCTTGATTCTGAGAGCCTAATGCCAGTGCAATTAAGAATAGGGCCAGTACAAGAACGATTTTTATAATTTTCATAGTCCATCACCTAAGGTTAGTTCTGCCGTACGATTATGCAGTAAAAGCTCGAAACAAACCATGGTTATCTCTGTAATTCGAGTTATAAAAAAGCGGCATACATCCGTATGCCGCTTTTTTATCAATAGATTACGCAGTTTACCCTAGATTTACGCGCTCACGTAATTCTTTACCTGGTTTGAAGTGAGGAACGAACTTACCTTCCAACTCCACTTTGTCACCAGTTTTTGGGTTACGACCGACTCTAGGTTCACGGAAGTGCAAAGAGAAACTACCGAAACCACGGATCTCAATTCGATCGCCACCTTCTAGAGTTGACGCCATATGCTCTAAAATATCTTTTACAGCATCTTCTATCTCTTTCGCTGAAAGGTGCGTCTGCTCTGCACAGAGTCTTTCAATCAATTCAGACTTAGTCATAGTTGCCCTCATAGAGTAATTTATCACTTATTATAGTAAGTAATACCAGTTCCAACAAACACTTGCCTTCAATTTTAGACAAAAATTGAACAATGTGTGTAATGAAAAAGTGCTTTTTTCAGAACATCTTGTAGAGATTGGTATTACTACTAGTTGTTACCTAAACATAAAAAAGGAGCCTTTCGGCTCCTTTTTCTTAAAAGCGATTTAATTATTCGCCTTTAGCTGCTTTGAAAGCGTCAGCCATAGCGTTACCGAATGAAGCATCGTCTGCTTTGTTCAGTGAAGCCATTGCTTCTTGCTCTTCAGCTTCATCTTTAGCTTTGATAGATAGGTTGATTACGCGGTTCTTACGGTCTACACCTGTGAACTTAGCTTCAACACTGTCACCAGCGCTTAGGATTAGAGAAGCATCTTCTACGCGGTCGCGAGAAACTTCAGAAGCGCGGATGTAACCTTCTACGCCTTCTTCAAGCTCGATAGTAGCACCTTTAGCGTCAACAGCAACAACAGTACCGTTAACTAGAGTGCCTTTCTTCTTCTCAGAAACGTAAGCATTGAATGGGTCGTTTTCCATTTGCTTAACGCCTAGAGAGATACGCTCACGCTCAGCATCTACTGCTAGAACTACTGCAGAGATCTCGTCGCCTTTCTTGTACTCACGTACAGCGTCTTCACCAGTAACATTCCAAGAAATGTCAGATAGGTGAACTAGACCGTCGATGCCGCCTTCTAGACCGATGAAGATACCGAAGTCAGTGATCGACTTGATCTTACCAGTAACCTTGTCGCCTTTAGCTTGCGCTTCAGCGAAAGATTGCCATGGGTTAGCTTTACACTGTTTCAGACCTAGAGAGATACGACGACGTTCTTCGTCGATTTCAAGAACCATAACCTCAACTTCGTCGCCAACATTAACAACTTTAGATGGGTGGATGTTCTTGTTAGTCCAATCCATTTCAGAAACGTGTACAAGACCTTCAACGCCTTCTTCGATTTCAACGAAACAGCCGTAGTCAGTTAGGTTAGTAACGCGACCAGATAGTTTGTGACCTTCTGGGTAACGCTTAGCGATTGCTACCCATGGATCTTCGCCTAGCTGCTTAAGACCTAGTGATACGCGAGTACGCTCACGGTCGAACTTAAGAACTTTAACTTGGATTTCGTCACCAACGTTAACGATCTCAGAAGGGTGCTTAACGCGCTTCCAAGCCATGTCAGTGATGTGTAGTAGGCCGTCAACGCCGCCTAGGTCTACGAATGCACCGTAGTCAGTAAGGTTCTTAACGATACCTTTAACTTCTGCGCCTTCTTGTAGAGTTTCTAGAAGCTCATCACGCTCAACGCTGTTCTCAGACTCGATAACTGCACGGCGAGAAACCACTACGTTGTTACGCTTCTGGTCAAGTTTGATAACTTTGAACTCTAGCTCTTTGTTTTCTAGGTGAGCAGTGTCGCGGATAGGACGCACGTCTACTAGTGAACCAGGAAGGAAAGCACGGATACCGTTTAGTTCAACAGTGAAACCGCCTTTAACTTTACCGTTGATGATACCAACAACAGTTTCAGCTTCTTCACAAGCTTTCTCAAGTACGATCCAAGCTTCGTGACGCTTCGCTTTCTCACGAGAAAGTTGAGTCTCACCGAAACCATCTTCAACAGCGTCTAGAGCTACGTCTACTTCAGCACCAACTTCAACTTCAAGTTCGCCAGCAGCGTTCTTGAACTGTTCAGCAGGGATAGCAGATTCAGACTTAAGACCAGCGTCAACAAGAACGAAACCGTTCTCGATAGCTACTACAGTACCTTTAACGATGCTGCCTTGTTGGAATTCTGTTTCGTTTAGAAACTCTTCAAAGAGTTGAGCAAAAGATTCAGTCATTTATTTAATCTTCAATAAATTAAACGTCCACGGGTATCCTACCGCATGGGGTTATTAAATTCGCCAGTCATCATCCTTGCGACCAACGTTCTGACCTAGCCGCCTAGGCGACTAGCTTAGATTTGATATATTGTAGTGCTTTTTCTACCACTTGGTCGATAGTCATCGACGTAGAATCAAGCAAAAGCGCATCCTCTGCAGGGCGTAATGGTGCCACTGGGCGGTTACGATCTCGATCGTCACGCTCTTGGATCTCGCTCAAAAGGTCGTCAAATTTAACATCTAAACCCTTGCCTTGCAACTGTTTAAGGCGGCGATTCGCACGCTCTTCAGCGCTAGCATCAAGGAAAATTTTCACCTCGGCCTGAGGAAAAACAACCGTGCCCATATCACGGCCATCGGCAACTAGACCTTCACCTTCAGCAAAGGCACGCTGACGACGCAGCAATGCTTCACGCACGCGAGGTAATGCTGCTACTTTCGATGCCGCCATACCCGTCTCTTCTTTACGTAGCTCACCAGAGACATCTTCGCCTTCTAGAATCACTTTCACTAAGTCGCCTTCCGCGACAAACTGCACGTCAAGGTGAGTAGCAAGTGCAACCAGTGCGTCTTCCGACTCTATGTTCACACCATGATGGATAGCAGCAAGTGCCAATACTCGATAGATGGCACCTGAATCTAATAAGTGAAAACCTAGCTTGTTTGCTAACAGCATACAAAGAGTGCCCTTACCTGCACCACTTGGTCCATCAACGGTGACTACCGGTGTATGAGACGACATGTTTTACTCCGCGTTAGTTACTGATCATTGCTCCACGCACTGACCTTTGTTTGGCGTAAAATTATAGAGGTAAATGTGTAGAGGTTCTAGGAAGATAATGGGGAAATTTAAAAAAGAGCGCGATTGCGCTCTTGCACAGGTCTATAACTTGATTCTGTCTAAGTTGCGAGTGACTAAACCCTCACCTACCCCTTTAACAGCGGTTAACTCCTGCGCTGTTTTGAAACTGCCGTGCTCATCGCGATACAAAACAATCGCTTGTGCTTTCTTTAGCCCAACACCGTTCAGTAGTGCCGCGAGCTCCTCCGCTCCCGCACTATTGATATTGACCGTAATTTCAATCCCTTCGTATTTAGAGTTGGTTTTACTGTCAGCCGCTAAACTTATTGGAGTTGCCACGATTAGCATCATAATTAGTATTATCTGTTTAAACATTTCGATTTCCTTTTTCTCAAGATGTCTGGACAGATTAATCAAACCGGCAACCAAGCTATAACGCTAAGCTAGAAAAACAAAACGGGCTGCAATTGCAGCCCGTTTTAATCTATATATCAATTACATTATGACTGACTATTGAGTCACAACGTAGTATTCAATATCAATTGTTTTACGCAAGATGCTGATCAAGCCTGAAAGGTCTTGTTGAGCATTTGCTTGTGTCATTTGCTGAGCGATCTGTTCGTTATACGTAGTGTTATACATTGAAGAAACATCCGTTAGTTCAACCACTACGACATCACCATTTAGGTCTTTCGCTTGAGCAAACTCTACTTTGCCTTCTTCAGGTTTCACCATAGAGAACACAACGTCTGCTAGTGGAGAGCTACGGTCAACAGTTTCTGTTTCGCCGAATGCTAGGCCATTTTCGTCTAGTAGGCCTTGCTTACCTTCTTTAAGGTCAGCAACCAGTTTATCAGCGAGGTCAATAGCACTCTGTTCACCTTTCACTTTCGCTAGTGTCGTTATCACTTGTTCGCGAACGTCTTCTAGTGGCAGAACCATCTCATCACGTGCGTCTTCAACACGAACAACAATCACGTGCTCAGGTGCAACTTCGATAACCTCTGAGTTCAGGCCGTCTTCTTTTACTTCAGGGCTAACGATAGCTTGTAATACAGCTGGCGTTTTCAATAACTCTGGAGCATCAGCTTGAGAAATGAAGTCAGTAGTATGAATCTTAGCATTGATTGCTTTCGCAGCATCATCTAGAGAGTCAGGGTATTCGAACGCGACTTTTTCAAGTTCACTTTGTAGTTCGTAGAACTGATCGACGGCTTGCTGATCTTTAATCTCTTGCTTGATTTCTGCTGCAACCTCTGAGTATGGCTTAGCAACTGAATCTTTAAGTTCATCTAACTTAATGATGTGGTAACCGAATTCTGATTTAACCAGGCCTGTTGTTTCACCAACTTTTGTGAGAGCAAACGCTGCGTCTTCGAATGCTGGATCCATTACATCGCGCTCAATCCAACCTAGTGACCCGCCTTCAGACGCACTACCGATGTCATCAGATTTTTCTTCAGCTAGCGTTGCAAAGTCAGCACCTGCATTTAGCTCATCAAGAATGGCTTGCGCTTTAGCTTGATCGTCGCCTTCAACTAGGATGTGGCTTACACGTCGCTGCTCTTCAGATGAGTACTTATCTAGGTGTTCTTGGTAGTACTTCTTCGCTTGCTCTTCCGATACTTCTATACCGTCTTTCAATTGCTGAGCAGATAACTCGATGTAGGCTACTTTCACTTGCTCAGGGCGTGTGTAACGCTCTGGGTTTTGTTTGTAGTAGTCGTTGATTTCTTCTTCAGACAGTTGCGCTTTTGCTGCAAAGTCTTCTAGAGATAGGGTTACTTTCTTCACTTTACGAGTTTGAGTCAGTAGCTTGCTTTGAGCTTCTATTTCACCCGGCAGTGTAAAGTCACTACCTTGAATAGCAGTGAGTAACTGATTACGTACTAAATCACGACGCAGGTATTCGGCAAAGCTCTCTGCGTTGAAGCCTGCACGACGAAGCGCTGTTTGATAAATTTCTTGATCAAACTTACCGTCAACTTGGAACTGAGGCATTTCAAGAATCAGTGTACGTACTTGCGCGTCGCTAACACGTAAGCCCAACGCTTCAGCGTGTTGCTCAAGTAGCAAGTCGTTTACCATACGATCAAGTACAGATTTGCGGAAAGACTCTACGTAGCTAGGGTCAGCCAACAAGTTAGAAAAGTAATCACCAAGCTGAGCTTGCATACGATTACGTTCGTTTTGGTAAGCCTGTTCAAACTCACCACGGCTAATTTCAACATTACCTACTTTCGCAGCTGTGTTATTTGAACCGCCAACAATGTAGCTACCAACACCTGCAAATACGAAAGATAGGATGATAAGTCCCAGGATAATTTTAACCGCGATGCTGTTAACGCCTTCGCGTAATCGGTCCATCATACTTAAACTACTCTCCGCTTATACATCGCGCCAACATGATTGAAAAGCTAGGCACGATATACTTCATTAAAATAAAAATTGATTAGCGCGATAATACCAGAAAAAGAAATGCGCATCAGTATGATGCGCATAATTTAAAAAGGTTCGAAAAATCAGCCCAAATGGCGATTTTTTGATTAGTTGCAAGAATCTTTTAGAGCCTTACCAGCTTTAAACGCAGGTACTTTAGCTTCTGCGATTTGGATTTCTTCACCAGTCTTAGGGTTACGGCCTGTGCGTGCTGCACGAGTACGTACGCTGAATGTACCAAAGCCAACGAGAGCAACTTGATCACCAGATTGGAGAGTATCGCCTACAGCTTCGATGAATGCATCAAGTGCACGGCCAGCTGAAGCTTTTGATAGGTCTGCGTTTTCTGCGATTTTTTCTACTAATTGTGTTTTATTCACTGTGATTCCCCTTTGCGCCACCTGACTAATTTTTTTATAGGTAGCTTAACGTTCCATTTCATTTCAAATTAGCGACAAACCCTTGTATAACAAGGCCCGAAGCTATAGTCGCTAACGTTAGCGTCCAAAAAAAACGCTGACAAGCCTTTTTGTGCTTATCAGCGTAATCTTTTACTTATTTTTGCTACATATCACTATTTTACGGCAGCAAACTCAACACCTGACGGCTCATTTTCTAATGCAACCTTCAAAACTTCGTCGATCCATTGCACTGGAATCACCTTCAGATCAGCGATAACGTTATCAGGAATGTCTTCTAGATCACGTTCGTTGTCCTTTGGAATCAGAACAGTTTTGATGCCACCACGGTGTGCAGCCAGTAGTTTTTCTTTCAGTCCACCAATTGGTAGAACTTCACCACGTAGGGTAATTTCACCCGTCATACCCACTTCTGCTTTTACCGGGTTACCTGTTAGGCTAGAAACAAGTGCAGTACACATCGCAATACCCGCACTTGGGCCATCTTTTGGTGTAGCACCTTCAGGTACGTGGACGTGGATATCACGTTTCTCATAGAAATCTGAGTTGATACCCAATTTTTCAGCGCGTGAACGCACTACCGTCATCGCCGCTTGAATCGACTCTTTCATTACGTCGCCAAGCGAACCTGTTTGCGTCAGCTTACCTTTACCCGGCATAGACTCGGTTTCGATGGTCAGCAAGTCACCACCAACTTGAGTCCAAGCTAGACCCGTTACCTGACCTACACGGTTGCTGTCATCAGCTTTACCAAAGTCGTGACGCTGAACACCTAGATACTCTTTAAGGTTATCCATGTTAACCGTTACCGACTTAAGCTCGCTGTCTAGCAGGATGTTCTTCACTGCTTTACGGCAGATCTTCGAGATTTCACGCTCTAGGCTACGTACACCCGCTTCTCGCGTGTAGTAACGGATAATGCCGATAATGGCTGAATCTTCTATCTCAATCTCGTGTGGCTTAAGACCATTGCGTTTCACTTGTTTCTCAACAAGGTGACGCTTAGCAATATTCAGTTTCTCATCTTCGGTGTAACCCGATAGACGAATCACTTCCATACGGTCTAGTAGCGGACCTGGAATATCCATAGAGTTCGATGTCGCAACGAACATGACATCAGAAAGATCGTAATCCACTTCTAAGTAATGGTCGTTGAACGCATTGTTCTGCTCTGGGTCGAGAACTTCTAGCAGTGCTGAAGATGGATCGCCACGCATATCCGATGACATCTTGTCGATTTCATCAAGAAGGAAAAGTGGGTTCTTCACGCCAACTTTTGACATCTTTTGGATAAGCTTACCCGGCATAGAACCGATATAGGTACGACGGTGACCACGGATTTCCGCTTCATCTCGTACGCCGCCCAGTGCCATACGGGTGTATTGACGACCTGTCGCCGCTGCAATAGAGCGACCTAGAGACGTTTTACCTACACCAGGAGGACCAACAAGACATAGAATTGGACCTTTGAGCTTATTGATTCGGTTTTGAACCGCTAAGTACTCAAGGATACGTTCTTTAACACGCTCTAGACCGTAGTGGTCTTCGTTAAGAATCTCTTCAGCTTTGGCTAGGTTTTTCTTCACCTTAGAACGTTTGTTCCAAGGCACGCCTAACATCCAGTCGATGTAGCCACGAACTACTGTTGCTTCAGCTGACATCGGTGACATCATCTTAAGTTTTTGTAGCTCTTGCTCTGTCTTTTCACGCGCTTCTTGAGGCATTTTCGATTCTTCGATCTTCTGCTTTAGAGTCTCGAACTCGTCAACGCCATCTTCGCTTTCGCCCAGCTCTTTCTGAATCGCTTTCATTTGCTCATTCAGGTAGTACTCGCGTTGCGATTTTTCCATCTGCTTCTTCACGCGAGTGCGGATACGCTTCTCGACTTGTAGCAGATCGATTTCAGATTCCATTTGTCCCATCAGAAACTCAAGGCGCTCAGTCACATCTAGAAGTTCTAGCACCGCTTGCTTATCAGCAAGTTTAAGAGGCATATGGGCAGCAATAGTATCAGCCAGACGTGCAGCTTCATCGATACCATTTAGCGAAGTGAGTACTTCTGGCGGTATCTTTTTATTGAGTTTGATAAAACCTTCAAACTGGTTAATTGCACTACGTACAATCACTTCTTGCTCGCGCTCATCGAGCTCAGCTGTCGTCAGGTACTCAGCTTCAGCAAAGAAGAATTCATTCTCAATAAAGTGGTTTATTTTTGCACGCTGCTGACCTTCAACAAGCACTTTAACCGTGCCATCTGGTAGCTTCAGTAATTGAAGGATTGTCGCAACGGTACCAACTTCAAACATGTCCGATTGAGCTGGCTCGTCAGTATCGGCTTCTTTTTGCGCTACTAACAATACTTGCTTGTTGTTATCCATCGCAGCTTCAAGACATGCAATCGACTTTTCTCGGCCAACAAACAATGGAATTACCATGTGCGGGTAAACGACTACATCTCTTAGAGGTAGTACGGGGATCTCGATACGTTCGGAACGTTCCAAGTTCATATTATTCTCTCTTCCGCTTAGTCCTATCTGCAGTATATGGGGCTTAATTGTTTGGATTCAATGAAAGAATAAAAAAAAGGGAGTAATTGATTACTCCCTTTCTATCGATATCTAATTATGTGATTCGTATTAAGATTCTGCACCTGCAGCTTGGTTATCTGAGTTGCTGTATATCAGCAATGGATCAGACTCACCTTTAATCACTGACTCATCGATAACGACTTTACTTACGTCGTCCATTGATGGCAGTTCATACATGGTTTCAAGCAGCACACCTTCAAGAATTGAACGTAGACCACGAGCACCCGTTTTACGCTCCATCGCTTTCTTAGCGATTGCACGTAGGGCATCTTCACGGAATTCTAGTTCCGCATCTTCTAGTTCAAACAAAGCAGCGTATTGCTTAGTCAATGCATTCTTAGGTTCACATAGAATCTGAATCAGCGCGTCTTCATCAAGCTCAGTTAGCGTTGTCGTTACAGGAAGACGACCGATGAACTCAGGGATAAGGCCATATTTAACCAAATCTTCTGGTTCAACTTTAGTGAACAATTCACCCACTGTCTTAGTTTCGTCTTTAGAACGAACTTCTGCACCAAAACCGATACCAGTGCCCGTTGCAACACGTTGCTCGATCACTTTATCTAGGCCAGCAAACGCACCACCACAAATAAATAGAATCTTAGATGTATCTACTTGTAGGAATTCTTGCTGAGGATGCTTACGACCACCTTGTGGCGGTACTGAAGCAACCGTACCTTCAATGAGTTTTAATAGCGCTTGCTGAACACCTTCACCTGATACGTCACGCGTAATCGATGGGTTTTCAGCTTTACGTGAAATCTTATCGATCTCATCGATGTACACAATACCACGCTCAGCTTTCGCTACGTCGTAATCACACTTCTGCAGAAGTTTCTGGATGATGTTTTCTACATCTTCACCAACGTAACCCGCTTCTGTTAGCGTGGTCGCGTCAGCCATAGTGAATGGTACATCTAGGAAACGAGCTAATGTCTCTGCCAGTAGCGTTTTACCACTACCTGTAGGACCAATTAGCAAGATGTTACTTTTTCCAAGTTCTACACCTTCGCTCGTCGTATCTCCATTACGTAAACGCTTATAGTGGTTATAAACGGCTACTGCTAGCACTTTCTTCGCGTAATCTTGGCCAATCACGTAGTCATCAAGATGTTCACGAATATCTCTTGGCACTGGAAGTGCTTCCGACTGTTTCTTCGGTAGAACATCTTTAATTTCTTCACGAATGATGTCGTTACATAGGTCGACACATTCATCACAAATATAGACTGACGGACCAGCGATTAGCTTACGAACTTCATGCTGGCTTTTGCCGCAGAAAGAGCAGTAAAGAAGCTTACTACTACCGCTCTCTTTGCTTTTATCTGTCATTCGCTAACCTCTTAGCCTTTACTTATATGACTTGAGTGTATATCAATATATGGCAATGTTGCTAGTTATTCACCGCGATGAGTGAGAACTGCGTCCACTAGACCATATTCAACCGCTTGATCTGCAGCCATGAAGTTGTCACGATCAGTATCACGCTCAATCACTTCTAGAGGCTGGCCTGTGTGCTCAGCAAGTAGAGTGTTGAGTTTTTGTTTGATCGTTAGAATCTCTTGAGCATGGATCTGAATGTCCGATGCCTGACCTTGGAAGCCACCTAGTGGTTGGTGAATCATTACTCGTGAGTTAGGTAGAACATAGCGCTTGCCTGGTGCACCACCAGCAAGTAGGAACGCACCCATCGAGCATGCTTGACCCATACATACTGTACTTACATTAGGCTTGATGAACTGCATTGTGTCGTAGATAGACATACCTGCAGTTACGCTGCCGCCTGGCGAGTTGATGTATAGGAAAATATCTTTGTCTGGATTTTCTGATTCTAGGAAAAGCAGCTGTGCCACGACAAGGTTTGCCATGTGGTCT
The DNA here is from genome assembly GCF_056726085.1 of Vibrio sp. 2433-A1. NCBI lineage: Bacteria > Pseudomonadati > Pseudomonadota > Gammaproteobacteria > Vibrionales > Vibrionaceae > Vibrio > Vibrio sp. 2433-A1. The sequence continues at coordinate 222,183 of NZ_JBRESC010000001.1, forward strand.
TCCACTTGACCAGTCAAGAAAATTACACGCTCTTTCAGCAAACGAGAGTAGATATCGTAAGAACGTTCACCACGGGAAGTTTGCTCAACGACCATTGGTACTAGCGCGTCCATAATTGATGGCATTGTATTTTTTTCTTGGTAGCTCATATTCTTATGTCCCTAAAATAAATGGCCCGTATGATACATATCATACGGACCATTGTTAGCAGAATAGTTAACATTTAGTCAACCTTCTCAGCAATAAATTGCTTATTAAGCAGCTGGTTGCTGGTTCATTAGCTCGTTGAAGCTAACTTCTTTTTCAGAAACCTGAGCTTTAGAGATGATTGCATCAATTGCTTGCTCTTCTAGAGCAACGTTGCGCATATTGTTCATCATTTGCTCGTTCTGCTCGTAGTAAGAAACAACTTCTGTTGGATCTTCGTATGCAGTAGCCATTTCTTCGATAAGTGCTTTCACTTTCTCGTCGTCAGCTTTTAGCTCTTCAGACTTGATTACTTCACCTAGTAGAAGACCTACAACTACGCGACGCTTAGCTTGCTCTTCGAACAGTTCACGTGGAAGTTGCGCAGCCGCTTCTGGGTTGCCACCGAAACGCTGTGCAGCTTGCTGACGTAGAGTACCGATCTCTTGATCGATTAGTGCAGCTGGTACGTCGATGTCGTTTTCTTTAACTAGACCGTCGATAGCTTGCTCTTTGATGCGGTTCTTAATAGCTTGCTTAAGTTCACGCTGCATGTTCTTACGAACTTCTGCTTTAAGAGCGTCAACGCCGCCTTCAGCAACACCGAACTTAGAAACGAACTCGTCGTTTAGTTCTGGAAGCTCACGAGCTTCAACTTTGTTTACTTTGATTGCGAACTTAGCAGCTTTACCTTTTAGGTTTTCTGCGTGGTAATCTTCTGGGAAAGTCACGTCGATTTCGAATTCCATACCAGCAGTCTTACCTGCGATACCGTCTTCAAAACCAGGGATCATGCGACCAGCGCCCATCTCTAGTGGGAAGTTCTCAGCTTTACCGCCTTCGAACTCTTCACCGTCGATAGAACCAACGAAATCGATAGTTGCACGCTTACCTTCTTCAGCAGCTTCTTCAACTTCAGTCCAAGTTGCTTGCTGTTTACGTAGCGTGTCGATCATCTCTTCAACGTCTGCGTCTTGAACTTCAGTTGTTGGTTTCTCAACAGTGATGTTCTCTAGGCCTTTTAGTTCAACTTCTGGGTAAACTTCGAAAGTTGCGTTGAATACTAGGTCTTGACCTTCTGTAGACTCAACTGGAGCGAAAGTAGGTGCGCCTGCTGGGTTGATTTTTTCTTTAACGATCGCTTCGATGAAGTGACGTTGCATTACTTCGCCCATCACGTCTTGACGTACTGCTTTGCCGTACATCTTCGCAACCATTTTTAGAGGCACTTTGCCTTTACGGAAACCATCGAAACGACGGTTTTTTGCGATGTTGCGTAGTTCAGCTGTTACAGCATCTTCGATGTTTGCAGCAGGAACAGTAATGTTTAGACGGCGCTCTAGGCCCTCTAGCGTTTCAACAGTAACTTGCATTATTCATTAACCTCAAAACTGGCTCAGATAACTGAGCTTATGTGCTCTACTCTGCAACAGAGATAGAACCCATCCTTGTTTGTACTCTAAGAGTACTCTTCTATAAATCGAGTATCGACAACTGACGAGTCAATCATCGGACTAATTAGCGATATCCTTACGAATTTGATTCGATAAAAAGGTATCTCCGATTAGCCTCAGGATAAAAATTCAGACGCAGCATTCTACCGACCAGATCAACTGCTGTCGAGTCCAGCCCTACGATCGCTACGGGATTCCCCTAAAAACTCACTTAACTGCTAAAAAAAACGCCAATAAAGCATGCTTTGTTTCCAGAAATGGGGACATTAATGGCTTTTTCAAGAGAAACTAATATTTTTTTTCGATTAAAGATCAAAACTCGATCTACGTCCGGTTTTATACCTCACTTTGTTAAGACCAATAAACACATTCATAACAAAAACCTTTACGCTATACATGGATGAGTAAGTGATACAGGGTTGTAAATGTTGACGTTTCAAAGAAGTAAGTTCTCCCTTTGCATCCTCTATATTATCGTCATCACCCTTGGGGCTAGCTGGGTTTGGAATGCAAGCGAAGAAGAACAATTTGACACTCACAAAGAGCAGCTAGAACGCTTCGCTGAATTTATCTCAAGTAAACTCGACAAGTACGCACATTTACCGCAATTGATCGCGAAAGACACTGAGCTCATTTCTGCATTGCAGAACCCAAACAACTCGGCGCAAATTGAACTCACCAACCGCTACCTAGAGCAAGTCAATAACACCATCCAATCAACCGATGCTTATTTACTTGACCAATTTGGTAACACTATCGCGTCGAGTAACTGGAATTTGCAGCGTTCGTTTGTCGGTCGAAACTATGCTTGGCGACCTTACTTTTCCAATGCCATTCAGGGACAACCTAGTCAGTACTTTGCCCTCGGTTCAAGCTCTAAGCAGCGTGGGTACTATTTTTCTTACCCGGTCACTTATGCCGCCGAAATCATTGGCGTAATTGTGATAAAAATGGACCTCACCGCGATTGAATCGAACTGGCAAAACAGAACCAATACTTTCGTCGCAACAGATAATTACAACGTGATATTTATGTCGAGCAACGAAGAGTGGCTGTTCAAAAGCCTAACGACCCTATCGGAAGCTCAGCGTCAGACCATCTTAAATAGTCGCCAGTATCTCGACTCGCCGATACGTTCATTTGGCTTTGCCGGTGACTTGTCGATACCTCGCTCAGAGCTAACAAATCCACTATCATCAGGGTTCGAAAACTCCTACCTGGTCTCGTCACGGCCGCTAAAAAAACACGACTTAACCCTACGTGTGCTAACTCCTAAAGTGACATTGTTGTGGTCGACACTAAGCTTCTCTTTAATCACGACACTGCTGTTTGTGATTGCTTACTTATCGCTGCAACTCACCGTCCAACGTAACCTAAAGAAAAGACAATTCGAGCAGCTTCAATCTGAAGCCAAGCAAAAACTCGAGTTTTTGGTCATGGAGCGAACGTCAGAGCTGCAAGCGGAAGTTGCTGAGCGAACCAAAACAGAGCACGCGTTAAGACAAACCCAAGATGAATTGATTCAAGCGGCTAAACTCGCCGTATTAGGTCAAATGTCGGCCAGTATCAGTCATGAACTCAACAACCCGTTGGCCGCCATTCGCAGCTTCGCTGACAACGGACGGCGTTTTTTGGAAAAATCCAAATATGATCGCGTTGATGACAACCTAACACGAATTTCAGCACTGACCGATCGCATGGCAAAAATAAGTAGTCAACTGCGTTCGTTCGCCAAAAAGAGCGACAGTGACGAAATTACTAAAGCCGACGCTGCGCCAATTATCTTAGCCGCGAAGGAGTTACTCGCGCCACAGTTTAAGGCTAATCAGGTCGAGTTAAACCTTGATATTCAATCAAACCTACCCTGCATTGAAATCAATCCTATCCAACTTGAGCAAGTACTAATCAACCTACTGACCAATGCAATACAGGCAGTTGAGGGCCAACAGACGAAACAGATCATCCTATCTGCCCAGCACAACAACGGCAAAGTCGAAGTCATGGTCGATGACAATGGCCCAGGTATCCCGTTTGATAGAAAAGCTCAACTGTTTGAGCCTTTTTACACCACGAAGAAAAACGGCTTAGGTCTGGGTTTATCTATCTCCCATCAGATTACCCAAGCAATGGGAGGCGAGTTAAGCGTTGCCGAATCGCCACTTGATGGGGCACGATTCATACTTACGATACCGACGACAACACAATAACGATCAAGGAAAGTCGATGTACGATGTCATATTCATTGATGATGAGAGCGATATTCGCCTCGCCATTGAACAAAGCTTCGAGCTAGAGGAAATCCCAGCACGATTTTTTGCCAGCGCCGAAGATGCGCTACTGGCAATAAAAACCGATGGCCTGCCAAAAGTCGTGATTACCGATATTTGTTTACCCGGTCTATCTGGTGAAAACATCCTTTCAAGTATTTTGCATCAGGACGCGGAAATACCCGTTATCTTGATTACTGGTCATGGTGATATATCTATGGCCGTCAATGCGCTAAGAAACGGCGCCTACGACTTTATCGAAAAGCCCTTCCCTATCGATCGGTTGATAGATACCACGCGCCGTGCTTTGGATAAGCGCGCATTAACGTTAGAGAACCAAGAGCTAAAACGCAGCCTTAAAGCGAGCCAAACACTCGGACCACGTATTATCGGTGAAACACCGTCTATTCAGGCGCTTAGGGACACCATTATCCACATTGCTGATACCAATGCCGACATCCTACTGTTTGGTGAAACAGGGACAGGTAAAGAGCTGTTTGCGCGCTCAATTCACGAACAAAGCTCTCGCCGAGATAATAACTTTGTCGCGATTAACTGTGGCGCAGTCCCAGAAAATTTGATTGAGAGTGAGCTTTATGGTCACGAAAAAGGCGCATTCACTGGCGCAGACAACGCTCGAGTCGGCAAGCTTGAGCACGCCCAAGGCGGCACCCTATTCTTGGATGAAATCGAGTCCATGCCAATGCAAGCACAAATTCGCTTACTGCGCGTGCTGCAAGAACGCATGATAGAACGTGTTGGCTCCAACTCTCTGATACCAATCGATATCCGCGTCATTGCTGCGACTAAGGTCGATTTAAAACAAGCCGCAGCTGAAGGCAGCTTTCGTGAAGACCTCTACTATCGACTCAACATAGTGACCTTAGAGTTACCTCCCCTTAGGCAGCGTAAAGAAGATATCGCGACACTGTTTCACCACTTCTTACTGGTTGCGGCTTCTCGCTACGGTAAATCTGCTCCCGCCATTGAGGCACAGCAAATTCATCAGCTCATGGCTCATGATTGGCCGGGTAATGTTCGCGAATTGCGTAACGCCGCGGAGCGCTTCGTCCTGCTTGGCCATCTTTCTCAGTTCGGTGAGAGTGATAACCTCAGCAGCAAAGAAACCAGCCTTGCCCAACAAGTGGCTGAATTTGAGAAAAGCATCATTGAGCAAGCACTTAACCAATGCGATGGCAGCATCAAAGCGACGATGGAACACCTACAACTCGCGCGTAAAACCTTATATGACAAGATGCAGAAATATGGCCTAGATAAAAGCAACTATAAAGGTGAATAACCTATTCACTTTTTATTCATGTTGAGCGCTCTATATTGGTTTCATCAAAAGGAACTGATGATTCAGAGTTAAGTTATTAGCTCTTACTGTTCAAATAGTATCTCCGTAAAATAAAAGCCCCGGATAGCTGTCTATCCGGGGCTTTTCTGTCTTGGGTTTGCGTTACTTGGTAATTATCTCAGGTCCCATTAACGTCGTTGGTAACCACGTTGATACCCAAGGTACGTATGTCACGATGATGAGGAAGAGGAACATTACCCCAACCCACGGAAGGGCTGCTTTGACCACCTGCATCATCGACATCTTCGCCACCCCGGCGGTAACAAACAAGTTGAGCCCGACTGGTGGCGTAATCATACCGATCTCCATGTTCACCACCATCATGATGCCAAGGTGAATTGGGTCAATCCCCAGTGCAATCGCAATTGGAAATACCAGCGGCGCAACGATGATTAATAGGCCAGATGGCTCCATGAACTGACCACCAATTAGCAGTAGTACGTTGACCACAATCAAGAAGGTAATTGGGCCCAAACCGGCAGAAAGCATCGACTCAGTAATCATCTGAGGAATACGCTCTTCAGTTAGCACGTGCTTCAAGATAAGCGCGTTGGCAATAATGAACAGCAGCATGATAGTCAGCTTACCCGCTTCATACAGGGTGTGCTTAGTATCTTTATGTACGAAGGCTTGAACGATCTTCACCAAGGCCGGTTTCTTATTCTCTTTGTCAGCAAATGGGCCCATATCTTTATAAATAAAGTTGGCGATCAAGAATGAGTAAACCGCCGCTACTGCCGCTGCTTCCGTCGGTGTGAAGATACCACCGTAGATACCACCTAAGATGATCACCACCAGTAGCAGGCCCCAGCTGGCATCTTTGGCTGCGGCAAACATTTCACCCCAGCCAACAAACGGCTGCTTAGGTAAGTTCTTCACTCGTGCTGCAATGTAGATAGCAATCATCAGCATCACACCAGCAAGCAAGCCTGGGATAACGCCCCCTAAGAACATACGACCTACCGATACATCGGTCGCCGCAGCGTACACCACCATCACAATCGAGGGTGGGATCAAGATACCCAGTGTACCCGCGTTACAAATCACGCCCGCCGCAAAGTCTTTTGAGTAGCCGTTTTTGATCATGCCAGCGATAACGATACTACCGATGGCAACAACGGTCGCCGGAGATGACCCTGACAGCGCAGCGAACATCATACACGCCACAACTGACGCCATTGCGAGACCACCACGGAACCAACCCACCATAGCAATCGCGAAACGGATAATTCGCTTCGCTACCCCACCGGTCGACATAAAGCTCGATGCTAAGATAAAGAACGGTATCGCCAATAAGGTGTAGTGCCCTGCAAAGGCGTTAAATAGAGTTTGCGCCACTGATGCTAGTGAAGCATCCGAGTGAATCATTAGGAAAATAATACTTGATAGACCAAGTGATATGGCGATCGGAACACCGAACAACATAAAGCCAATCACCATGACAAATAAAAATAGGATTTCCATGGTTTAGCGCTCCTTGCTCTTATCGTTGCTGTCGGCATTACCGATATTTTTCGGCTCCATAGCCTCACCGGCGTCTTTTAACTCTTCTTTTAACGCCTCTAGCTCTTCTTCTGCTTCATGGCCTGCAATTAAGCGGTCCAACTTACCAGTAAGAATTTGCCATGTTGCTTGGGCAAAACGGAAAGTCAGCAACGCCATACCAATCGGTAGAGCCATATAAGGGATAAAGCGCGGCAGCTTTTCGTAGCGCTCACCTTCATTCAACCAATCTGCTAAAAACTGCAGCATTTCCGGCATTGGGATGTCGTCAGTTTCATACCAAGCGCGCTCGGTGGCAAACGGGTACCAGTAGTTCCAAGAACCAATCAACAGCAAAATTGAGAATGCTAAACAGCAAGCTGCAGCAATCACTGCATACACCTTGCGGAGTTGTTCCGGGGCAAGGTTGATAACAACATCAACACCGATATGGAAATGCTTTTTCACACCATAAGAGGCACCGACCAGTACCATCCAGGCAAACATAAATACGGTGAGCTCTAACGCCCATAAGATGTTGTCGTTAAATACATAACGAAATATTACGTTGGCAAAAGTGAGCAAGGTCATTGCTCCTAAAAAGAACGCGATGAGAGTTTCCTCTACTGCGTCTGTCACCTTCCCAATTCTGGCAAAAATTGACTGTTCCATAAGCTACTTCACTTTATCGCGGGTAAAGAAAGGCCCTCTTCCCGATATACCCTGAAGCAGGGTATTAAGAGGGCCAATAGTTGGGGGATTATTGTTATTATTTATTTGATGCTAATGCGGCTTCGATTAAGTCCGAACCGATATCTTTTTCAAACTGCTTCCACACAGGTTGAAGTGCAGTGACCCATTGCTGACGCTGTTCTGGTGTCAACGAACGTACTTCGCCACCCGCTTCAATGATGTTGTTCTTGTTCGCTAGATTCACACGAGAAGACTCAGCATTACGTGTTGCCGTCACTTCTTGGATGATGGTGTTTAACTGGTTACGTTGATCATCAGGTAGACCTTTCCAAAAGTCTTTCGATGTCACAACTAGGTAATCAAGGATACCGTGATTGGTTTCTGTGATGCCGTCTTGAACTTCAAAGAACTTCTTACCATAAATGTTTGACCAAGTATTTTCCTGACCATCGATAACTTTAGTCTGTAGACCGCCGTACACTTCTTTAAACGACATTTTCTGCGGGTTTGCGCCTAACTGTTCAAACTGAGCAACCAGTACGTCTGACGCTTGAACACGGAACTTAAGACCTTTCGCATCTTCAGGAGAGATAAGTGGCTTGTTCGCCGACATTTGTTTCATACCATTGTGCCAAAACGCAAGACCTTGTAGACCGCGACGACGCATTGCATTTTTTAGCTTCTCGCCTGACTCTGAGTTTTGGAAACGGTCAACCGCTTCAACATCTTCAAATAGGAATGGTAGATCAAAGATACGGTATTTCTTCGTGAACTTTTCAAACTTTGATAGAGAAGGGGCAGCAAGTTGCACGTCACCGTTAAGCAGTGCTTCCAGCACTTTGTTGTCATCATAAAGCGTCGAGTTAGGGAAAACCTGCATACACATTTTTCCGTCCATTTCATCGTTTACACGCTGTTCAAGTAATGAAGCCGCAATACCTTTTGGGTGTTTATCTGTGTTCGTTACGTGGCTGAATTTAATTACCGTTTCACCTGGATCACAGTTAGCGGCAGCGTTAAAGCTCGTGACAGCAAGAATCGAAGCAGATAGTAGGGTCAATGGCTTAAACATTATTATTCTCCTTGTTAAATGAACAACCCCATCAATGGGTGTTGATACATAACTAAGGGCAATAACTAAGCCAACTTACAGAAGAATTTTAACTTATTAAATTTCAATAACTTAGACAATGTAAATATTGAAGAGTGTTGCTAGTTCAAATTTATTCAAAATAAATGGGGGGATTTCCACCCATTGAATTGACCAATACGGGTGAATTTATACCAAATTAGAAAGTAGTGCCGTCTACGGCGAACTTATAAAAACAAATGGCAGCTATACAAGCTGCCATTTTCGTTACTAGAGATGAGGTGAGCAATAAGGAGACATGACTGCCCACCTCCACTCACAACGCATGATGGTTACTTCATGCTATGACTCTAAGACTAGTAGACTTCATTCACAATTACTAACAAACGTATCAATAAATTCACTCATTAGTTAAATTCAATGCGCTGCTCAGTAGCCGCATCAAAAAACACCGCTTTCGAAAGATCGAAATGAAGTGGCGCAACTTGACCGGCTGTAACATCAAATTCTGGCGATAAACGACACGCAACTTCCTGTTCGTTGACTTTAATCATCGCAATCGTATCTGGCCCGGTTGGCTCAAGTACTTCCAAGGTTAAGTCTAACTGAGTGGTAGCACCTGAGTCCGGGTTTTCGCTGTCAGTAATGTGCTCAGGACGCAAACCAATCACGACTTCCTTGCCATCTTGCTCGCGCATTGAGGCTGGTAAGTTAATATGGTGCTCTTGACCATTGCTTCCCTTCACTTTAATCACTGGCTTTTCTTGCGCATCAAGGTCGACCATGGTTTTGATAAAGTTCATCGACGGTGAGCCCATAAAGCCGGCAACAAACATATTATTCGGCTTGTTGTAGATCTCTTGTGGCGTACCCAGTTGTTGCAACTCACCATCTTTCATCACGGCAATTCGATCAGCGAGCGTCATTGCCTCAATTTGGTCATGCGTTACGTAAACTATGGTGGTGTTAAGCTGCTGATGTAAGCGCTTAATTTGATGACGCATCTCGACACGCAGTTTCGCATCAAGGTTTGAAAGTGGCTCATCAAATAGGTACAACTTAGGTCGACGAGCAAGCGCACGCCCCATTGCCACACGTTGACGCTGACCACCCGACAGTTGCGAAGGCTTACGGTCCAGAAGGTGGTCAATTTGCAGCATCTCAGCCACACGGTTAACTTCTGCATCGATTTCTTGTTTAGGCATCTTACGAATCTTGAGACCAAATTCGATATTGCCGCGTACGGTCATATTTGGGTAAAGCGCGTAAGATTGGAACACCATTGCGATATCACGATCTTTCGGTTCGACATTCGATACATCGTTACCATCAATCACGATTTCACCCGAGCTGATGTTCTCAAGCCCTGCGATGGTATTCATCAGGGTCGATTTACCACACCCTGACGGCCCAACCAAGATTAGGAACTCCCCTGAGTCGATATCAATGTCGATCCCTTTTAAGGTTTCCTGCTCCGCTTTTGGATAGGTCTTACGGATTTGTTTAAGTTCTAGTGTTGCCATGATAATTATCCTTTTACCGATCCAGCTGTTAAGCCGCGAACAAAGTATTTTCCTGCTAAGACGTAAACCACTAAGGTAGGCAGTGCTGCAATGATCGCCGCCGCCATGTCGACGTTGTACTCTTTAACCCCGGTACTGGTATTGACTAAGTTATTCAGTGCCACCGTTATCGGCTGAGTTTCTGAACCGGAGTAGACCACGCCAAATAAGAAGTCATTCCAAATTGCCGTGAACTGCCAGATCACCGTGACCATAATGATGGGTGTCGATATCGGCAGAAGAATCTTGAAGAAAATGGTAAAGAACCCAGCGCCATCAAGCTTGGCTGCCTTAACCAGCTCATCAGGAATGCTGATGTAGAAGTTACGGAAAAACAGCGTAGTAAATGCCATGCCATAGATTACGTGCACAATCACCAGGCCCGTTGTAGTATTCGCGAGACCTAATTTGCCCAACACAGTGGCCATTGGTAGAAGAACAACTTGGAATGGAATAAAGCAGCCAAACAGTAATAAGCTGAAAAATAAGTTAGAGCCACGGAATTGCCATTTGGTCACAACGTAACCATTAAATGCACCCAATAGAGTGGAAATAGCCACTGCTGGAATCACCATCTGGAATGAATTCCAAAAATAGCCCTTAACACCTTCACACTTCACGCCAGTACAAGCACTGTCCCAAGCCTTAAACCAAGCATCAAATACCCACTCAGTCGGCAAACTCATCAAGTTACCCGCTTTAATATCAGGCAAGGTTTTAAACGAGGTAATCACCATCACAAACAGTGGCATTAGGTAAACAAGACAGAAAAACAGCAATGCCGAGTAAATAATCAGCCGAGAGAAATTGATACTCTGCATCATGACTTCTTCTCCCTAAGTTCAGAATAAAGATACGGCACCAGAATCGCTAAGATACCCGCTAGCATCATCATTGCACTGGCAGCGCCAAGACCAATTTGACCACGAGTGAACGAGTGCGCATACATAAACAGTGCGGGTAAGTCAGATGAATAACCCGGTCCACCAGCTGTCATAGCAGTCACCAGGTCAAAACTCTTAATTGCGATATGTGACGTAATGATCACTGCGCTGAAAAACACCGGTCTTAGACACGGCATAATGATGCGCCAGTAAATGGTTGGCAGATTTGCGCCATCGATTTGCGCCGCTTTGATAATAGAGGCATCAATACCACGCAAGCCGGCTAAGAACATCGCCATCACAAATCCTGACGATTGCCACACCGCCGCAATAACCAGTGTGTACACCGCCATATCGGAATCAACTAACCAGTTAAATTTAAAGTCGGTAAAGCCCCAGTCTTGCATCAACTTTTCGATGCCTAAACCCGGGTTTAAAATCCATTTCCAAGCGGTACCCGTCACGATGAATGACAACGCCATTGGATAAAGATAAATAGTACGAATTGCCCCTTCTTGGCGGATATTTTGGTCAAGCAAGATAGCTAGGCCGACGCCAAGGCCGATTGCGACCAACATAAACAGCAAACCGAAGATGCCTAAATTGGTAATTGAAGTGACCCAACGGTCGTTCTCCATCAACTTTTCATATTGAACAAAGCCAGCAAAGTTGAAACTTGGTAGAAAACGGGAGTTGGTCATTGAAAGTGCCGCCGTCCAAAAAATGTAGCCGTAGATACACACCACAGTTACTAACACGGTCGGGGCAAGAACGATTTTCGGTAGCCAGTGCTGAAGTCTATCGGCCAAATTTGGCTTCGCTGTCGACTTCTTCTCGTACCGATTTACAGCATGCTCCATAACGAATCCTTACGTCATCAACCCAAATCAAATTCCTATTTGGGTAAAGGAAAGGGCGAACCGGCTTCCCACAAGCCTGAACGCCCTTTGGGGGTGTTTGATATCAACGAAGATTTAGATCGCGGCTTTAACCGCTTTCGCGAGTTTCTGTGCAGCTTGCTGAGGATCGGCATCAGCATCATTAAAGAAGTTGGTTACAACGTCGTAGATAGCTCCCTGAGCGTAGCTTGTCGTTGATAGACCGTGCGCCATACTTGGTACAAGATCACCCGACTTCGCACTCGCTTTAAAGGTTGCCATTGAATCTAGAGCACATTGGTCAAACTTCGCCATGTCCATATCCAAACGCACTGGGATAGAACCCTTGTTTAGGTTGAATACTTCTTGGAAGTCTTTGGTTAGGATGGTGCGCGCCAGATCTTGCTGCGCTTTTTGATTGTCTTTGTCGCTTAGCTCAAAGAAAGCAAAGCTGTCGATATTGAAGGTAAACTGGCCAGCTGTACCCGGCGCTGGTGCACAGATGTAATCTTTACCTGGAACCTTGCCCGCTGCAGTAAACTCACCTTTCGCCCAGTCGCCCATGATTTGCATTGCGGCTTCACCGTTAATCACCATAGATGTTGCGACGTTCCAGTCACGACCTGGTGAGTTTGCATCAATGTAATCACGAATTTTTTGAAACTTGGTGAACACTTCAACCATCTTGTCGCCAGATAATACGCTCATATCTAGGTCAACAAAGGCTTTGTTGTAATCTTCACTGCCTAGCACATCGAGTGCGACAGCTTCAAACACGGTCGCGTCTTGCCATGGCTGGCCACCGTGAGCCAAAGGCACATAGCCCGCAGCCTTAATCTTTTCAGCTGCAACAAAGAACTCATCCAGTGTGGTTGGAAGTTCTACACCCGCTTTTTTAAGTACTTCTGGGTTAGCCCAAATCCAGTTCACTCGGTGTACGTTAACAGGAACCGCTACATACTCACCATTAAACTTCATCACTTTAGTGACGACTGAAGGTAGGATTTCATCCCACTTTTCTTGTTTAGCTGTACTTTCAAGAGACGTTAAGAAGCCTAAACCACCCCACTCCTGAATATCATGCCCTTTGATTTGAGCTGCAGACGGTGGGTTACCTGATACAGCGCGAGTTTTCAGTACCGTCATCGCTGACTCACCGCCGCCACCAGCAACAGCAAAATCTTTCCAAGTATGGTTTTGCTGCTCAAGCATATCTTTGAGCACGGCTGCTGATTTCGCTTCGCCGCCTGCAGTCCACCAGTGAAGTACTTCAACTTCGCCAGCACCTGCAACATTCACAGCAGAAAGGAGGGATAAGGTAAGTAGGATTTTATTAAGTTTCATTATTATCTTCCATGGATTGGATTAGACATTCAGGCCAACAGCTCAATGACCCCAAGCGTTCTTGCTTGTACTAAAACGAGTCTAACCAAATAGAATTTTTTGATTGAAACAAACCGTAAAGGTAATGTAACAACAATGTTACATTAGACTTCTAAGCTAGAAGGAATAAAGACTTGCGCGCGAAGCCCCTTAGTAGGCAAGTTATCAATAATGAGATCTCCGCCATGTCCATGAAGAATATTACGACAGATTCCAAGGCCTAATCCGTGCCCGTCATCATCTGTCGCTAAGCGGAAATAGGGTTCGAACACAGCTTCAAGCTTATCTTCTGGTATGCCGCCCCCCTGATCGCAGATCACCACTTTAATCCACTCTTCATCAGTGCTGATTTCGATGTTCGCCTTCATGCCATACTTCACTGCGTTATCGACTAAGTTACTTAACACTCGTTTCATTGCTAGCGGCTTAGCCACTATCGGTTCCATATCTGAAGGAATAAATACGACCTGCTGCTGGTACTGGTTTAACGGCTCGACAATAGAAGTAATAAGTTCATTGAGATCGATATAGGCATTGTTCTCATGTAAGTCAGTATCTCGTACACACTGCAACGCCCCTTTCACCATCATCTCTAACTCATCAAGATCGCGGTTAAACTTGGAACGTTTCTCATCGTTTTCAAGCAACTCTGCACGAAGTCGTAAACGCGTAATCGGCGTTTTTAAATCATGGGAGATAGCAGAAAATAGATGTTCTCGATCGGCGACATAGTGACGAATGCGTTGCTGCATACGATTAAATGCTCGCGTTGCAGTCACTAGCTCACTCGCTCCCTCTTCTTTGAGTGGCGCTTGGTCGATGTCCATACTCATTTCGTTGGCTGCTTTTGCTAACCGCTTCAGAGGTTTAACTTGCCTGCGCACCAGCAGATAGGTCAACGCCAATAAGATCGTGGTTGAGAAGATCAAAAACAATATTTGCTCGCGGCCAATCAAGGTATCGTCAAGGGTGACGTATGGGGCAGGCAATAACGCAGCTATATAAAGCCACTCATGAGTAGCTAGCTCAATCTGTACTACGAGAATAGGCGGGTCAATTGGCTTCAAAGTCAATGTGTGATGCGCCCACGACTTGGGCAGATCATGCAGGTAAATATCGTTTTTAAGCAGACGTAAATTATCAGGGTGAGAAAAATCGACTGAGATACTTTCTGCTTTACGTAACTTGTTCTCTAACACCCTTTCAATTGAGTCAATGGAAGCCAACTTTAACGGTGTATCTTTGATCGGCTCAACAGTCAGCTGCTCTTTATTAAAAGAAACGAAGAATCGAGTCCCCCCCATATTGCGAATCTGGTCTAACACGATATGGCGATATTTTACTGGCAGCGATTGGAAAAAGGTCACTGTGGAAGCAAACATGTTCGCCATGCTCTCAGATGCATCGCGTATGCCTGCCAATTCTTTATGTTTGGATTCGGTATACCAAATACTGGTGGCAACTCCCTGCGCCAAAATGACCGCCAGTAGCGTCAACCCTAACGTGCGACCAACCAGGGAATTGGGCTTAAATAACCGAAACCATGACCTATTACTCATAGCTCACCGGAACCGCCAAGATATAGCCATTGCCTCGCATCGTTTTTATGTAGTGAGGGAATCGGGCACTGTCACCCAAACGCTGACGAAGTCGGCTCAGCTGTACGTCGATACCTCGCTCAAACGGCAATGCCTCGCGGCCGCGAGTAGCGAAAGATATTGTGTCTCGATCAAGCACTTCATTAGGACGCTTCAGAAACAGCATCAGCAGCGCAAAGTCACTACCAGAGAGGTCATGACTTTGCGCTGTCTCTAAGTGGGTAATGCGGTGTGCTAGTGGGTCAAGCTGCCAGTCACCAAACACGATCGACTTGGCGGTTGAGCTGGCAGGGAGTTCTTCTGTCTGAGTCACTCGGCGCAGTACCGCTTTGATGCGCGCATTTAAGTGACGAGGATTAAAGGGTTTGGCAATATAGTCATCAGCACCAATTTCCAAACCAATGATTTGGTCAGTGTCATCCGAAACCGCAGTCAGCATAATGATCGGGACCGAAGATTGACGGCGAATTTGCTGGCAAAGGGTAAATCCGTCGTCACCGGGAAGCATAACATCAAGCAAGATAAGATCAGGATAGCCATACTGTTCAATCGCAGCCTTCATTTGCTCGCCATCATTGACCGTACTCACTTGGTAGCTTTGCTTAGTTAGATACTCTTCTAACAATTCACAAATTTCTTGATCATCATCGACAACGAGGATCTTGGCTGTCATACCTTTACCTACTACTACTTAAATCTATAAAGCGAGTGTAATCATTTATCTATGAGTCATTGATCGACAAATAGCCATAATTTGAAACTCTCGCGGACACAGGTCACATCCCATTAACAAAATTAGCAATGTAAACGCTTCAAAACACCCGCTTTCCGTCTAAGCTAAATAAATAAAACAATTACGCTAGGTGATGCAATGAATATCGGCACAAGGTTATCCCGCTCTTTTTTGACCACATTGATACGAAAAATCCCTCTTCATTGCGTTTTCAATTTGCGTTTTCAATGGTACTAGCCAACTATGAGCTTAACGCAGAAAATTCTCGGTATTATTACACTACTTATCGTCTTTATTTTCTTTTGCGCGGGTTATTACATTGCGGAATTTTCAGAACGGACTATTCGCTATAACGCACATCAAAAACTCCATGGTTCGCTTGAACTGACGAAAGGGATCATTAATGGTTACAATCAAAAGATGACATTAATTGCCGACCTCAATAGTCAGAATCGGCGCGTCATAAAAGCACTTGATCTTGGCATCAATCGAGGCGTCGCTCAGGAATTGAATGATTCGATAAAAAACAGTCAGTTCGTCAATTACATTTTTATCGTCGACTATGATGGTCACGTCTTTTCAACCTCCACCATCAATGACCAAAAAGAGAAGTTTTATGGCGACCAGTGGCTATATGAAAATTTGCTCACCCACAGTATGTTTAGTCCGCTGTTTATCCGCAATACCGTCATCAGTACACCGGGCGTCGACCCTTTCCTTGAGGACAAAGAGGCGATTTCTCAATGGGTTGTCAGCCCGATATTATTCCGTGAACAAGTGATCGGATGGACTCTCATTTCATTTGACTGGGAAACCAGTATGAAAGATTTACTCAATGCAATACTGCTGCGTCTCGAAAACGCCTTTTATCCGGTTACTCAAATCAAACTCTCCGATCAACTCAGCAATGTTACACCCGTCACTGTTGGCAATGACACCCCACCGACAATGCCTTTAAGTGCTGAAAAAGATATGTTCTTTGGGCAAGCCAACTACCTACTATCGATCACATTCAGCGAAGAGGGAGCACTGAGTAGTCTGAGCGCCATCAAACAAATGATGCTGTTCATTTTTACCCTTTCAGCCATCATATTAGCTTTAGCATTATGGATCTCTTTAAGAGCTCTTATTGTCCAGCCCCTTAACCAACTAAACTCGCGTATTCGTAAAATCAGCTCTAATCGCCCAGAGCAGAGGCTACCGAGTTTTGCTAGCCCCGAAGCGAATACCATAGCTTCAACGATTAACCACTTATTACAACGAATCCATACCAACACCATCTCGATAAATAGGCTTGATGAGGAAATGAAGTTCAAGCAAGCATCCGAATCAAGCCAAATACTGCTGAGCCAAAAACTCGAAGCTATCTTAGACACCGCCGCAGACGGCATCGTCACCATAGATCAGAAAGGTAAGATCCTTAGCTTTAACCAAGCAGCGCAAAGGATGTTTGGCTACTTAGAGCACGACGCGATTGGCATGCCTGTAGAAAACTTAATGCCGAAGAAATACGCCTCCATGCACCAAACCTTTATCGACCAACACAATGCGATAGGACGAAGCAAAATCATTGGTGTTAAAGATAAAGAAGGCCGTCTTGGCCGAGAGTTTCAAGCAGTCAATAAAGCAGGAGAACTGTTTCCGATCCTTCTATCCATTGCTAAAGTCGAGACCAATGATGACGTTATATTTTCTGGCGTGATCAAAGATATTTCGAAACAGAAAGATAGCGAGAAAGCGTTGATCGCAGCTAAAGAAGAAGCCGAAGAAGCAGCGAAATCGAAAAGCGAGTTCTTAGCTGTAATGAGTCATGAGATCCGAACGCCGATGAATGGCATCATTGGCATGCTCGACTTGCTATTGGATAATGACCTTAACACCTCTCAATCTCATCAAGCTTACCTCGCTCATACCAGTGCGATCTCCCTTTTGACATTGCTCAATGATATTTTGGACTTTTCCAAAATCGATGCCGACAAGTTAGAGCTTGAACGCCAACACTTTAATTTAAGGCATATGCTAGGTGATTTCGCTGAACAGATATCGGCGAGCTTAACCAATCCGAACGTTGAGATCATCCTAGATATGGTTCAAGTTGAGCACTCAATGATTCTCGCCGACAGTACTCGGATTAGACAGATCTTCGCTAACTTAGTCAGTAATGCTTTGAAGTTTACCGAGCAAGGTGAAGTGGTCATTCGCGTACGATTAGAAGAGCACGATGAGGACAGCTGGCAGCTTAATGCGTCAATTAAAGACTCAGGCATCGGTATTCCACAAGACAGACTCGATTCCCTATTTGATAAGTTCAGTCAAGTTGATGCTTCTACCACACGTCGCTATGGCGGTACAGGACTCGGACTAGCGATTGTTAAGCGCTTATGCCATGCCATGGAGGGACGCGTTACGGTCAATAGTGAGACGGGTAAGGGGAGCGAGTTTTCATTTAATATTCTGGTCGGTAAGTCGGACCAATCGATAAAAGTGATTCCATCTGTTGACGTATCGTTACTCAATATTTTGGTTGTCGATGACAATGCCATTAACCGCGAAGCCATTACACGCCAGTTGCAGCACTGGGGAGCAAAAGTGATTGCAGCATCTAGCGCAGACGAAGCCCTTGAACTTTGTGAACGCCGTAAAGACGAACAATTCCCGATGTTCGATATTGCCCTATTAGATATGCAGATGCCCGATGTAAGTGGGCTAGAGTTGAGTCAAAATCTGAAAGCGAACCCAAAAACTCAATCAATAAAACTCATTATGATGACATCTATCGATGCCATCTCTCAGCAAAACGCGTTTCAAACTTATGGCTTCAGTGGCTATTTCGTTAAGCCGGCAACCACTCAAGATTTACTTAACGCACTCAAGGTCATTGCCAGCCCCGACTTCTCACCAGGCGAGCAACTGGTCACCCACAATTATTTGTCAGCGTTAGAGCCCGAACCACAACCAGAACCCGAGCTGAAAAGCGGCCTACGACTACTGGTTGTCGAGGATAATCGCGTCAACCAAATAGTCATCACCAGCGTTTTACACAAAATGGGGCTCGACAGCACGATTGCCAATAATGGTAAAGAAGCACTCAGCGCGCTTTCAGGTTCACAATCCTTCGATATGATATTGATGGATTGCCAAATGCCAGAAATGGATGGCTACGAAGCCACCCACCGAATTCGCAACGGTGAGGGGGGCAAAGAAGTAAGGAATATACCGATTATTGCGATGACAGCCAATGCAATGGAGAGTGATCGCAAAGCCTGCAAAGACGCAGGCATGAATGACTTCCTGACTAAGCCATTAAATCGTACCTTACTCATAGAGAAGCTCCAGATATGGAGTCCATCAGATTAAGATGAGCAACTAATTTCCATTTTCTTACCCCAATCTGGCGGTAAGTTCGCATACGCTTCCATCTCTGGTTGCTCTGCATAGGGTTGGCGTAAAAGCTGCGCTAACTGATGAACCTCGGAGTAGTCACCCTGCTCCGCTTTATCAATCGCCAACTGAGCAAGGTAATTACGCAGAATGTACTTAGGGTTAACGTTACGCATCCGTTCGCAGCGCTCTTTATCACTAATCAATTGCCCTTGTTCATCACTTTCTTCCTCGCAGCGCTGCAAATAGTTTGCTAGCCATAACTTAGCTGCTTCTCTATCGATAAATAGATCGTAAACCTCACTAGACTCGTCGCGATCAAGGCAGGATAAAGCGCGCATAAAGCGGGTGTAGTCCACTCGGTTTTGATGCAGTAATTCAAACATCGAGGCGAACAACTGCGTGTCGTCCTCCTGCTTGTTTTGCAGACCGAGTTTACTGCGCATTAAGCGACTAAAATGTTGACCCAACTTGGCTTCATACTCAGCGAGAGCACGTTCAAGATCTTCTCGCTCAATTAATGGCGATAAGCTGTGCGCCAATGCCGATAGATTCCATAAGCCAATTCTTGGTTGTTGGTCAAAGGCATAGCGTCCTTGGTAATCTGAGTGGTTGCAAATGTAGCCGGGTTCATAATCATCTAAAAAACCAAATGGCCCATAGTCAAAGGTTTCGCCGATGATCGACATGTTGTCGGTATTCATCACACCGTGAGCAAAACCATACGCCTGCCACAACGCAATCATCTCGGCAGTACGCTCGACAATATTGTTGAACATCTTTACATAAGGCTTATCGTGATCGCGGCACTCTGGCCAATACCATTCAATCACTTTGTCTGCTAGCAGCTTAAGTTCGCTCAGTTGGTTGGTATAGAAGAAATGTTCAAAATGGCCAAAGCGAATATGAGTGGTTGCCACACGCAGCAGCAAAGCGCCTTGTTCAACTTTTTCACGATATACCGGCGTTTCACTCACCAACATTCCAAGCGCGCGAGTTGTAGGTATGCCAAGCCCCGCCATCGCTTCACTACAGAGGTACTCTCGAATGGTGGACCTCAACACTGCTCGGCCGTCTCCCATACGCGAATAGGGAGTGAGTCCAGCGCCCTTAATATGCAGATCATATACCTGACCGTCTTGAGCTTTCATTTCACCAAGCAACAACCCCCGTCCATCACCCAAATCAGGGTTGTACGTACCAAACTGATGGCCGGCGTACTTCATTGCCAGTGATGGAAGGCTTTCATCTACCTCCTCACCAGATAGCAAGCTTTTGAGTTCGCCACTCGGCGCAGTAACAGGCAGGTCAAACTGTACGGCAAGATTTTGGTTCCATGCAACCCACTCAGTGTTCTCGAGAGGCTGGGGCTGAACCAAGCTATAGAAACTAGTTGGCAGATTGACAAAACGATGTGAAAGATTGATTGGCGCGGACATATACAAACCATTAACAGAATTTAACAACCTGAAACTAGCACAAGCCTACTGAATAAATCCAGCCTGTAAGAAGCCTGCGAAATAATCCGCCTGCGCTATAACAAGAATTTACAGACTCGTAATACGACAAAAGTGGCCTTTTGAGCCACTTTTCTTAATTCAATACCTGCATTACTTACGCAATCCGAGAGAGATGCGAACAAAATCTCCATCTTCAAATTCGACCTTATGATCAAAAAGCGAAGAAGAGTAAATCGTACGTAAGAAACTATGCCTTTCACCGTGTGTGCCACGAAATAGCATCGAAATATCAGCAACAAGACGGTTACGGTTGTTAAAGTGGGCATTTAAGTCTTGAGACAGCACACACAATAAACACCCTTTACTGTTATGCTGCAAATCGACTTTTTCTGGGCTTGATACCAAGACTGTCGTGTTTAACTCTTTTTCAAGCATATTGACCAAGAGTAAGAAACTGTCCAAATGCGGCAACTCATCACCTTCAATAGGCGTGAGAAGATTGCCCAACATTGACTCAATATCTAAGTTCTGCGCTCGCGCATGGCTCACCAACGAACGCACTTTCTTCTTAAATGGCTTGTATTTTTTACTGTTGCTCGCTTTGTTTAACCAAGCAGACAGGATATCGTTAACATCTGAGCGAGACTTTCTCGACAGTACTTTACCTGTATGATTGGTGCGCAAATGAAGCAAAGCATGAAGAGCGAGTTCAGCCAGTAAAGGTTCAAACTCAGGTTTAATTTTAGTATGGATACTGCGCATATTTACTAAAGATGGGTACTCGGTAAGAACTTGGTCAAATCACATTCGATTGGGGAACGACATGCTACCGAAAAGCAACCTTTAAGTACAGCTATCAAGCGGCCCCATATCCACTAACTCTGCTATCTAGAGCTCAAATCGATAATTAATTTATGCAAAACTCGCCAAACGTTGCTCAACTATCTGCTTCGCTTGCAGGATTTTGCTCACCTTAGGATGCCGTGGGTCCTGCTTCATTAAGTTCGCAATCACAATATCAATACTGGTCGTAAACTGCTGCTCAAGAGACTGACGGTCTGGATGGCCCGCAACGTCATACTTAAGCATCGCATTAATAAAATGCGAATGGTGATTGATATAATATGGCGCCTCTTTTGCTTTGATCGCTAAGGAATCAACCATACTGCCAGATGACTCTTTGGCACGGGCACTCTTTATCGCATCCAGCTTACCCGCAAGACGCATATCAACTCGCTTTAAGATCAACCCATTCACCGCAGCCGCTAGATTCTTCTTTGTGACATTTTGTTGTTGCAGTCCCGGTCTCCACTGTTGAACTAAACCCAAACAGCCAATGTGCAGCGCAACCGCAATAAGGATTAGTTTACGATGCTGCCAATGTGTCTGTGCATACAAAACATCGAGGCGTCTTGGAGAGCACACGGGGTTACAACTGTTCATCTGCATTAATAGCTGATAGAGCCCTTTCGTCACCTTACGTGAATCAATCACCGATGACTGTGCTAAAACAAGAATCTGATTGAGCGTCGCTTTCAAGCTAGCAGGATTCAGCTTACCTTTTATTTGAAAAGCGATGATAAGATCGAGAAACAGTCTCAGCTCTTCAATTTCAATCCGCTGAGCATCACTCACAATCGCATCACCGTCGGCCTTGGCAAGGCAGCACAGCGCTTTATGATACTCTCCTAACCCAACATGAAGCATTGAGCAGTTAATCGTCAGCTCTACTCTATGAGGGAAGCGCTGACATAAGTTACTCATCACAGCGACTGCACGTTCCACATTGCTATCAAGCAGCGATTGATATGCAGTAATCTGCGAGACGATAGGATCTTCAGGATAACCTAATAACTCATACTCATGAGCCAAAGCCAACGCTTTATCATCATTCCCTATCTGAACATGAAGGTTTATTTGCTTTATCAAGGGCCAAGGGTGCTTCACTTGCTGATGCAGACGTTCTAAAACTTCAAACGCAGCACCGTAATTGTCTCGCTCAGCATAGTAATCAACCACGACTTTGTGACAGCCGAACCATTTCTCCCCTTTGCGCTTTAATTGAGCATCGCAAATCTTCATCACGCTCTCAAAGTACCCCAAAACAAGATGTTTATGCACCGCAGTTAGAATATCGCGTTTCAGCAGACTGACTGATACGGTCTGCTTGAGTTGAATATAGTTAAATGGATGACCAAGAATGTTATCTGGTTCTAGCTCCTGCACTTCTTTGAGCTGCGCCTCATCACTGCTATTAGCGATCATGACAAAGGAGCAGTTACGAGAAAATGATCGGCTTTGCTGGTAAAGGAAAAAATACTTAGCGCCTACGACACGTTTCTGGCTCATGTATGAGCAAAGGATTAGGTCAAACGAATATTGATTAATCAACTGTCGGTAGGTTACAACGTTCTGTGCCTTATGCACTTTGTCCTCTGCGCCACCCATTTTTTTTAGCATGTTTTTAATTGAGGAAGAAAGCATGCTGTTTTCTTCAACGATCAATATTCGCTTGTTTCTTAAATCTAAATTGCCAGCCATCTATTGTATCTATCGCACTCTCTGAGAATGAGACAAGGTGAAAGTCCGTCGCCAACAACCTTATCTGTTCGGTGTTCTAAATACACAAGAGAGAAAGAGTTTACAAATCAATCAATATAAAAAGATAACTATTCCTTTATATTCATATATTTAATGTCAACTTCACAACATCTACAGAATTCACTATAGAAATACTAAAAACAAAAACATAAAGAAAACGCGACCGTTTTGTTCACAAAACAAACAACTGCAAGCTAAATGGAATAGTGAGATATCAGCAGAAAAGCAAAAACCCCGGCAACTCTGAGAGTTATCGGGGTTTTCTAAAGAAATGGCACGCCCTGAAGGATTCGAACCTTCGACCACATCCTTAGAAGGGACGTGCTCTATCCAGCTGAGCTAAGGGCGCGCTACAGGGACAGGATTATACGAGGATGAGCCGTTAAAACAAGGGCTTTGTTTAACATTATGATCTGATTGACTAAAAAAAGGTCACGGAACTCTATTTTGATTAAAAACACCCCAAGGCAAACGTTTGCTTATGGATGTTCGTCAAATAATTTGCGACAATGCGCTGCAAATAAGTCGCTATAAATTCTTAAGGTATGTCATGACAGCTCAAAATATCGACGGAACTCTTATTTCCCAAACCGTTCGTTCAGAAGTAGCAGCGCGCGTTAAAGCTCGTAAAGAAGCAGGACTTCGCGCTCCGGGACTTGCGGTTGTTTTAGTTGGTGAAGACCCTGCATCTCAGGTGTATGTAGGAAGTAAGCGACGCGCTTGTGAGGAAGTAGGCTTTATTTCAAAGTCATTTGATCTTCCAGCAGACACAACAGAAGAGACGCTGCTTGCTCTTATTGATGAACTCAACAACGATGATGAAATTGACGGTATTCTAGTTCAGTTGCCTCTTCCTGCGGGCATCGATGCAACACACGTACTAGAGCGTATCCACCCAGAAAAAGACGTTGATGGTTTCCACCCATACAATGTTGGCCGTCTAGCTCAACGTATTCCAAAGCTACGCTCATGTACGCCAAAGGGTATTATCACTCTGCTTGATCGTTACAACATTGACCTTCGTGGTAAACACGCCGTAGTCGTTGGCGCTTCGAACATTGTTGGTCGCCCAATGACGCTAGAATTACTGCTAGCAGGCTGTACAACAACAACGTGCCACCGCTTTACTAAAGATCTAGAAGGCCATGTACGCCACGCAGATCTTGTAGTTGTCGCGGTTGGTAAACCGAACTTTATTCCAGGTAATTGGATTAAGAAAGGTGCGGTTGTGGTCGATGTAGGCATTAACCGCTTAGAGTCAGGTAAGCTGGTCGGTGATGTGGATTACGAAGTGGCGAAAGAGAACGCTAGCTTCATTACTCCTGTACCGGGCGGTGTTGGCCCAATGACAGTTGCCAGCTTGATTGAAAATACTATGCTAGCTTGTGAGCAGTTCCATACAAGCAAGTAGAGTTCAAAACGCTTCAGAGAAATAAAAAAGGGTTGATGTTTAAAGACATCAACCCTTTTTAGTTTTCAGTAAACGCGCTGTCATCCTCAAGAGTGAGGAACGAATGAATTGGAGATCTCTTAAAGCGAGCCTATAACTTTATGAGATTCCCTCATCCTTCGTTCTAAGGAATGACACACTGATTATTAATGCTTGTAATTACAGACTTAAAATCACACCCGCAATAGATGCGCTCATCAGGTTAGCCATGACGCCAGCAGCAATCGCTCGGAAACCATATTTAGAGATAAACGGACGCTTCTCGGGTACCACGCTACCTAGACCGCCGATCAGCATTGCCATGGTTGAGATGTTAGCGAAACCACACAGGGCAAAAGTAACAATCGCTTGCGAATGAGTGCTTAGCTGAGCTTTTACATCCATCAATTGAATGAAGGCAACAAATTCGTTCACAACGATCTTGTTACCAATCAGAGAACCCGCAGTAATCGCTTCAGACCAAGGGATACCTAATAGCCATGCAACAGGAGCGAAAAGATAACCAAGGATCAACTCAAAGCTTAGCTCAATGCCCATTAGGCTACCTAGCCAACCAAGCATGCCGTTTAGCATCGCAATCACACTAATAAACGCTAGAAGTGTCGCACCCACCGCGACTGCAATACGCAAACCTGACATTGCACCGTCAGCCATCGCTTCGACTACGTTGGTTGCACGTGGCATTTCAACGTTATCAAGTTCAGTAGTTGTATCAATCGTTTCTGTTTCTGGCACCATGATTTTCGCCATCAACAGGCCAGCTGGCGCCGACATAAATGCCGCTGCAATTAGGAAGTTAAGGTCAACACCCAACGATGCGTAACCCACCAGTGTGCCCCCAGCTACAGAAGCAAGACCACCAACCATAACAGCGAAGAACTGAGAGTCCGTCATGTGTTTTAGGTATGGCTTTACAACCAATGGCGCTTCAATCATACCGACGAAAATATTCGCAGTTGCAGACAGTGATTCTGCGCGGCCAATGCCTAGTAGCTTTTGCAAACCACCACCGATCACATTAATCACCTTTGGCATTAAACCAATATGGTACAAACCTGAAATCAGTGCAGAGAAGAAGATGATGATACCTAGGACATTAATCGCGAAGGTAAAGCCACCAGTCGCTAGGCCGCCAAACAGAAACGCAATGCCTTCTTGGCCATAGTTGATCAAGTTAGATACAGCGCCAGTTACTGTATTCAGCACTTCTTTGCCTGCAGGTACATACAGAACCAATAGTGCAAAAGAAATCTGCAAAGCAAACGCTAAAGATACCGTTTTTAGGTTAATGCTTTTACGATTAGTCGATAGCAGCCATGCGACAAACAGGATGGCTACAATACCAAGAATTGAGTTCATAAAATGAATCCGACAAAAGGGGGAACAAGAGTGGCGACGGAGTGTATAGAATCAAAAGTGAGATGCAAATCACATTTGTTAATTTCATGCGTTCTTAGATTGAACAAAAATCACCCACACAATCAAGTGACTGATTTTATTACATATAAACGTTTGCTTATTGATTTTATTTCCAATTAGAAAAGATGTTTCTAGGTTTGGAAATAATCGCTTCGCTTACCACCAAGATTACGGGCGCTGAATATAAGGGCTTAGGCGCTTATCCCAGTAGCAAGGCGTGCCAATGGTTTGCTTAATAAACTCAATTACAGCAGCGGTCTTCTTTGGCAAGTAACGACGACTTGGGTAAACCGCATAAAACGGCATCACCTGAGAAGCGCACCAATCAGGAAAAAGCTGAATCAGTTGACCGTTTCTAAATTCATCTCTGATTAAGTAAGTCGCAAGGTAGGCGATGCCCCACCCTGACACTGCGGCATCTCTCACAGCTTCAGCTAGATCAACCGAATAGTTGCCAGACACTTTAACATTCAGCTGTTCATCATGATTTGAAAAAGCCCAACGAGTGTAATCTCGCTCCCAACTACGATAGATAAGACAGTTGTGCTCAGCCAGATCATTAGGGTGCGTGGGGGTAGTATTCTTGACTAAATAATCCGGAGAAGCCGCAACCACAAAGTGAGAATCGGCAATTCTTTGTGCCACGTACCCTTCTGGAAGATGTTCGTTGTTAGTAATCCACAGATCGAGCCCCTCCTCCAACATATCGACCTTGTAATCAAACAAGTGAAGCTCTACTTGCAGCTTTGGGAAACGCTCCCTTAACTCATTGATAGCCGGGATAACATGTAAGGAACCAAACGACTGCGACAGACCTAGTTTAACCAAGCCAGCCACTTCATCTCTTTGGCATTCAACTTCACGCTGAGCTTCGTCGATGATCTCAACCACCTTGGCGCAGTGCTCATAATAATCTTGCCCAGCTTCAGTTGGGGTAAAGCTACGTGTGGTTCGCTGAACCAGTTGAATGCCCAGCGAAGACTCTAACGAGGCAAGCTGTTTACTGACATGAGAAACCGACACCCCTAAGCTTTTCGCTGCAAGAGTGAAGTTTTTATGTTTGAGCAAGGCAGCAAAAACCACCATTTGTGACGCGCGTTCTGACAGCAAAATCGTTTCTCAAAAAAGAAAGGAGCTCGATTGAGCTCCTTAAGAATACGTTGTTTCGTTCTTATAGGGTAATTCTATCAGCTAAATGGCTTACTGCTAGTGCAAAGTAGTAAGAGCGATTCCACTTCATAAGAACATTGTAGTTGTTGTAAACCAGATAGACTCGCCCATTCGCATTGTCTGGTGCCGTCAGCCATGCATCCACATCGACTTGTGGCAATGCGCTGCCATCGTAACGAGTGATGCCAAGTTGATTCCACTGAGCTAACGTTTTCTCTTTACCCTCGACACGTCCTTCTAGATTCATGTCGAAACCAGCCGGCAGTTTCACCTGACGCCCCCAAGTGAACGTATCATTCCAACCAGACTGGCTTAAATAGTTAGCGGCTGAGGCAAATACGTCCGCTTCGGTGTTCCAGATATCCTTCTTGCCATCTCCGTTACCATCAGCGGCAAAAGAGAGGAACGAGCTCGGCATAAATTGGCATTGGCCCATCGCACCAGCCCAAGAGCCTTTAAAATCCTCTAAAGGGATATGGCCTTCATCTAAGATCTGAAGTGCTGCCATGGTCTCTTTGCGGAAGAAAGCTTCTCGGCGACCATCATAAGCCATGGTAGAAAGCGCATCAATCACTGGGTAGTTACCAGTAAATCGACCAAAGTTACTTTCGATTCCCCAAAGGGCAACGATGAATCTTGGCTGCACCCCGTATTCTTCACCAATTTTGCTCAGCTCTGCGTAGTGCTCTTTATAGAGCGACTTAGCTTGCTTCACTTTCCAATCAGGCACCGCGCGCGGAATGTATTCGTCCAACGTTAAACGCTTCTCTGGCTGGTTATTATCGGCTTTAACTGCGCGAGGTTTGTGTTCAACATTGGCAAACGCTTGTTTGACGACTTGCTCAGAAATGCCTTTTTCACGGGCTTCTTTTTTCAGCCCTTCGATGTACTGCTCAAAACTCACTTCATTAGCATAAGCCGTGGACGCAATGGTCAGACCTAGTGCAACTGACAATAATTTCTTCACTTTTGCCCCCCTTGAGCAAAGTAAGCAACAATCCGAGTTTAAGTCGTTATTCGTCTTCGGATTGCTGACGAGCTTGTTTTTGCTCTTTGTATTCTTCTAGTAAATTTTTTGGTGGCGGCGGTAATTGTAGGAAAAAGCCTTCATCCTCAAGAGATTGTTTAACTTTTTCTACATCAACTTGTGCCAGGCTACGCCCTTCAAGTTTCACCACCATGACCATAGTAGGTTTGCCAAACATCTGCATTAATGTGTCAGGAACTTGTGAAAAATCATCCTTTTTAGGGATATATAAGTAAGCGCCTTCTTTTTTAGAACTTTTGTAAATTGCACAAAGCATGGGAAACCTTTGTCCGTTTGATTCATGGAACGTTAGTGTTTTGCCATTTTTGAGAGCAAAACAGTCAATTGATTGCAAGATAGCTTGCTGTGCTTATTTTAGGAATATAACATGATACCCCTAGTCTCAGGCAACGCCCTTAAGAGGTTGTAAGTAAAGATGTCACATACCCCAGACCTAAAAGGCAGTAGCTTTACTTTGTCAGTTTTACACCTTTCTGACAACGATGTAGAGAATTCGATTGATTTCCTACAAGAAAAGGTTACTCAGGCACCTGCGTTTTTCGCCCAAGCGCCAGTTGTTATTAATATATCTAAAGTGGATGGTGACATCGACTTTTCGAGGCTAAAAGAAGGCATTTCTCTGGCTGGAATGATTCCCGTTGGCGTAACAGGTTGTAAAGATAAACGAACCGAAAACTTGGCATCAGAGGCTAAATTTGCCGTGATGTCTGCAAGTAAATCGCCAACGCAAGCTCCAGCAACGATGCAGCCGACCAAAATCGTTCGCTCACCCGTACGTTCAGGTCAACAGATTTATGCGAAAGACGCTGACTTAGTGGTACTTAACCATGTTAGCGAAGGCGCTGAAGTCATCGCTGATGGCTCAATCCATATTCACGGAACATTGCGTGGCCGAGCGATTGCTGGTGCTAATGGCAACAAAGATGCAGTCATTATCTGCAATAAGCTCAATGCTGAATTAATGTCGGTCGCTGGGCATTATTGGTTAACAGAACAATTTGCCGAAGAGTATTGGCAACAAAAAATCATGTTTAGTTTGGACAATGACTCGCTCAAATTCGAGTTATTAACAATTTAAGAATTATAAGGAACACATAATGGCACGCATTATTGTTGTAACGTCAGGCAAAGGTGGTGTTGGTAAAACAACATCAAGCGCAGCTATCGCGTCTGGCCTTGCGGTGAAGGGTAAAAAGACGGCAGTGATCGACTTTGATATTGGCCTACGTAACCTTGATTTGATCATGGGTTGTGAGCGCCGCGTGGTTTACGATTTCGTTAACGTTATCAATGGTGAAGCAACGCTTAACCAAGCGATGATCAAAGATAAGCGCACAGAAAACCTGTTCATCCTGCCTGCTTCTCAGACCCGTGATAAAGACGCATTAACTAAAGAAGGCGTTCGTCGTGTGCTGGATGAACTTGACGAAATGGGCTTCGACTTTGTTATCTGTGATTCTCCAGCAGGCATCGAGCAAGGCGCGCTAATGGCACTATACTTTGCAGATGAAGCCATCGTAACAACGAACCCAGAAGTCTCTTCTGTACGCGATTCTGACCGTATCCTTGGCATTCTTGACTCTAAGTCTCGTCGCGCAGAAGAAGGTCTTGAGCCAGTAAGGCAGCACCTGTTACTAACACGCTACAACCCAACACGTGTAACACAAGGTGATATGCTGAGCGTAGAAGACGTGGAAGAAATTCTACATATTTCGCTACTGGGTGTTATCCCTGAAAGCCAAGCTGTTCTGAACGCTTCAAACAAAGGTGTACCAGTGATCTTTGATGACCAGTCAGATGCTGGTATGGCTTACGATGACACAGTTGAACGCCTGCTTGGCCAGCAAGTGGATTTCCGCTTCCTGACTGAACAGAAGAAAGGAATCTTTAAACGTCTATTCGGAGGCTAAATCGGCATGTCATTACTTGAGTTTTTCCGCCCGCAGAAAAAGAGCTCTGCGAACCTAGCCAAAGAGCGCCTACAAATTATTGTCGCTGAACGCCGTAGCCAAGGTGATCCAGCGCCTTCGTACTTACCGCAGCTTAAGGAAGATATTCTTAAGGTGATCGGCAAGTATGTAGCGATTGACCCATCGATGGTTGATCTCTCTTTTGAGCACAAAGATGATGATATTTCAGTGCTAGAACTGAATGTCAAATTGCCTGAAGACGAGAAGTAAGTCAGAGGTGATTTAATTTTTTAAGGCCGATGAGAAAGCATCGGCTTTTTTGTTTGTGCCGTAACCTCATACAGATTCCCTACTCCCTCATTCTTCGGTCTATGGAATGACAGGTATCCCTAACCCTTCATCAGCCTATTGATTGACACGGCTACGAGATTCACACCATTGTAAACAAAAAAAGCCCCAGTCCGTCGACTGGGGCTTTCACTTTTCCCGATAGATAAGTGTCGTGCTAGCGAAAACTTATCTCATAACTAACATCTTGCTTATGCGTTAGCTTTTTCTTTCTTAGCTTTTGGTGCTGCTTCTTTCGCTACTTGGTCTGCTTTCTTCTTGATAACAGTAGTACCTTCGAAAGTTTCACCTTCAACGAACGCTTTGCCGTAGTAAGAAGCCATTAGAACTTCTTTTAGCTCAGTGATTAGAGGGTAACGTGGGTTAGCACCTGTACACTGGTCATCGAACGCTTCTACAGCTAGCTCATCTAGTTTCGCTACAAAGTCAGCTTCAGAAACACCTGCTTCTTTGATTGACTTAGGAATGTCTAGGTCGCCTTTCAGCTCGTCCAACCATGCTAGTAGACGCTCAATCTTCTGAGCAGTACGGTCACCTTCTTGGCTTAGGCCTAGGTGGTCAGCAACCTCAGCGTAACGACGACGTGCTTGTGGACGGTCGTATTGAGAGAATGCAGTCTGCTTAGTTGGGTTATCGTTCGCGTTGTAACGTACAACGTTAGAGATTAGTAGTGCGTTCGCCAAACCGTGTGGTAAGTGGAACTCAGCACCAATCTTGTGCGCCATAGAGTGACAAACACCTAGGAATGCGTTCGCAAACGCGATACCAGCGATAGTTGCCGCGTTGTGTACTTTCTCACGAGCGATTGGGTCATTTGCACCGTTCGCGTAGCTTGAAGGTAGGTACTCTTTAAGCATCTTAAGTGCTTGTAGAGCTTGACCGTCAGAGTACTCGTTAGCAAGAACAGATACGTAAGCTTCTAGAGCGTGAGTTACTGCATCGTAACCACCGAATGCTGTTAGAGACTTAGGCATGTTCATTACTAGGTTAGCATCAACGATAGCCATGTTGGGCGTGATTTCGTAGTCAGCTAGTGGGTATTTAGCACCAGTCTTGTCGTCAGTAACAACCGCGAATGGAGTAACTTCTGAACCAGTACCTGAAGTGGTAGTGATACATACAAGCTCAGCTTTCTTACCCATTTTAGGGAACTTGTAGATACGTTTACGGATGTCCATAAAGCGCATTGCTAGTTCTTCGAAGTGAGTGTCTGGGTGCTCGTACATTACCCACATGATCTTCGCAGCGTCCATTGGTGAACCACCACCTAGAGCAAGGATTACGTCAGGTTGGAAGCTCTTCATTGCTTCTGCACCTTTCTCAACAACAGACAGTGTTGGATCCGCTTCTACGTCGAAGAATGTTTGAACTTCGATGCCTTGCTCTTTAAGCAGCTTAACTACTTCGTCAGCGTAACCGTTGTTGAATAGGAAACGGTCAGTTACTAGGAATGCGCGTTTCTTACCTTCTAGGTCGCTCATTGCGATTGGAAGGCTACCACGACGGAAGTAGATAGACTTAGGTAGTTTGTGCCACAACATGTTTTCAGCTCGCTTAGCTACAGTTTTCTTGTTGATAAGGTGCTTAGGACCAACGTTTTCAGAGATAGAGTTACCACCCCACGAACCACAACCTAGAGTTAGAGAAGGAGCTACGTTGAAGTTGTAAAGGTCACCGATACCACCGTGAGTAGTTGGGATGTTTACAAGAATACGTGCAGTCTTCATCTTGTCACCGAAGTAACGGATACGGTCTGCGTTTACGTCTTGGTTGGTGTAAAGACCAGATGTGTGGCCGATACCACCGATTTCAACCATAGTTACCGCTTGAGCAACTGCGTCTTCGAAGTCGTCTGCGCGGAATAGGCCTAGTGTTGGAGACAATTTCTCGTGAGCAAATTCGTCGTCGTAAGACACTTTACCAATGCCTTCACCAACAAGAACTTTAGTATCAGCTGGAACTTTAACGCCTGCCATTTCAGCGATTGCTGGCGCTGGCTGACCTACGATTTTCGCGTTTAGGTTGCCGTCGATTAGCAGTACTTTACGTACTTTCTCTGCTTCAGCTTTGCTCAATACGTAAGCTTTGTGAGAAGCAAAACGCTCTTTCACTTCATCGTACACAGAATCAACAACGATTGCTGCTTGCTCAGAAGCACATACAACACCGTTATCGAAAGTCTTAGACATTAGGATAGAAGCAACTGCACGTTTGATGTCAGCTGTTTCATCGATGACAACAGGAACGTTACCTGCACCTACACCGATTGCTGGCTTACCAGAAGAGTAAGCTGCTTTAACCATGCCTGGACCACCAGTTGCAAGGATAAGAGCGATACCGTCGTGCTTCATAAGAGCGTTAGAAAGCTCTACAGATGGTTGGTCGATCCAACCGATGATGTCTTTTGGTGCACCAGCTGCTACTGCTGCGTCTAGAACTAGTTTCGCCGCATCGTTAGTTGAGTTCTTCGCACGTGGGTGTGGCGAGAAGATGATGCCGTTACGAGTTTTTAGAGAGATTAGAGATTTGAAGATTGCAGTAGAAGTCGGGTTAGTCGTTGGAACGATACCACAAATGATACCCACAGGCTCAGCGATAGTCATTGTGCCTAGGTTGTCATCTTCTTCTAAGATGCCACATGTTTTTTCGTCTTTGTATTTGTTGTAGATGAACTCTGAAGCAAAGTGGTTTTTGATTACTTTGTCTTCAACAATACCCATGCCAGACTCTGCAACCGCTTGTTGAGCTAGCGGGATACGAGCGTGGTTAGCTGCTAGAGAAGCTGCACGGAAGATTGCGTCTACTTTCTCTTGTGAGAACGTTGCAAACTCTTCTTGAGCCGCTTTTACGCGAGCTACTAGAGCGTCTAGTTCAGCCATATTAGTTACAGGCATAGTGAATCTCCTAAAATAGATAAATATTAAAAACTTTTTATTAAGGTCACTGTCATCTAACAGACGTCTTAGTAAATTGCTTTCAGGGCTGAGTATATTATTTCAGGTTATGAAAAAAATTGACCCAGATCAGTTACCCAAAAAGAATTAACCAGTTAGTGGTATCCAAATCACAAAATAAAGCCTAACAATATGATTTATATGAATTTAATTCACACTTTTAGTTTGAACAAAAAATCATCAAACAGTTCGCCATCTTGGATAAATAGCCACATCTTGTAAAAAAGTTTCATTTTTTGACCACAAACTTACATGTGATCCATAAACATTGTGCTACTGAGAGTATATGCAAAACGCATTTTCTCTCTATTTTTCGCCTCGTTTTATGTGAAAAATGTGCGAATGTTAACGTTTGTGTCATTTCAGCACTTCTCGACCATCATTCTACGTAACAAAGTATGACATTACTGTTTACCAATTATTCAATAATTAGATTTTCTCAGTTATGCAATAACTTTAACTTTAGTTTTTTTCATTCGTTCATAAGCAAAAATTGGACTATATTCGCGCATGTATCCTTGTTCCCTCTTTTATTTGTATAGGCACGCCGAATGCAAACGTTCGAAATCGCTATTTTTTTGCAGTTTTTCTTGGGTTTAGTCGCAGCAGTTAACCCGATAGGTATTATGCCGGTATTCGTTTCTTTAACTGGGCACATGACCCAAGAAGAAAAGAATAAAACAGCAGTTACAGCCAACATTGGTGTCGCGATCATTTTGATTGTCTCTTTACTGGCAGGTCAGATGCTACTCGACATGTTTAGCATCTCTTTAGATTCATTCCGTGTAGCGGGTGGGTTGCTGCTGTTAAGTATCGCGTTTTCAATGATGAGCGGTAAGCTGGGTGAAGATAAACAGAACAAGCAAGAGAAAACTGAATACGTTAGCCGTGAACAGGTCGGTGTTGTACCTTTAGCCATGCCATTAATGGCAGGCCCTGGTGCGATCAGCTCTACCATCGTTTATGGCTCACGCCACCCAACTGCGTTCGATACTGTCGGGATTATTGTGACGATTGCCCTTTTCGCACTATGTACTTGGCTATTGTTCCGCTCAGCACCACTTATCGTACGTTTCTTAGGTCAAACGGGGATTAACGTCATTACTCGTATCATGGGTCTGATACTTGGTGCACTTGGAATCGAATTTATCGCCAACGGATTACGTAACCTGTTACCGGGATTAGCCTGATTATCAGAATCTAGGTATGATAGAGCGACTGTTTCATAGGTCGCTTTATCATGCCACGCAATTCATTACGTCATCATTTATACGTCGTCATTTTTGGCACTCATACCAAAGCAGGTCGAGCATTCGACATTGCCCTGATTGTGGCTATCATCGCCTCGCTATTGGTTCTCATCTTAGAATCGTTGCCAAACGTGAGCTCCCGATGGTCACAAGAATTACGCTACATTGAGTACAGCTTTACAGCCCTATTCACCATCGAATATATATTAAGGCTCTACTGCTCACCTAAGCCAAAATCCTACGCAACCAGCTTTTACGGCGTGGTCGACCTACTGGCGATTCTGCCAACCTACCTAGCTCTAATCTTCCCTGGGGCTTCGTTTATGGGGGTGATTCGCTTACTCCGTGTGATGCGTATTTTCCGTGTTCTTAAACTTGTGCGCTATTTGCAAGACTCAAATATTCTTTTGCGCTCACTCCTTATGGCGCGCAGAAAAATCCTAATATTCTTCAGCACGGTAGGTATTTTGGTCACTATTTTCGGCGCTTTGATCTTTGTGATTGAGGGCCCTGATAACGGCTTTACCAGTATTCCGAAGAGTATCTACTGGGCCATTGTGACGATAACAACCGTTGGCTATGGTGATATGGTTCCGCAAACCCCTTTAGGTAAGGCGATCGCCTCTTTAACCATGCTGCTCGGTTATTCAATACTCGCCGTTCCCACTGGTATCATTACAGCAGAGTTAAGTAACGAGATGAACGCACACAAAGAGCTAGTAAAATGCCCCAACTGTAATCGTTCCGGGCACGACTCAGATGCCATACACTGCAAGCACTGTGGCAGTGAGTTAGCCGAACCAGATAATCGAGTTGTCACTCGAGAAAACTAAAAAAAGCGCCTAAAGGCGCTTTTTTGTTATAAAGAATAGCACTACAAAGCAATTACTTTTCAGCAAGGATAATACGCAACGTGCGACGTAGTGGTTCTGCTGCGCCCCAGAGAAGTTGATCACCAACAGTGAACGCATTTAGGAAGTCATCACCCATTGCCATCTTACGAAGACGACCAACTGGAATAGAAAGCGTACCTGTTACTTTCGCTGGCGTCAGTTCTTGTGCAGTAATATCACGATCATTAGGGATCACTTTAACCCAATCGTTGTGAGTGGCAATCATCTCTTCGATCTCGTCCATCGGAACGTTTTGTTTTAGCTTAATAGTCAACGCTTGAGAATGACAACGCATCGCACCGATACGTACACAAGTGCCATCAATTGGCACTGGTGTATCTTGGAAGCCAAGAATCTTGTTTGCTTCAACGCCCGCTTTCCATTCTTCTTTGCTCTGGCCATTGTCACGCTTCACGTCAATCCAAGGGATCAGTGAACCCGATAGTGGCACACCAAATTTATCGGTTGGGAAAGAAGGTGATCGCATTGTGTCTGCAACTTTCTTATCAATATCAAGAATTGAGCTAGATGGGTTAGCAAGCTCTGAGCTTACTGAATCATTGATTACCCCCATTTGAGAGATAAGTTCACGCATGTTTTGTGCGCCAGCACCTGAAGCTGCTTGGTAAGTCATGGCACTTGTCCACTCAACCAAACCTTTCTCAAACAGGCCACCTAGGCCCATTAGCATCAAGCTCACGGTACAGTTACCACCAACAAACGTATTCGTGCCACCATGAATGCCCTGTTGGATTTGCGCTAAGTTAACCGGGTCTAATGTAATAATAGAGTCTTGCGCCATACGCAAAGTAGAAGCAGCATCAATCCAGTATCCTTTCCAACCTGCTTGGCGCAGTGCTGGGTACACTTTTTCTGTGTAGCTGCCACCCTGACAAGTGATAACAGCATCTAATTGTTTTAGGCTCTCAAGGTCAAAAGCATCTTGCAGCATACCTGCATCTTTACCTAGGTTTGGTGCTGGGATACCCACTTGAGATGTGCTGTAAAATACGGGTTCAATAAGGTCGAAGTCTTTCTCTTCTACCATACGTTGCATTAGCACAGAGCCAACCATGCCACGCCAACCAACTAAACCTACTCTCATTTTCAACTCTCCGTGTAATCAATTTTAAAAAGGGAATGGTTCAATATTCAATTTTCGCAGCAAAATCTCAAGGGAAATTTGCATCAAATCTGTAACTTTTATTTCCTATTTTCAAAAAACACACTTAGACGCGTGTTTTGGCTGGTTTTTACTCAGTTGTTACAAGCACACCAAAAACCATCAAAAACGGGAACAAATACACACATTGCGTGCCACAGAAAATTTACATTTCAAAACATTTCACACCATTAAAATTAAACTTAAACAATAGATTTAACCACAAAAGAACAACAACACAGACATAAATCACAGCATAACGACATTATCTCGAAATATTGCTCCAACTGAGATAAAGTGCGCTTCATACCTAATAGGAGTTAGCGCTCCTGCTAGAAGTGGTGCTAAGCACACGACTTTCACTCGCTAATTACTCTAATAAGAGGCTCTGTATGACGCAACTTCCCCACCGTCTGCCAAGCTTGATGCAGGTAGTAATTTCCTTAGGGTTATTTCTATTACTGGCATTTTCGTTTACAGCACAACTCGATCTACCAATCCAGCTGGCGCTTTACATCGGCTGGTTTATCATCATGTTCCTTGGTATCCGTTTAGGACATCAATATAAAGACTTAGAAAAAGCAGCTCTTAACGGAATTTCTAACGGACTTGGTGCAGTTCTTATTCTTCTAGCGGTCGGTGCCTTGGTTGGCACTTGGATCTCTGGCGGTATCGTACCAACTATCATTTACTATGGTCTAAAAGCAATACACCCTTCTATTTTCCTTCTTGCTACGATGATCATCTGTTCATTGACCGCACTTGCTACGGGTACTTCTTGGGGTGCGGCAGGTACGGCAGGTATCGCAATGATGGGTATCGGCCAAGGCTTAGGTGTTCCCGCGCCAATTACGGCTGGTGCTGTGCTATCAGGCTGTTACTTCGGTGATAAAATGTCGCCGCTGTCTGACTCAGTGATCTTAGCTTCTTCAATGTCTAACGTTGAAGTGGTTGAACACATTAAGGGCATGCTACCTATCGCTTTGATCAGCTACATCATTACCGGCATTATGTTTACTGCGTTTGGTTTCCACTACGCTGGAAACGTTGATATGTCTCAGGTGCAGTCAGTGATTCAAGCAATGGAAGAGCAGTTCTACATCACGCCATATTCGTTTGTCCCTGTGATTATCGTACTGGGTCTACTGGCAATGCGTATGCCTTCTTTCCCAGTGATCAGCTTCGGTTCTCTGCTAGGTATCATCTGGGCAGTTATGATCCAGGATGTCGACTTCTTGCAAGCATTTAACACCGCTTGGGCACCGTTCGAAATCGAGTCTGGCGTAAGCTTTATCGATTCAATCCTTAACCGTGGTGGCATGTCATCAATGCTTGGCTCGGTTGCGGTTATCGTATTTGGTCTAGGTTTTGGTGGTCTACTGGATAAAGTGGGCGTACTAGAGACCATCGCGAAACTGTTTGAACGCCGTGTTCAAAGTGCAGGCTCGCTAGCAACTAGCACCATTGGTACTGCATTCATGGGTAACGTTTTTGGCTCGGCAATGTACGTGTCTTTAATCCTGACACCTAAAATCTGTGCTAAGAACTACGACCGTTTAGGTTACAAGCGTAAGAACCTATCTCGTAATGCAGAGTTCGGCGGTACGCTAACATCAGGTATGGTGCCCTGGAGTGATAACGGTATCTACATGGCAAGTATCCTTGGTGTAGCAACACTCTCTTATGCACCATTCATGTGGTTAAGCTTCGTCTGTATTATCGTGACAATTATTACCTCATACATGGGCTGGTTTGTTGATAAGTGCGAACCGACAGCACCTGCTGCGGATACTGAAGCAGAGGCTGAACTAACAAAACAGACCGCATAACCCATCGTCTGGATAAAAAAACGCCTCAATTGAGGCGTTTTTGTATCTACTAAACGATGTTATTGACTGCTCTTTGCTGCACTGCGTCGCCCTAGTAAGTAACCCAATCCAAGTGGCGCAAAGAAAATCGCAACGATAAAGAGGATAAAGTAAATAATCGTACTCTTAATGAGCTCAACTAACTTATCAACCGCTAAGGTCACCACATCTTGCGAAACCTTATCGATATCTTGAGTAAACTGCTCACGTTCTGCGCTAATAATTAACGCAATTTCCGCGCGCTCTCTTGCCACCATTTTTTCCAGCGCTTCACGCTCTAAGCTTAATTGCTCAATACGTTGAGTGGTACGCAGATCGATCTCTTGTACTAAAGGCTCAAGTTGAAGCGACATTTGACGGGCAAGATCTTCCATATATTGTGGATTATTCTCAACAAAGTCTTGGAATGACTCCGACGTCGCTTGCAAGCTCTGAAGCGTTTGAGTTAACTGTTCGCCACTAATAGAGCTATTTAATGCGATAAGTTGCGCTTTCCATGTCATCAACTTTGGCGTTTGCTCAGACACTAAGCTGAGTCGGTCAGACACGTCACCTAATGCTTCTGGCATAGTACCCAACGTCGAGACGGCTTCACCTTCACTGATCTGATTCGCCTCAAGCCATGCTCGGTAAGCGGGTGTTCTGATAAAGCTTAAGTCCTCAAACGGGTGAGCATTGGCAAATTCACTCACAAACTTCTGGGTTTGAGAATAACTACTGCCTTTAAGTAGCGACTTCGCAAGCTTGTTGATATCAGACGCTAACTCTGTAGAAACGTGCTTTGCGTCATCATTTACAAATAATTCCTGCCCTGCACCAGTATTAAAAAACTGATTCATCTGCTCGGTAAACACCCAGCTATCAATAAGTGCAGCCATTGGAGAGACTTGATAAGAAGAACGTTGTAAGCCTTCTTCTGCATTGATTTTCCACAGCAATACATAAGATTGATACAGCTTATCTTGAGGGTCATATTGTTCAGCCGTAGCATCCGCAGCTTGCTCTACTTGCGCAAAAAACTGTTGGGTATACTCACGCGTCATTAAACGCATATTGAGCTCTTGTTGTGTCAAAGGAGTTGTCTGGCTATCGATTTTCACTTCAAGTAGTGAACAGCCCGAAATTGGAAGGACGAAAGCCAACAGCCATAGAACAGATAGGCGGCGAAGAAGCATATAACCTCACATACAGAATTAAAAAAGCCAAGCACCATACAATCCTTAAGTCAGGACGAAGTCAACGCTCTACTTTGGCGTTCTCTTTTAGGAAAATTCTTGCTTCCTCAAGGGCATTGTCCAATCGTGCCTTGAGTTCATTAAGAAGATCAGGTACGGCAGTGAAATCTTCTTTTATCGCCACTTCAACTTTACTTGCCGATTCTCTCAATTTTGAAGCACCTAGATTACCTCCAACCCCCTTCAAACTATGCGCTTTTCGTTGTGCTTCTTCTGGAGAGTCGGTAAGCAAGCTAGTGATCCGTTCTACATCTGCAGAGTGGTCTTCGATAAAAACTTCCAACAGCATACAGACGGATTCTACATCTTGGTTCAACGAGTCCAACATCTTGGCAAAGTCTATCTCAGGTTCACCCAGTTCAGCTTCCACTGATGGCTCAGCAACAGACACATTGGTCTGCTCATTGTTGCTCTCATTCGCTTCAGCATCTTGTCGCTCACTACTCGATAACTCTGTTGATTTGGTAAGGACAGAGCCAGCCGCGATACGAATTAACCAAAGGTAGCCAGCCATAGTTAAAAAGCTGACAAAAATGCCAAGCCAAATATGCTGAGCCAGTAGTTGGTTGAACTCATTTCGTTGCAGTGCTATTTGAGTGTGGACATCATGAGTGATCAGTTTATCGACAATATATTGCCCTTGAGCATACCCTCCTAGCACAGTAGAAGTTTGCGCCAGTACTTGCTGTAAGTCTTGTCGTTGCTCTGAAGGTAATTTGGTCGATAGAAAATAGACTTGATCCAGTTCGCGGTAAATTGCTGGGTTAGAACCGTTGTTGCTGTACATCGCATCTAGCACGTTGGCACTAAGATGTAGGTAAAGCTCTGATACACCCTGCTGCCCCTTGTATTCATCTCGCATGACGCGGATCTGTTCAACCAGATTAAGCAGGTCTAAGTTGTTGTCGAGGTAAATTTGAGTTTGTTCAATGAAGCGGTCAGTAGTAAACAACAACTGATGAATATCAGGTAGGAACCAACTGTTTTTATAGTGCGTCTCGATTTGTAAGCGTAACGCGTAAATAAGCTGGATGTTTAGGGCCTGAGTATCGGCCATGTGAGTTCGATAAAGAGAATCGAAGGTAAGAGTTTCGCGCAGCTCTTGAATTCCGCTGCCTAGCTCGTAGATTTGCTCTTTGGTTTCACTGGTCGAGCGGTAGCTACTCGCAAGTAACGCGATACAAATCAACCATAAGCTAAGTAGCAACCAGCCGAATTTGAGAGCCTTGCCTTCCATTGTCGTGCCTGTATTCAATAAATCCCTGTAATACAAGCATATACACAATATTCAAGAAGTGCAGGACTAACTGCAAAAATGTTGCAGTTAGTCCGATTCTGAGAGGCTTACTTATTGCGAGTAAGTTGGTCTTTCAGGTTTGGCGGCGTCCCCTTAATGGTCAGGGTATCGGTTTGTGGATCGTAGAAAATACGCTCACCGAGAAGCATGCTATCGAAGCTCACATTCAGGCCGCCACCAGCACCAACATATTTAGTCAGTTTACGTACGGCAGTTCGGTCACCCGGAAAACTCTCTTCTAGCTCGTAGCCTTGCTCTTGAGTGTAATCTAAGAAGCTGGTGCCATCTTGCGCAGGAGGAAGCTCACCAGAAAGTTCACGAACTTGAACTTCATCACCCGATTTAATCTGCTCATTGCAGTAGCTCGCTACTTGCTTCTTGTAGTTAAGCACTTCGTCTTTTTCTAGTTTTGAATCCGCACAGAAGTCTTCTACCGCTTGCATCAGCACTTGGTTTTGTTGCTTAGTATCTAAGCCTACTTCAGCCTGTAAGAAGTCCAAGAAGAAGTCGGCTACTTTACGCCCTACGCGTCCTTTAATGTATGCAAGGTAACGATTAGACTCTTTGTCTGTTTCAAAGCTGGTTAAATCGATTCGAGCAGCGATATCCATCTTACTTAGATCAAGGTAATCCGTCGCACTGATATCAAGACCTTCTGTTACTTTCAAACTTTGGTTCGATGGAATGATCGCAACGAATAGGTAATCTGTAGCCAGTGACTGATATTCGGCAATCACAAGAATACCTTCATCGGCAAATGGGTATTTTGCTAGCTCATCTTTCAGGCGGTTTGCACTAGAT
This sequence comes from Vibrio sp. 2433-A1, assembly GCF_056726085.1. Lineage (NCBI taxonomy): Bacteria > Pseudomonadati > Pseudomonadota > Gammaproteobacteria > Vibrionales > Vibrionaceae > Vibrio > Vibrio sp. 2433-A1. Next base: position 264,000 of record NZ_JBRESC010000001.1, read on the forward strand.
TGTGAGAAGTCATAGAAATTCTTATTTCCTTGACGTAAATCTTGCAACCAGTGTTGGAATTCACTGTCAGACTTGAAAGAACCGAAGCCCTTACCCGCTTTGGAATTGAATACACGATGAAGCTCTGCCACTAGATTTTCAGTAGAAGCATCGTTGGTCAGAGACTCGGAACGGAAATTTACAACCAGTTCCTCTGAATCGTTTTTTTGCAATTGATGCAAGATAACATTAGAAAGGTGTAAGCTCATGATGAAATTTATCGCTGCGTAGGTTTCAGTTGCGTGGCATTGTAGGTTATCATAAGCCGCTTTACTATCATCATTAGAGTCTTTATGCCGATTACATCTAAATACAGCGACAAACAAGTAGAACAAATCCTTACTGAAGTAGCCGCAGTACTTGAAAAACATTCAGCTGGCCCTGAACTTGCATTAATGATTGCTGGCAATATCGCAACCAATGTCTTAAATCATGACGTTGCCGCTTCACAACGTAAGGCAATTGCTGAAAAATTTGCAGAAGCGCTTGTATCTTCAATTGAAGACAAAAAACACTAAAAATAATAACGGATAATAGAACAATTACATGGTCGATAACGTAAATACATACGGCGAACGCGTATCACGCTTAGTAGGTTGGGGACACTGGTTTTCCTTCTTCAACATTATAGCGGCGATGTTGATCGGAACCCGTTATATCACTCATTCTCCGTGGCCAGAAACCCTTTTGGGGCAATTCTATTTAGCGGCGTCTTGGGTTGGTCACTTTGGCTTCCTTGTATTTGCGCTTTACCTCCTGGTTCTATTCCCACTCACCTTTGTCATACCGTCACGCAAGCTATTCCGTTTGGTGGCGGTCTGTTTTGCTACTGTTGGGTTGACTGTACTTCTGATTGATACGCAGGCTTACCAAAACATCAACTTACACTTAACCCCTGTAGTCTGGGAAGTGCTATTTAGTGATGAAAGCTCAAACATTAGCGCTGACTTACAGCATCTATTTATTGTACTTCCTCTTATTTTCCTGCTTCAGCTTGCACTGTCTGAGTGGGTATGGAGAAAGCAACGTAAACTGTCGCACAAACACGTAGGCCGACCAATTGCTGCTCTATTCTTTGTCAGCTTTATCTCTAGTCACTTAATTTACGTTTGGGCCGACGCGCACTTTTACAGCCCAATTACGGCGCAAAAGGCGAATTTCCCACTTTCTTACCCAATGACCGCGAAGTCATTTATGGAAAGACACGGCCTATTGGATCGTGATGAGTACCTAGAGCGCTTAGAGCAAAGTAAAGGCGAAACTGGCTTGGTGCAATACCCGCTAGAGCGTATAGAGTTCAACCGTCGCTCTAACCCACTGAACATCCTAGTTGTTAGCATCAACAACTTGCGCTCAGATGCACTTAATGCTGAGTCGATGCCTGCAACGTATCAATTTGCGCAAAACAACCTAAGGTTCAATAACCACTTTAGTTCAAGCAACGATTCTTATGGTGTGTTTGGTTTGTTCTATGGCTTACCAAGCAGCTACTCTTCTAGCATTCAAGCTCAAGGCTCTCGTCCTATCCTTATCGATACCTTAAAAGAGAAAGAGTACCAATTTGGTCTATTTAGCGGTGATAACTTCGATGAACCGCTTTATGGTGAAACCGTATTCCGCGGTATGAACTTTACCGGTATTGCCTTTAACGATCGCACATCAGCAGATTCTCAAGCGATCGATACTTGGGCTACGTGGGCTGCGAAGCAAGGTAAAAAACCGTGGTTTAGCTACATTGAGCTTACAACGGTAGATAACTTTAGCGCTTACCCTTCAACTAAGGGACAAACAGCTGCTGAGAAGCTAAAAGAAGGCTACTTCGAATCTGTAAGCGAAGCGGATAACGAAGTGGCACAACTCCTCACTAAAGTCAAAGAGTTGGATCTTTCCAAATCAACGGTAATTGTAATCACTTCAAATCACGCTACTGAATTCAATGAAACTAAAACTAACAGCTGGGGCTCAAACACAAACTATAGCCGCTACCAGCTTCAAGTTCCGATGATTATTCATTGGCCGGGTACTGTAGCCGGCGTGTATCAACATCGCACTAGTCATCTAGATCTTTCTGTCACGCTACTTCAAGATCTACTAGGTGTTTCTTCAAACCCTTCTGACTTTAGCAGTGGCCGAAACTTGTTTGATGAAAGCAAACGCCGCTGGATCCTAGCAGGTGATGCTCGTGAACTTGCGCTTATTACCAATAAGAACACAACCGTGATTGATAAATTTGGTAACTACAAGCTGTACGACGAAGACTATCATCGCTTAAAAGATCAGAACCCAACACTTCCAGTATTGATGCAAGGGTTAACTGAACTGCAACGATTCTACGTTAAGAGTAACTAATTCATATTGTTACGACTGACAACTGACCTATAAAGAGAGAGCTAAGGCTTTCTCTTTTTGTATTCACCAGCTTTAAAAGCGCAAGAAACAACCATCTAATTAACTTTTTTATATTAAGTGCTCATTATTAAAGCAAACAATAAAATTAGGGGTTTACAAGTTTTCGTAAGCCTTATATCATTCGCGTCAACAACGGAGAGATGGCTGAGTGGTTGAAAGCACCGGTCTTGAAAACCGGCATACGTTAATAGCGTATCTAGGGTTCAAATCCCTATCTCTCCGCCACATTTAAAACCCTAGTCGAAAGACTGGGGTTTTCTCGTTTTAAAGCAGTGAAAGTTTAGTAAAAAGGCGCTAAGCAATTCGCGGCCTTTTTCGTTTTCAAACAAAGCAAAGAGAGTCGCTCAAAGGTGATCAATATGTTCAAACTGCCCTTGGACATAACTGCCTAAGTGAGTAGAAAAATGCTGTGTCTCAATCAAATCAATCAATTTGTTTTTCAGCTCAGCAGGGTAGATTCGCTTGTCTGCTAACTGCGGGATTGGCACCCACTCTACCGCTTGAATATATCCTTCATCATTTAAGCCTTTTAGATTCTCAAGGTGCGGTGTGCCGAGAAAACTATTAATCAGATAGAAAAACTCTGCATGGTAACGTTCAGTGTGCGTTTCAAGAAACTCTCTTACACAAATCAATTCCCCAGCCTGAACATCGATACCCGCTTCTTCTTTAAACTCTCGAACTACACAGGCTCTTGAGCTTTGATCGCCTGGTTCCATTCCTCCTCCAGGCGGCACCCAATATTCACCACTAAAGTCCTGTACGCGAAGTAACAACATTGCGCCATCTCTAATTAAGATGCCTGCGGCACGAATACGATGTTCCATGAATTATCCTTCTAACGTCCATAAACTTTAAGCGCAGCACGAATCAGCTGCATGTGAATTGGGACAAGTGCTTCATGCAGGCTACGATAACCACCACCAACGACACATGCGATAGGCAGTTGTTTACGCTTCGCTAACTGAAACATAAACTCATCACGTTTATAGATCGCTTCACTTGATACACTTAAATAGCCTAGCTCATCATCCTGATGAATATCGACTCCAGCGTCATAAAGAATCAGATCAGGTTGATGAAGGTTGACCGCCATCTCAACAACAGACGTAAATGACGCTAGAAATTCATCATCCCCCGTCTCTCGCGCTAATGGCACATCAAGATCGGAATGAGGCTTTCTCGCCGGAAAATTCTTATCACAATGGAACGATAAGGTCACGATGCTCGTGTCCTCTTCACATAATGTCGCTGTACCATCACCATGGTGGACGTCACTATCAACGATCAGAACTTTATCTATATTATCAAGTGTCAGAGCCCTCTTCGCTGCCAACACTAAATCATTAACTAAACAAAAACCGCTGCCAAAGTCATGGTGTGCATGGTGGTAACCCCCGCTTAGGTGAATCGCTATACCGTGCTCGACCGATAGGTTGACTGTTTCACACGTGCCACCAGCCGATGTGAGTGTTCTAGTGATGAGTATTTCGCTCCATGGAAAGCCTATTCGTCTCATTTTAGGCGCCGGTAGTGTGCCGGAGAACAGTGAATCAATATACTCGCGGCAATGCACTTGGGTGACAGCTTGTCGGTCCAGCATAGATGGCACCACATGCATGAACTGCTCTCTCCAAGCATCGTTGGCATTTATTTCACTGTTTATCGCATCATGGAGTAAGCGATATTTATTGATGGGGTAACGATGCCCTTCTGGAAGGGGTAACTCCGAATAGATCGAATGGTAAATCAACGGGATCATAATGCACTAGACCAAACTAAGATGGAGTTATGGTATCAGCTTGTATATTGATTTCAAAAATAGTTAAATGATATTAATTATCAATTTCATTTAATTATTACTATGTCAAAAACTACGCTGTTCTTATTCTTCGGTGCTATCTCAGGCTCATTGGTCGCTATTGGCTTATTCTCTGCAATGCTATTTTGTTCATGGTGGCTGGTTGATTTTGTCGCACTTACTTAGCAAACTAATCTAACTATTTATTTAAAAAAAGGAATTGGCGATGAAGACCGTTCTTATCACTGGCGCAAATCGCGGTATTGGTTTGAGTTTGGCTAAGCTCTATCTCGCACAAGGCTGGCGCGTTCATGCGACCTATCGTAATACTGATAGTTCGTCTGAGTTACTGCAATTAACATCGGCAGAACAACTTGAGTGCCATCAGGTTGATATCACAGATTATGCGGCCATAACGTCTCTCTCTGCTCAACTTCCTGCCATCGACCTATTGATTAATAACGCTGGTTACTATGGTCCTAAAGGGTATGGTTTTGGCCATACGGATGTGGAAGAGTGGCGAAAAGTGTTAGAGATTAATACCATCGCTCCACTAAAACTCGTCGAAGCATTCGCAACAAACCTACGCCAAGGTTCACTTAAGAAGATCGCCTGCCTCTCTTCTAAAGTTGGTAGCATGACGGAAAACACGTCGGGTGGTGGTTATATTTACCGCTCATCAAAAGCTGCTCTGAATTCCGTCGTGAAGAGCCTAAGTAATGATTTAACACCTGAAGGCTTCACCGTCTTAGCCCTTCACCCGGGATGGGTACAAACGCAGATGGGTGGACCAAATGCGCTGATTGATGCCGATACTTCTGCAAATGGCCTAAGCCAAGTCATTGAAAATTCGACACAAGCTCAAAGTGGTAAGTTCATCAACTATGATGGGAGTGAACTCCCTTGGTAATGCTACGTAAATAGAACTATAACGGTTTAGGAACTTACTCTATTACGATGCACATTGTACGCGCCACCCTTGGTTTGATATGCCTCATCCCTGTTTTAAACGGTTGCAAGAGCGACTCTCCTAGTCGCTTCTTCGAGACCTATTCTGAACGGGTCGACAATGTTCTCGATACAGCAGACATCACCCAAGAGATATCCATTGCCCAACTACCTCGCAAACGTGAATTGTATCTAACGATTCCCCCGATCACACTCGGACTACTGGATAGTTATCAGTTGCGCCAATGTGGGCTATTTCAACTGATTGCGGAGAGGAACTCCGTTTTAGGGAAGGTGGCAGATGATTTCAGTAATTATGACTATCAATCAGCATTGCTAAAAGGCCTAACGGCATGCATCGATGATCCGGAAATCGATGGCGAACTCAAACCTACCTTGACAGACATTAGAAAAGAAAAACGAGAACAGTTGGATATGCATCAATGGAACTTGCTGTACACCAGCGATGCAATGCAAGCTCAGTTGAAAGGGACTAGTCTGCTAACAGGTGGGATGAGCGAGCAAGTTCAGCAAGTATCAAACGCTCTGACACATCTAAATAAGGCATTCCACTCTGGGTCAGAAAAATCGAACGTAATAGAGGCTCAAGAAACGCTCGAGAAGATCGCTGTAGTGGGTAACCTTTACTATTCCTTGTCCTATTCAGCTGCGCAGCTCTCGTTGATCACAGAACAATTGAACAATAACGATCATAAAATTATTTGTGCCCCACAAAGAGACACCACCCGCTTTAATTATTTGAACAATGTCTTCAAGCAGCAGTACATCGGTAACGTTCAACCTTATTTAGCAACGCTAGACAGCTACTATCAACAATTATCGCCCAACTTAACTCTCTTCGCACCTCAACCAGAACTGCACCCGTTTATCTACCCGCTAGAGCAGAGCCACAGTGCGTTCCGCCAAGCGACTCTCGAGCACATCCAATATTGGCAACGATTGTTTAAGCGTTGTGGCCGCAAAGTCGGCTAAGAAGCCTTCTTTCGACTCGAAGGTGAGCTTTTCTTGCGATAACCGCCTTTCTTTTTCTTGAACGCTGGGCGCTCTACTTTTGGCAAATGACGTAATGACTCCGGAACATCGCCAGTTTTTACCTGCCCCATCAAATTATCGATTCGAGTTTGCAACGCTAGCATAAACGGCGCATACGCTTGATTGCGCTCTGCCATACCTTGCAACTGGTGCTCCCAGTGAGCCGTCATGTCCGGGTACGTTGAATCAGAAGGCAAGGCGTGAATTAGGCCTCGCCCTGCTGGTTTACTTAAAATAGACTTGCCTTGGCGCTGCAGTAATTGGCGTTTAAATAAAGTATCAAGAATACCCGCTCTGGTCGCTTCTGTGCCTAAACCATCGGTCTCTTTTAAGATCTTTTTCAGCTCTTTATCTTCAACAAATCGCGCTATTCCTGTCATAGCTTGCAGCAAGGTAGCTTCAGTGAAATGCTTTGGAGGCTCAGTCTTACGATCTTTAATTTCCCCTTCACGACAGGTCAACACCGTGCCCTTGGTTAATGGAGGAACCGCATCAACACTCGCATCATCGTCATCGACCTTGCCCATTAGCTCTTTCCAGCCTGCTGAGACAAGTTGTCGCCCTTTTGCGATAAAGGTGCCGCCCGCAATATCAAACACTAACTTCGCTTCGGCATAGACTGCAGCAGGGTAGAATTGCATCAGGTATTGGCGCGCTATCTGCTGATAGATTTTCATCTCATTACCCGACAATCCATTCACCGAGGCTTTTTTGGGCGTCGGGATGATGGCGTGGTGAGCATCGACTTTGTTGTCGTTCCAAGCTTTCGATTTCAAACTTAAATCAGCGCCATTCACAGCCTGACTTAGCTCGTTGGCGTTATTAGCAATCGCCTCGCACACACAGCCCGCCTGAGCAAAGTGCTCTTTTGGCAGATAACGACTGTCGGAACGCGGGTAAGTGATCAGCTTATGTTTTTCATACAGAGACTGACAAGTATCTAGCACTTGTTGTGCGCTCATGCCAAAACGCTTAGCCGCATCAATTTGCAGTGCAGAGAGTGAGTAAGGCAGAGGTGCGGATTGCTTAGTTTGCTTTTGTTCTGACTCAACGACCGTCGCTGGCTGATTAGCGATGCGGTTAGCCACATTCTCGACCAGTTTACGGTTGAGTACTCTGCCCTCTTCATCTTGATAGGGTTGACAAGCTGCGCTTGGCTTCCAACGAGCACGGATATCAAAAGCGCTGTTACCATCTTGATAAGGGATTAGCGCATGCAAGGTAAAGTAATCACGTGGGATAAAGTTTTCGATCTCTTCATCACGTCTAACCACCAAGCCCAATACAGGTGTTTGCACACGACCAACCGAAAGCACTCCTTGGTAGCCTGCTTTTTGCCCCAGTAAGGTATAGGCACGCGACATGTTCATGCCATATAACCAGTCAGCACGAGAGCGAGCCAACGCTGAAACGGACAAAGGGATAAAGTCACGATTACTGCGCATCTGATTAAGCGCACGTTTCACCGCAGGTAAGTTAAGGTCACTAATCAACAGACGTTGAGTGGCTTCTTTCTTGGTTTTGCTGACTTTGCAGTAATCGAGAACTTCATCCACCAGCAGCTGCCCTTCTCTATCAGGGTCTCCAGCATGAATAATTTGATTGGATTCTTTGAGTAGCTTTCGTACTACCGTAAGCTGTTTACTCGCGGACTTGCGCGGTCTAAGTTGCCACTGCTGTGGGACAATCGGTAGGTCAGCGAGATTCCACTTTTTATAGCGCTCGTCATACACATCAGGCTCTACTTGCTCTAACAAGTGACCAATACACCAAGTCACCACATCACCATTACCGCAACGTATAAAACCTTGGTCGTTTTTCTTTGGTCCGGGTAATGCGGCTGCAATCGCGCGGCCTAGGCTAGGTTTTTCAGCAATAAATAGACGAGACATAAAATAGGGTCTGCTAGATACAATAAGGGCCACATTATCGAATGTGACCCTTAGAAATCAAGAAAAACTGTAAATTTAAACAGTATCTTTAAATTTTGTGAAGATTACTCTTCGTCAGAACCTGCACGCTCAGCAGCTTCTTTAATTAGTGGCTGAAGCTCACCCTTTTGGAACATTTCGATGATGATGTCACAACCGCCGATTAGCTCACCTTCAACCCAAAGTTGAGGGAATGTTGGCCACTGTGCGTAAGCTGGAAGCTCTGCACGAATATCTGGGTTTTGTAGGATATCTACATAAGCGAACTTCTCGCCACATGCCATAAGTGCTTGAGCAGCTTGAGAAGAGAAACCGCAGCTAGGTAGTTTTGGTGAACCTTTCATGTATAGAAGGATCGTGTTTTCTGCGATTTGCTGTTTGATTTTATCGATAGTTTCCATTGCTTCCTCTTTAATGGAGTTACTGCAAATATTCTGCATATTCTAAACCATTAGCACAGAATAAAAAGCCTATAATATGTATGGTTATAATTTGTGTGCGATGGCAGTAGCCGTCACCAGAAATTTGTTGTCTTTCAGATAGAAATTTACCGTCAGTGCTTTTAATAAAGTAAAAACTTGATAAACTAGATGACAAGTCAGCGAATTGACCATGGCTAGCACTGCGCGAGCCATGAATAATAAATATCACTGGAAGCAATCGAAAGGGTCTTCCCCTTTCATATAAATGGAGAATCGAGCAATGGCATTTGAACTACCAGCTCTTCCTTACGCGAAAGACGCACTAGAACCACACATCTCGGCAGAAACTCTAGATTTCCACCACGGTAAGCACCACAACACTTACGTTGTTAAGCTAAACGGTCTTATCCCAGGTACTGAGTTTGAAGGTAAAACTCTAGAAGAGATCATTAAGACTTCTACTGGCGGCGTATTCAACAACGCAGCTCAAATCTGGAACCACACTTTCTACTGGCACTGTCTAGCGCCAAACGCAGGTGGCGAGCCAACAGGTGCAGTTGCTGACGCAATCAACGCTGCTTTCGGTTCTTTCGAAGAGTTCAAAGCGAAGTTCACTGATTCTGCAATCAATAACTTTGGTTCATCTTGGACTTGGCTAGTTAAGAAAGCTGACGGTTCTCTAGAAATCGTTAACACTTCTAACGCGGCAACTCCTCTAACTGAAGAAGGCACTACTCCACTTCTAACAGTTGACCTGTGGGAACACGCTTACTACATCGACTTCCGTAACGTACGTCCAGACTACATGAACGCATTCTGGGCTCTAGTTAACTGGGACTTCGTTGCAGAGAACCTAGCTAAATAATCCTTCCCTATAGGATTTAAAATTTAGTCGTATAAAAAGCCAGCACTTAGCTGGCTTTTTTCATTTCTGCTGCTGATTTATCTAAAGTTTTCTGCCCATACGTCGCTATAAAAGCATCATACGAGGGGCAATATGCAAATCCATACTTTAGACAAAGCAGCCATTATTAACGAGCTTGGGTTCGGCACGGGGATTAACCACGCCGTTCATGAAGGTCGTCGTGCTGATTTTGCGCTAATTTTGTCTATGTTCTCAAATGATGTTCGCGACAACACTCCTGTCGAGAAAGTCGATGAAATTGACACCTCAGAACAAGCGCTTCGTAAACGATTCGAACTCCAACCCCCTCAGCCATTACGCTCAGATCAAAGCTCGTACGATATATCGGCGCAGCAAGCCTCGTTATTTCACAGTTCAGGCCTGCCAAGTGCAAAGCTCAGTCACTATCTCACGCCCGATGCGCTTACCTATCTGCCAGAAGACACTCATGACCTTCCTGAAGAGGTTTACCACAACCTATCCGGCCACCAGCGTCGCGCGATGAGAGAAAAAGAACCTAAAGAGTTAATGCCGATCGATTTATATAATCAGTTGATCAAAGCCCAGCGTACTTTTCAGATCCAATCTCAAGCTTAACGATCGTTTAAGATCACATTTTGGCCGTCTCATTTTTCGGATTTTGTTAGCAAGGCTGCTCGATAATGTGAATAAGGCCAAAGATTCATAAGTTGTCATACAATCCGGCCAGTTATTTGACCTTATTCACAACTCAATAACAGTTAATCTACCATGCTATGTGGACAAGTTTTCACGCTGACATAGCTTATGGGGGTAAGCCAATGGATATTAAAAGTGCTGTAGTATTAGTGACATCCGCCGGTTCGCAGGTAGGAAGTACACTTGCTTACCACTTCGCTTCACTAGGAGCGACGGTCGTGTTGTGTGATAAAAGTAGTCCACAGTTGCAGCACACTTATCAACTATGTCGCGAGATCTCTGAACAAGTCCATCAGTTCAAAGTTTCGGATCATTCACTGCAATCGATTCAAGATCTATTTGAGTTTATGGATCAACGCTTAAAACGTTCCCCCGACGTATTGATCAATACACTGACCGCGCAAGCTATGCCGAATATTTTTGATCAACAAGCGAGTGACGTGTTCACGCAGCGCCTGTCATTAATGGCTGCAACTATGTTTAGTTTCGGTCAAGCAACCGCAGAGAGAATGCGTAAAGAAAAGAAGAATGGCGTTATCGTGAATGTCATTTCTCATCCTGAATATCAGGACTTATCTGGATTTGATAACGCAACCTCTATGGTGGCAGGATTTACTCAAAGTTGGGCCAAAGAACTCACACCATTCAATATCCGTGTTGGCGGAGTTGTACCGACTTTAGATCACAACAATACTCACTGGGCAGAGATTCAGGATGAACTCATTCGCAACACTGAGTACATCGTTTCCAACGACTATTTCAGTGGTCGGGTCATGGCTGCGTAAAAACCTTTCTAGCATCATAGCGAGCGCTAGCTAAATCGTTCGTATTTTAAACAATATACTGAGTTTAGGGCATACCTATCCCAGTTAGCTTGTTGAGTACTTTGATCATGGTGTAGGTATCACCAACTTGTGCGTTGTAATTTTGAAGCTTGAGTGAAGCACCTAGTAGTTGTTTTACGCGATACATAGCGGTCTCCGACAACGAACGCTTATGGTATCCATACTTCTGTTTCCACTTTTTGTTCGAGCCATAGCGCTTTTGGCAGCCAACTGCCAGATTGTGTGGATGCCCTTTTTCCCAGAAAGCTGCACCCTCAAGCGGAGGGATTAGAGGTATCGCTTTCTTAACCCTAGTCGGCGTGTTTTCTTGAGTAAATTGGGGAGTACTTCCGCATCTGTCACACCTGATAGTGTCAGCTTAGCGGTGATAATTTCATATGTATCTGTATCAACCGCAAGATGGAGCTTACGCCAAACTCGACGCTTGCCATCGGTTCCATGCTTTTCACTTTCCATTCTCCCTCACCGTATACGTTGAGACCAGTTTCATCGATGACCTAGTGTTGGATAGCACCTGGTGTAGAGGTTTTGAAATTAACCTCTACGTCCTTAGCTCGGCGACTTATACAAGTATAGTGAGAGCAAACTAATGGGACGTTCGCCAATCTAAAAACAGAGTCGATAAAGCCTTGTAGCGCCCTTAAAGGGAAAGAAAAGATACGCTTTACCATGAAGCGAAATAACTAAACAGTCTTGGTCTGCCATACCTTTCCAATTTTGGATTTTTCCACTCAGTTATGGCCTCCTCGTCAATCCAGAACGTCAGTGAACCTCAGTTGTTTAAGGTGTTATTGTACTGCTTCCAGTTAGTTGTTTCGTAACGAGGTTTAGGCGTGAGGCTACGATGATTGATGGGTGTCGCCGATCAGATCGTAGCTTCTTGATTTAGTTACATCGATTTAAGCAACAAAGCCGCCCCAACAATAAGTGGAAAAAACGGTACAGCTTTCATAAATGTTCACTATCAGAAACAGCAATGCATCAAGTGAGGCAGATGTTAGGCGAGCGGTTAAGCCTGAAAACTACAATGCTCAGGTTTACGCCATGATTAAAGCTCTGAACAAACTTACAGGTCTTGATATGCCCTAAACTCAGTATATTAGTTAAGAACCACTCAAGTTAAAGCTGTTTAGTTTAATTAAGAATTACGCAACAAAACCTCTTTAAGTTAAACGGATATAAGATTTATATAAGCAATTAACATAAGTGGTTAATTTAGAGAATAATCCTACACCCTCCCCCCTTGCAACCTTACGTGCACTTTCTTTAATATTACTCGAATAATTATTTAAGATCTGGGTTACTACCTAGTGAAAGTATAGAGTATTTTATGATTGTTTTTTTAAATAGGAGAAACATTATTCATCCACTTAGCATAAAAAGTACGTTAATTCTTATTAACTTTATTGTTTTTATTGGAGCTGGGGTATATTACTTCTACAATGAATACAATCAAGATAAAATCGAATACCTTGAGTTTGCAGAAAGAGAGAATATATATAGTGTCATTGATTTACTCACTCTCAGACGTAACGAAAAAGATTTTATTGAACGCAGAGATGAACAGTATATAACTCGCTTTGACCAGACCTTTGAAAAATTAAATACTCGTATTGATAATCTTCAACAAGTGGCTAAATCACATAAAATAAACCTTGCAAATGATAGCAAGCAGATCCTAGTAAAGCTCGAACAATACCAAAAGCAATTTCACAAGTTAGCTAATGCTATAATACAGTTATATGGTGAAACTGAGGCTAGTAGCATGCATGTTCAACTCACTGTACAAAGAGAACAATTGAAGCAAGTTATTGCTAAGCAAAATGATATGTTGCTTGAGTTATCTGGATTAGAATTAGGCGAGGCTGACTTAAGCTATCTGGCCAACCCAAACCAGAACACCATAAAACGATTCCAACAGAGCCTCGATAGTTTTACTCAACAAACATTAACCGATGATGTACAGACTGCTTTCGACCAATATAGTCAAATAGCTAATAATCATATAGAGCTCATACAGTCACTTGGTCTAACTTCTAATCATGGCATGAGAAAGGAGCTAAGAGCAAATGTTCATAATGTAGAGCGTTCGATCACGAGTTTACAAAATGATATTAATGAAATTATCGAAAAGGATAAGGTTGCTCTTAATAGGGAGCTAAATATCTTTGGTATCATATTGATATTATCAGTCTCGGGGCTACTTTATTGGATTGGCAGTACTATTTTAAAACGCATCAATGTCATTAATCTTCGTATGCAGCAAATCGCCACAGGAAATGGTGACCTAACGATTAGAATGAATGCTCAAGGTAATGATGAGCTAACAGCTTTAGCAAACTCGTTTGATCTATTTATTAGTTCTTTACATGAACATATTAAGGAGCTAGCTTCGGTGATTACTATACTCAGTGATAATTCGGATAAATCTGAGCAGTCAGCACTGAAAAGTATTGATAATGTTGAACAACAAAAATTGGAATCTGAATTGGTGGCAACCTCTGCCAATGAACTGGTTGTTAGTAATGAAGAAATTTCCTCCAACATTGAGTTTGCAGCCAATAATGCTCAACTGGTGACGAAAGAAACTAAAAGTGCACTGGATATGACTTACATTACTGGTAGTAATATTGAGTCATTAGCGGTAAATATTGAGCAATCACAAGCAACTATTGTGGATCTGCAAGAGCAAAGCAAAAATATTAATCAAGTGATATATTCCATACAGAGTATTTCTGAACAGACCAATCTGCTCGCGTTGAATGCAGCGATCGAAGCTGCTCGGGCAGGTGATAGCGGACGCGGATTCTCAGTCGTTGCCGATGAGGTGCGCCAACTCTCTTATCAAACCAACGAGTCGACCAAACAGATTGAGTCAACCGTTAAAGAGCTGTCACAAAACATTGTTCAGGTTGCGAACAAAATGTATGTGAATGCTGAGCAAGCGAGAGAATCTAATTACCATACACAACGAGTGGTCAAAGCGATTGAAAAAATCAACGACCGCGTCAATGAGATGTCTGATATTAACAGTCAAATCGCGACTGCGTCCGAAGAACAAGCAAAAGTGTCGAGAGAAATCGATCGTAATATTACTCAAATATCACATTTGGCTAGTGACACTTTTGAAGTTGTCACTACTTCAGTGAAATACAGTGATGAAATTGCAGGAGTCAGTGACAAACTAAAAAATATTGTCTCAAATTTTAAGTATTAACCCACTGTATATAAATCTTATCTCTGTTTTAATTTTTTAGTGATCACAATTGTTAATTCCTACCAAGTACATTAGATGACCAATACTGCATTAAATGGGGTCAAACGATGACTCGGAAAACTTAACTTATTGAAAAATTGGCTGTGTTATCTAAATTAAGACTTTTTTAAATAGACAACACATTGTACGTGAGTTATAGATTATTAGTGCAAGCAGGGTACTTGCAATCAGGAAAGTAGCATTAGATGTTGGGTATTACTACCAAGTGCTTTTATGACTATTTTAGCGGCCGAGTAATGGTAGCCTAAAGACCTTTCTAGTATCAAAGCGAGCGCAGCACTCGCTCTGATGCCACTTCAATCAGATCCAACACCAGCTCAAACCCTTTGTCGCCACCGTAGTACGGATCGGGTATTTCGTCGTAACCTGAATCACCGAACTCCAAAAACAGTTTTAACTTGTACTTGAGGTGTTGTGGACACTGCGCTTCTAGATCAGACAAGTTATCTTTATCTGCCGCTAAAATTAGGTCAAATTCGTCAAAATCATTAGCTACCACCTTTCTCGAACGAATCCCTTTAAACGAGTAACCGCGCGTCTCACCAGCGGCTTTTGCACGCAAATCTGGTGGATTCCCTTGGTGATAACCAATCGTTCCTGCTGAGTCGACTATCACTGGAATCTTCAGTTGCTCCGACTTGGCCCGTAAAATGGCTTCCCCTGTTGGAGAACGGCAAATATTCCCCATACAAACGACCAGTATCTTGTTCATTTTCATCCCTAAATAATGTTTACGACTCATCCATCATAACGAAAAATATTAGAACTAAAAGCGAGAAAATTGTCTCTTTTGAGGGGTAAGCGAGATCATTAGACACGAATAAAAAAAAAGGGAACATAACAAGTTATGTTCCCTTACCAATCGATCAATGGTGCTTCAAACGACCTACCAATTCGACGGCTCGCAATTGAGCTAATGCTTTATTGAGTTCAAGCTGAGCTTGCTCGAAGCTCAGGCCACCCTCTTGATGCTTATTGATATTTTCAAGTGCCATTTGTCGTGCAGATTCAGCACGCGCTTGATCAATATCTTCACCATGCAATACCGTATCGGCTAATACGGTCACCACATCGGGCTGAACTTCGACCATGCCACCAGAAATATATAAAATACTCGGCTCTTCTTTAATGTCAGAGACATAACTAGCAATGCCGGGTTTTATTTTACTGATCAAAGGCGAATGATTTGGTCGAATACCTAGCTCGCCGCTCGCTCCAGATATTGCTAGAGCATGAGCTGGGCCAGAAAACAACGTTCCCTCAGCGCTGACGATTTGCAGTTGAAAGGTATTCTCATTTACGGCTATAGCCATATGACCTCCTAAAGCCTTATAGCGATTTCGCTTTTTCTAGTACTTCGTCAATTGAGCCACAATATAAGAACGCTTGTTCAGGAATATCATCATATTGCCCAGCAAGTAAGCCTTTAAAGCCTTTAATCGTCTCTTTTAGTGGGACAAATACACCTTTTTGCCCTGTAAACACTTCCGCTACATGGTACGGTTGAGTTAGGAAACGTTCCACTTTACGAGCACGAGATACTAACTGCTTATCTTCTTCCGATAGTTCGTCCATACCAAGAATTGCAATGATATCTTTCAGCTCTTTATAACGCTGCAATGTCATCTGAACATTTTGTGCTACGTCGTAATGCTCTTGACCAACAATCATTGGATCAAGCTGACGAGAAGTCGAGTCCAAAGGATCAATTGCAGGATATAGACCTAGAGCAGCGATGTTACGTGACAATACAACCGTTGCATCTAAGTGAGCAAATGTTGTTGCTGGTGATGGGTCCGTTAAATCATCGGCTGGAACGTACACAGCTTGGATAGAGGTAATGGAACCTGTTTTAGTTGAAGTAATACGCTCTTGAAGTACACCCATCTCTTCTGCAAGAGTTGGCTGATAACCTACCGCAGAAGGCATACGGCCAAGTAGTGCCGATACTTCCGTTCCCGCTAGGGTATAGCGATAGATGTTATCGATGAACAGTAATACATCACGGCCTTCATCACGAAAACGCTCTGCCATCGTAAGCCCCGTTAAAGCAACACGTAGACGGTTGCCCGGTGGCTCATTCATCTGACCGTAAACCATCGCTACTTTATCCAGAACGCCGGCTTCTTTCATTTCGTAGTAGAAATCGTTACCTTCACGAGTACGTTCACCAACACCAGTGAAAACAGATAAGCCTGAGTGAGCTTTTGCAATGTTGTTGATAAGCTCCATCATGTTTACTGTTTTACCAACACCAGCACCACCAAATAGACCGATCTTACCACCCTTAGCAAAAGGACAAATCAAATCGATAACTTTGACACCAGTTTCAAGTAGATCTGAACCACTTGCTTGCTCTTCATAACTAGGGGCTGGACGGTGAATACCATAACTGGTTTTTTCTCCGATCGGACCACATTCGTCAATCGGCTCACCTAGCACATTCATAATACGGCCAAGTGTTTCTTCACCAACTGGCACTGTAATTGGTTCACCCGTAGATTCTACACTAAGTCCACGACGCAGACCGTCAGATGAGCCCATTACAATACAACGTACAATGCCACCACCAAGTTGCTGTTGAACTTCCAGTACTAATGAAGAAAACTCTTGATCAACTAAGCGTAGCGCATCATATACACGCGGCCCATTGCCATGTTCAAATTCTACATCGACCACCGCGCCGATGATTTTTACAATTTTACCAATACTCATTCTATACCTCAGAATTCTTACTATACCGCTTGTGCACCAGACACTATTTCACTGAGTTCTTGTGTGATAGCTGCTTGTCTTGCTTTGTTGTAAACCAACTGAAGATCATCAATAAGCTGGCCGGCATTGTCTGTTGCTGCTTTCATCGCTACCATTCGAGACGCTTGCTCACAAGCGATATTTTCAACGGTACCTTGATATACTTGAGACTCTATATAACGTTGAATCAACTCATCTAATATGACGCGTGGTTCTTGTTCGTATATGTAATCCCAACGAGACTTTTTCTTAGCCTCTTTAATACTTTCATCGATAGGGAAAGGTAACAGCTGCTTTATCGAAGGCGATTGAACAATGGTATTTTCAAACTCATTAAACGCGATGAATAAGCGATCAATATGACCTTGACTATAGTGCTCAAGCATCGCTTGGACTGTACCCAGTATGTCTTCTACTTTAGGCTCATCGCCTAACCCTGATGCCTGAGCAACAACATTCGTCACACGGTGAAAGAAGTTGATTGCTTTCGCCCCAATCAATGTTGCGTCGACTTCAACCCCATCCTTTCGCCAAGCTGTCATTTCAGATAGCACTGACTTAAATAAGTTATTATTCAGGCCACCACATAGACCTCGATCTGATGAGATAATAATGTAGGCAACCCGTTTAACTTCACGTTCTTCGAGATACGGATGACTGTATTCAAGTGTACCCGAAGAAATATGGCTGATTACACGGCGCATACTTTCTGCGTAAGGGCGGTTTTTTTGCATATTTTCCTGCACCTTACGCATCTTGCTCGCGGCAACCATTTCCATCGCACTAGTGATCTTCTGAGTACTATTAATACTTGCAATTTTAGTGCGAATCTCTTTTGTACTGGCCATGGTAAGCTCCGTTCTTAACTATTAGAGAATGAGGCAATTACCACGACTTAAGAGCAACATACTCATCAAGAAGCTTGGTAAGTTGAGCTTCAATCTGGTCGTTAAAATCGCCGCTTTGGTTAACTTCTGCTAATAAGTCAGAAAAGTTAGTTTTAGCGTAAGCGATCAAGCTTTCTTCAAATGCTGGAACTTTAGATAGTTCAACACCATGTAAATAGCCACGCTCTGCTGCGAAAATAACAATAGCCTGCTCTGCAACACTCATCGGTGCGTACTGCTTTTGCTTCATCAATTCAGTTACACGCTCACCATGGTCGATTTGACGGCGCGTAGCATCATCAAGATCTGAAGAGAATTGGGCGAACGCAGCAAGCTCACGATATTGAGCAAGCGCGGTACGAATACCACCTGATAGCTTTTTAATGATCTTGGTCTGCGCCGCGCCACCAACACGAGATACCGAAATACCCGGATCCACGGCTGGGCGTAGGCCAGAGTTAAACAACTCTGTTTGCAAGAAGATTTGGCCATCAGTAATCGAGATTACGTTGGTTGGTACGAATGCAGATACATCACCAGCTTGAGTTTCAATGATAGGTAATGCAGTCAACGAACCCGTTTTGCCTTTCACTTCACCATTAGTAAAGCGCTCAACATACGCTTCATTTACACGTGCAGCACGCTCAAGAAGACGTGAGTGAAGGTAGAATACATCACCAGGGAATGCTTCACGGCCTGGTGGACGTTTTAATAGCAACGAAATCTGACGATACGCTACAGCTTGTTTAGAGAGATCATCATAAACAATCAGCGCATCTTCACCACGGTCACGGAAGTATTCACCCATAGTACAGCCCGCATATGGAGCAAGGTACTGTAGTGCAGCTGATTCAGATGCTGATGCCACTACCACGATGGTATTGCGCAATGCATCATGTTCAGCAAGTTTACGCACAACGTTAGCAATGGTTGATGCTTTCTGACCGATCGCAACATAGATTGACTTAACGCCAGAATCTTTTTGGTTGATGATCGTATCGATAGCAAGTGCAGTTTTACCTGTTTGGCGGTCACCAATGATAAGCTCACGCTGACCACAACCAATTGGTACCATCGAGTCAACGGCTTTGTAACCTGTTTGTATTGGTGTATCGACAGACTTACGGTCGATAACACCAGGAGCGATAATTTCAACTGCGTTAGATTGTTTCGCGTTGATTTCACCCAATCCATCAATTGGTTGACCAAGTGTGTTTACCACACGACCTAGTAGTTCTGGGCCGACTGGCACTTCGAGAATTCGACCTGTCCCAGTAACAGTCATACCTTCACAAAGGTCAGCGTAAGGTCCCATAACAACGGCACCCACTGAGTGGCGTTCTAGGTTAAGTGCGAGCGCATAGCGATTTCCAGGCAGCTCGATCATTTCACCTTGCATGACATCAGCTAATCCATTGATGGTAATGATACCATCACTGATAGACACGATAGTGCCTTCATTACGAGCTTGACTACTTACATTGAAGGTTTCAATTCGTTGCTTAATTAAGTCACTAATTTCTGTTGAATTTAGTTGCATTTTAAATTCCTACTACACGTTCAAGCTGCTCGCGAGACGTTTGATGGCAGTCTGAAGAGAACCATCAATAACCAGCTCACCGGCTTTTACTACAATGCCACCGATAAGATCGCTGTCGATCTCGTTCGATAATGTGATTTTTCGTGCTAGCTTCTTCTCAAGGTATTCAGTCAACATGTCGAGTTGATCTGACTGCAAAGGTTCAGAAGAATACACGGTTGCATCAAGCCTCAAGTCATATTCGTCTTTAAGCTCAATGAAAATCTCGGCAACATTACGCATTACAATAAGACGTTGGTTTTCAGCCATTACTTTGATCAAGTTCTGCATGTGCTCATCGATAAAGCCTTCACAAACAGAGAACAATAAATGAATAAAGTTTTCTGCTTCATCTTTACCAGCTTGATCGAGAGCTTTAACTTGGCTGGCTAACGTTGGCTGCTCGATAACATCAGCAACCAATACCAACGCCACTTTCCATTCTTCAAGCGACCCATTGTCTTTCGCAAAATCAAAAGCCGCTTTGGCATATGGGTAAGCAATGGTTTGAATATCCGACATTTTGCTCCCCTAAGGCGTTAAATATCTTTGATCATCTGATCAATAAGTCGACGGTTTGAATCCGTATCCAAATTCTTATTAATCAGTTTTTGAGCACTTTGTACCACAAGATCAGCCATTTCAGCTTTTAGCTCTTGGCGAGCACGATTTCGTTCGCTTTCAATCTCAAGCTGACCTTGAGCAATGATACGAGCTTTCTCAACTTCGGCTTCTTTGACAGACTGTTCAATTAGCTTCGCTCGACGTTTTTCGCCTTGCTCAAGCATTTGGTTAACGTCTTTCTTTGCCTGTTCGATAAGCTGCTCACAATTAGCTCGAGCTAAAGCAAGCTCTTTTGTCGCTTCCTCTGTATTACGCAAGCCCTGAGCAATTTCTTTTTGACGCTCATCTAACAGAGCAACAAGAGGTGGCCAAACATACTTCATACAAAGCCACACAAAAATCACAAAGGATATTGCTTGGCCAAGCATCGTCGCATTTATGTTCATCTCGTCCTCACTTTATTAACGGATACTACTTAGTTGTTAAATATCGAGGAGATAGTTAGGCAACAGCGAAGATGATATATAGACCGATACCTACGCCGATCATTGGTACAGCATCGACAAGACCCATCATGATAAAGAATTGGGTACGTAGCATTGGAGTTAAGTCAGGTTGACGCGCGACACCTTCTAAGTATTTACCAGCTAAGTTACCAATACCTGATGCAGCACCAGCAGCACCTAAACCAATTAATAGTGCACCAGCAACATAAAGAACTGCACTTACCATATCCATAAATAACTCCGATATTTTTATATAACTAAAAAATTAACTTAAATTTAAAATTAATGATGCTCTTCAACTGCCATTGCTAAATAAACAACAGAAAGAACCATAAATATAAATGCTTGCAAACAAACAATCAGTATGTGGAATAACGCCCATGGAACACTAAGTGCCCATTGCATCCACCATGGCATTAATGCAATCAGGATAAATATCATTTCGCCTGCGTACATATTGCCAAATAGTCGTAAACCTAAAGAAATAGGTTTTGATATTAATGTCACTAACTCCAGTACAAAGTTAACTGGGTAAAGTAACGGATGTTGGAAAGGTTGAGTGGTCAACTCTTTGATAAACCCAACTAGACCTTTTGCTTTGAGTGTGTAAATGATCACTAAGAAAAATACACCCAATGCCATAGACATCGCTACATTGACATCCGCAGAAGGTAAATCACGGAAGTGCTCTATACCCAACATGCGAGTAAAGGCAGGAACAAAATCAACCGGAATTAAGTCTATTGCGTTCATTAACAAGACCCAAACAAAAATTGTCAGAGCCATAGGGCCAATGAGTCTGTCTTTTGCTTGAAAGATCTCACTAACTAAGTTGTTTACAAACTCAAACACTAACTCGACAAAACATTGTAAACGGCCAGGTACACCACTGGTTCCCTTAGAAACTACAAATCTAAACACGCCAATAAATAGCAGTCCCAAAATCCAAACCATGAACATTGAGTCAATGTTCACCGCCCAAAAACCTGTACCTTTGGTCAGGAATGTTAGGTGGTGCTCAATATACTCATGAGCGGACTGTACATTATCCACTTATCCCTCCTTACTACATAAATTGGGAAGGTTGTTATAAAATATAGGAGCAAAGAAATACCCTAAAAATGTAATTGAATAACTTGTTATCATTACTACGTTTCTCATTTTAAAAAAATGAAAAGCAAGCGCGAACGCTAATACTGTATAAACAATTTTAATCGTGCCACTCAATTGCATTAAATCTCTTAGATTAGTGTCTGGCTTAAGTTTAGCTTTACGGCTCGCTAGAAACATACCAAACATTCCAGGCAAAATTGCCAGTACGACACCAATCAAAGCAGACTCAATATTAATCGCCCTATTATATGAAGAGAAAACTTCAAAAATAACTGCTACTAACCCAAAAAAAAGTTGGCACCACATTATTTTCTTCATTGCTAACAAAATGTCATCACTAGCACTGTCTTCATTCATTTTTACACCCTCTACGAGCCACTATTTATAACATTTTGATATCTGTATAAAATAACTTACTCGTTATATATATACGTTACAAAACATTTCAGAAACAAACTACTCCTCCAATCAATGAATGTGAATTGCAAAAAACGAACACTTTCATTCCATTAATGACTATTAAATATTTTCACTATTTACCATACACACTCAACATATAGTCAAGTAAATATTGACATTTAATCAATACTTTCAATGAGTTAGAACTCAAAACCCATAATTGGGAAAAATAATTCATTCAGTTAAAATATATTTATAGAGGGAATTCATATGAATATGGCTATATTTCGAACACAATTTTATTCATTCCATTATTTAAATTATTAATTCCATATATTAAATAATCATATTTTCCTAGTAAAAACATATGCAACCAATAGCAAGACAGTTAGATACTAATAAGCAATTTGATAAAAAACTAGGGCATTGATAGATTGAGTACATAGATTCATATTGAGCTAACTATAGGCACAGTGTCATATTGGTAACTAGTGTGATTTTATTGAACTTCTGCTAAACGCAAGACAGTGACTTGAACCCCCGAATTATCAATGGTTTTTCTTAGCTAACCATTGCTTTATCATAGAGAAATCTAACGTGTAAAAAGGAATTCCCATGTCTGTAGAAGACGATAAGCAAGCGCGTCACAAAGCAAGACAGCAAAAAGTCAAAGAGCAAGTCGATGCTAGAGTCGCTATGGCTCAAGAGGAAAAAGGCTTATTACTGATCATCACTGGCAACGGTAAAGGTAAATCTACCTCTGGGTTTGGTACTGTTGCGCGCGCGGTAGGCCATGATAAGAAAGCAGCGGTCGCACAGTTCATTAAAGGAACCTGGGCCAACGGAGAACGGAACCTACTCGAAAAGCTTGGGGTTGAGTTCCACGTTATGGCAACAGGATTCACTTGGGAAACTCAAAACAAAGCAGCGGACACCGAAGCGGCGCAAATGGTTTGGCAAGAATGTAAGCGCCTACTCACTGATGAGTCCATTGACGTCATTCTGTTTGATGAACTGACCTATATGGTGAGCTATGGCTATATTGATCTTGATGAAGTCGTAGAAGCGCTAAATAACCGCCCTAAGATGCAGTCAGTGATTGTTACCGGCCGCGGCGCTCATCGCACATTAATTGAAATGGCCGACACTGTCTCTGAAGTGAAAAATGTGAAACATGCTTTTGAATCTGGAGTGAAAGCGCTGCAAGGTGTTGACTGGTAGAAAGAACCTCACCTAACGAATAAAGGCCGTGATGAAATGCGGTCTTTTTTGTACCTTAAACATCGGTAAATAACCGGTCCTCCATTGGATTAATTCTGACATCCAAATACTCTTCGACTATGATCAACACATGCGCACTCAAACTGGTACTTTTGTATTATGTCGATGGTTATAAAAACACTTATCATCCTTAGTTGTTTTTGGTCCCTGTGGGCAAACGCGAAAATTACTCTTATGACCGAAGATTTCGCGCCATTTGGTTACTATGACTCATCAGGTAAGTTGACAGGTATAGGTGTAGAAATCGTTCAAGCACTGACCAATAAACTCGATATCTCCTCTGAAATCCAAGTTCTCCCTTGGTCTCGCGCGATTAAAAAGCTCGAACTATTACCTAACCGAGCGCTATTTTGTGTTGCTCGAACCCCTGCCCGCAATGACAAATTCGAATGGGTTGGCCCTATCCTTTCTGATGGCGTCTACCTTTTCCACAACGATAAGTTTGATTCCTCCAACGAAACCATCAACAGCGCAAAGCAATGGAAAAGTATCGCGGTCACAGCCAATTACCCAGAACACCAAGTATTGATAGATCTGGGGTTCGACAACCTTTGGGTCACAAGTCAACCAAAAGAAAATACGCGTCTACTTATTTACGATAGAGTCACAGCAATGGTCGCGGGGGAGTTTGCAATGCCAAGCCTTTTAGAGGCTCAAGGGATTGATTCAAATAGCGTGATCCGATCCGATATCAGTCTGTTCGATATTGATCTCTATATCGCCTTTTCTAAAGGAACAGATCCAAAAGTGCTCAATGAATGGCAGCAAGCACTCGAAGAGTTTCAAGCTTCACAGGCTTATAAAGAGATTCGAAATCGATACACAGTGGCTACCGATTGAGACAAAAAAACCAGCGTGGGTACGCTGGCTTTTGATACATGACACCAAGTTAGTTGAACAGTCCTTTTAACAGCCCATCAACCGCTTTCTTGGTCTCTTCATCTTTAATCTTGTCTGTCAGTTTCTCAACGCCGCGGTCGATTTCTTTCTGAGCTTTTTGCTTAAGCACGTCATCAAACACTAGCTTGAACTTAGGCTCTGCCCATTTACCTGATACATTGATAGGGATTGTGACATCTTTCAGCTCATCGATATCTTTACCGCCTTGCCCTTCTAGGGTACCGACAATCGAAGTGCTCACGGTAAAGTCGACCGTTTGATTGATGTAGTTTGCACTGCCGTTACCACGAATTCTAAGCAATGGAGACTGCATCGTCAGGTCGTTGGTCGATACATTGCCTTTATTCAGCGTCAAGTTTGCTTTCATCGCGCTAAAGTCCGTTTTCTGAACTTCACTTTTCGACTCTACTTTTTGCCCCTTAATCTTGGCATAGTTTTCACGAATCAATTGCGCCACGTTAATACCATGAACCGCACCGTCTTCGAAGTTTATCGCAATCGTACCGACCAAGTTCTTCTGAATACCTGTTGGTGTTAGGCTGCTGCCTTTGACATCAACGTTAATATTGCCAGTACCTTCTAGAATATCGTTATTCGCAACATCTTTAAGTAGCGGTAATACCTTAACGCCCTTAATGCGTTTTTTCACCGTGTAAGAAGCAGGAGACTTACGTGCATCAAGTCGGGCTGTGGCACTGACAGAACCTTGGTATAGGTTAGAGGTGAATGATTTCAACTCTGCAATACCACGATTTACTGAGAAGCTTGCCTTAACATTTTGCATCTTTGCGTTATTCGATTTGAACTTATCGATAGTGATATCGCCCATCACATCTAACGTTTTCAGTGCAGATAGGTCTGGTTCAACTTCTTGAGCTGGCTTTTTCGGTGACGTCTTGGCCGTTTTAGACTCACTATTAGCAGGCGCTGATTCCGGGTTAGTTTCACTTGCCTTACTTTCTTTAGCCTGACCTAAACCAAGGAACTCATCCAAATCGATGTTTGGGCTATGCAGTGAAAAGCGAACCTTTGGAATATCCGCCAGTGTCACATCAGCTTTACCATCAAACGCTAGTGCATTCGCAGTCAACTTCTCAAGCACAAAACTTAGGTAGCTCTTGGTTAAATCAAATGAAAGATCCGACGCCATATCCACTTTCATTGGGGATTGTGGCAGCGAGTCACCTTTGAATGTCGCATCCAAGATCAGTTTGTTCATCACAACTTTGCTGATCGCTTTATCGACATTCAATGACGCAGCACCTTTCATATCGATATCTATACCCGCAGCTTGACCCACAACTGAGTATGTCAATGCGTTGGCTTTATCAAACTCAAACGTTTCTAAGCCAATTTTTGCACTATCGATCTGAGTAGCAGGATCGCTGAAGCTGGCATCTAAGTTGATATTGCGTAAGGCATATTGTTGGAAACCTTTCGTTAGCTTAAATTCAGCATCACCGCTCGCTGAAAATTTTTGCTTGTTCGCTTCACCTTTCGCTGCGAAGTCCACTTTGGCCCATGTGTCCACTGCAAACTCAGAAAGATTCAGTGAGACATCATAGAGCTTGGTGAATGTACCAGCCTGCTTATCTTGGATTTCAACAGAAGCATTTGAGACAGTAACGCCCGCTAAATTAATCGTCCATTGCTCTGCAGCATTGTTGCTTGATGATTCAGCAGCTGGCGCCGATTCTGAGCTAGCAGTTTGTGCAGGGGAAGAATCATCTGGGGTATTAACTTGCGTCGATTGAGCTTTAGTTAGCGCATCAATGTTCTTAGAGCCATTTTTCAATGTTTCTAGCGAGAAAGCCGCACCATCTAAGGTGATATTGCCGATTTCTAGTTGTTGGCTGAGCAGTGGCATCACAGAAATATCAATACCAACCGTGTCCACTTTGAACATATTCAGCTGTTCAAAGCCTTGCGGGTTACGTAATTCAGTTTGACCTAGTTCAAAACCAATCGAGGGGAAAAATTGCCAGCTAATATCACCTTCAATAACAAGATCTAACCCGGTATGGGTTTTCGCTTGCTCGACAATCAGTGGCTTAAACTGGTTAGGATTCACCAGTAAAACGAGCGCAATTATAGCGCCAAGGATTGCAACCAAAGGAATTGCAATAAACAGGAACAGTTTCTTCATCAGCATTATCCTTGCTATACGAGTCTTACCAAACAGGTAATGATTCCAAGTATAAGTCTTCAAAAAGAATATTTGAGACCATAAAAAGAAAGTGGCACCTAAAGTGCCACTTATCTCATAAAAAATAAAGCCTGATTGCTTATCAAATGATTAAGCTTTCAGAAGTTTTGCAATGTGCGCTTTTAGTACATCGATAGCGATACGGTTTTTACCACCACGCGGTACGATAATGTCTGCGTATTGTTTCGATGGCTCGATAAACTGCATAAACATTGGACGAACCGTCTCTTGGTACTGCTTAAGAACTGAATCCATAGTACGACCACGTTCTTCTACATCACGCTTAACGCGGCGTAATAGACAGATATCTAGTGGTGTATCCATAAATACCGTCGCGTGCATTAAATCGCGTAGACGTGGGTCAGTCAGAAGTAGGATACCTTCAAGGATAATTACCTTCTTCGGTGTCATCGCCGTTGTATTGTCTGTACGAGTATGCTCTGTATAGCTGTACTCAGGGACTTCTACTGCTTCACCTTTCACTAGTTTTTCTAGATGCTCACACAGTAAGTCGTGATCAAGAGCGCTCGGGTGGTCATAGTTAGTTTTAACACGCTCTTCCATGCTTAGGTGGCTTTGATCGTTGTAGTAGCAATCTTCCGTAATCACACCAATTTGATGATCGCCCACTTTCTCACGTAATTCGTTATAGATAGTGCTCGCGATTAAACTTTTTCCAGAAGCAGACGCGCCAGCAATACCGACGATGACGCATTGATTATTATCAGACATTATTCTTGCACCCGATGATTTAGATTGGTGTCTTATGCTAATACTAGCAGTGCTAGTATGGACAAGCCCTAAGTATGAGCATAATTTTGGATAAACCGCCTGATTATAGGGAGTTAAGACCTTTGTTGCTAGCAAGGATTGTGAAGAAATAAGTAAATAGAATAAAAGCCACTCACGCAATCGATTACACAGAATAAAAACAAAAAGAGCGCTCATTAGCGCTCTTTATTAGTGGACAAAATATCCGCTATTCGACCATGGTAAACATAATGTTTTCAGGCTTACTTTTACCTCGCCAATATAAACGAGAGCTTACCGCTTCTGCCAGTGTCATATATTGCTGAGCATGTTCAGACTCAGGGCGAGCTGCAACTGTCGGCTTGCCGTTGTCGATATCTTCACGCATTTGAATATGAAGTGGAATTTGCGCAAGAAGATCTAATCCGTATTCACTCGCCATTTGCTCCGCGCCACCAGCGCCAAAGATGTGTTCTTTCTCTCCACAATGACTACAAATGTGATAGCTCATATTTTCAACCACACCAATAACCGGCACATCCACTTTGCCAAACATCGCCGCACCTTTACGTGCATCAGCCAAAGCTAAGTCTTGCGGCGTTGTCACAATCACAGCACCAGTTACCGGCACTTGCTGAGAAAGAGTTAATTGAATATCGCCCGTCCCTGGCGGCATATCAATCACCAAGTAATCCAGTTCAGGCCACTCCGTTTCATTCAGTAACTGAGACAACGCTTTGGCGGCCATTGGACCACGCCAAATAGCGGCATCATCTTTTGATACCAAGTAACCAATCGAATGTGTATGAATACCGTGCGCACTGATCGGCTGCATCCATTTGTTATCACGAACTGCGGGTCTTGCGTCCATTTGGCCAATCATGAGCGGAACCGATGGGCCATAGATGTCAGCATCTAACAGGCCCACTTTTGAACCAGACTTTGCCAACGCAAGCGCTAAGTTCACCGAGGTGGTCGACTTACCTACACCACCTTTAGCCGAGGTCACGGCAATGACGTTCTTAACGCCTTTAATTTCATGAGCCACATGCGTCTCTAAAGGCTTTGGCGAGACTGTGATCGTGTAATCAAAAGACTGAATATCTCCATTTCTTTGCTGAGAAGCGATCCAATCAGAAAGTTCGGATTTTAAGTAATTGGCTGCAAAAGGAATATCAATAGTGAAACCTTCCGGCTTCACTGAAACAATATTGACTGAAGAGGCCCATTCTTCGATAAGAGATGGGTGCTCAAATTGGTTTAACCAATCACAGAAATCTTGCTTTGAAGTGAACTGACGCATAGGTCCTCCTTATGCATCTAATCGTAACACTCCATCAGCCGATACTGAACCCTGAAAAAACTAAGGTAATCCAGTCGTTCCGACCTTGGAGTCACTGGTGTGATGAGGTAGTATTACGCTCTATTTTTCTATACACCAAAGAAGCGAATATTAAGTATGGCAAACGATCCACGCAAATTACTGGTAACTTGTGCCCTTCCGTACGCTAACGGTTCGATTCACCTAGGTCATATGCTTGAGCACATTCAAGCTGACATCTGGGTTCGCTACCAACGCCTACGTGGCAACACTGTAAACTTCATCTGTGCTGACGATGCTCACGGCACACCAATCATGCTAAAAGCACAGCAGATGGGAATTACGCCAGAAGAGATGATCGCTGCAGTAAGTGAAGAGCACCAAAAAGACTTCGCTGGCTTCGATATTAGCTTTGACAACTACCACAGCACACACTCTGAAGAGAACCGTGAGCTGGCTTCACACATCTACCTAGAGCTTAAGAAAAACGGTTTCATTTCTAGCCGTACTATTTCTCAGCTATTTGACCCTGAGAAAGAGATGTTCCTACCGGATCGTTTCGTAAAAGGTACCTGTCCTAAGTGTAAGTCAGAAGACCAATACGGTGACAACTGTGATAACTGTGGTGAGACGTACAGCCCAACTGAACTGATCGATCCTAAATCAGCAGTATCTGGCGCAACTCCAGTAATGAAAGATTCTGAGCACTTCTTTTTCGACCTACCTCAGTTTGAAAGCATGCTACAAGAGTGGACTCGCTCTGGCTCACTTCAGTCTGAAACTGCAAACAAGATGCAAGAGTGGTTTGAATCTGGTCTTCAACAGTGGGATATCTCACGCGACGCGCCTTACTTCGGCTTCGAGATCCCTGGTGAAAAAGACAAGTTCTTCTACGTATGGCTAGACGCACCGGTTGGCTACATGGCTTCATTTAAGAACCTATGTAACAAGACTGAAGATCTAGACTTCGATGAGTATTGGAAAAAAGACAGTACAACTGAGCTTTACCACTTCATCGGTAAAGACATTGTTTACTTCCACTCTCTATTCTGGCCTGCAATGCTAGAAGGTTCTGGTTTCCGTAAGCCAAACAACGTATTCGTACACGGCTACGTAACCGTTAACGGCGCGAAGATGTCTAAGTCTAAAGGCACATTCATCAAAGCAGCGACGTACCTAAATCACCTAGATCCAGAATGTCTACGTTACTACTACGCAGCTAAACTAAACAGCCGTATTGATGACCTAGACCTTAACCTTGAAGACTTCACTCAGCGCGTTAACGCTGACGTAGTAAACAAGATCGTTAACCTAGCATCTCGTAACGCTGGCTTCATCACTAAGCGCTTTGAAGGCAAACTATCTGCAGAGTTCGCAGAAACTGAGCTTTACAACGAGTTCACAGCAGCGGCTGATCGCATCGCAGAGCTTTACGAAACTCGTGAGTTTGGTCGTGCAATCCGTGAGATCACCGCACTAGCTGACAAAGCAAACCAATACGTTGATGAGAAAGCACCGTGGGTTGTTGCGAAAGAAGAAGGTAAAGACCAAGAGCTACAAGACATCTGTTCTGTTGGTATCAACCTATTCCGCGTTCTGATGACTTACCTAAAACCGGTAATGCCAGAACTTGCTGCACGTACTGAAGCCTTCCTAAACGAAGAACTGACTTGGGAAGGTATCGCTGCACCGCTGACTGGTCACGAAATCACTAAGTTCAAAGCACTGTTCAACCGCATCGATCCTAAGAAGGTTGAAGCGATGATTGAAGCGTCTAAAGAAGATGCGGCAGCAGAAGTTGCAGCAAAAGAGAAAGCAGAAGCGGAAAAGAACAAATCAAGCCAAACGGAGCTAGACAAAGATCCAATCGCAGATGAGATTGAGTTTGATGCTTTCGCAGCGGTTGATATGCGTATCGCACGTATTATCTCTTGTGAAGAAGTGCCAAAAGCAAACAAACTGCTTAAGTTCCAACTGGATATCGGTGGTGAAACTCGTCAGGTATTCTCTGGTATTAAGTCTGCTTACAAGCCTGAAGAGCTAGAAGGCAAGCTTACTGTAATGGTTGCTAACCTAAAACCTCGTAAGATGAAGTTCGGTATGTCTGAAGGCATGATCCTAGCCGCTGGCCCTGGTGGCAGTGACCTATGGATCCTTGAGCCACACGAAGGTGCTCAGCCAGGTATGCGTGTAATGTAAGCTTGATTGCTTAGATTGAAAGCCCTGCACTATCTTGCAGGGTTTTTTTTGGTCAGCGCAAATCCGTAATAAACCTTTTTGATCTTGCCCTCCTTTTATTATTAATAAAGTTATTAGAAAATGTGCAAAATGTTCGAACTCGAACATTAAAAGCGTTCGTTTGTGAGTGATTAGTCACTGAATTCAACTCACATTAGAGTTACTATTTAAACCTCATTTCTACATACATAACTAAATAATAATGAAAACTCTAATTGCTCATAGAGGAATGTCTTCCCTCGCTCCCGAAAACACCCTTTCTGCCTTTGCTTTATGTAAAAAACATGGAGTTCAATGGTTTGAATGTGACGTTGATATTCTACAAGATGGCACTGTGATTGTATCTCATGATGATACTCTTGATCGTTGTACTGATAAATCAGGTCGACTTTATGATATTAGCAGTGCTGATCTTGCCTCTATTGATGCCGGAAGCTGGTTTAGTGATGAATATATCGGTGAGCGTTTGCCTACTATTCAACAATTGATTTCATTGGCGAACGAAAATGAACTCAATCTAAATATCGAAATAAAATCTTGTTCTGCTAGTGCTGAACTTAGTCACCTTCTAATTGAGAATTTAATCTGTGCTTTGCATGAGCTGAAACCAGAAAGAGAATTGATCGTTTCGAGTTTCAATCACTTGGTTCTGTCTGAATTTAAACGTAAAAGCCCTCAAACTAAAGTCGCCTGTCTATTCGAGAGCCATAACCTCTGGGATGACTGGAACTCTATTATCGAGTGGTGTCAGGCTGATTACATTCATCCAGAAGAAAAAGGTCTTACCCACGAAATGATCCAGCGTTTTAAAGCCTCTGGCATCAAAGTAAATGTATGGACGGTTAATGACTTAGCCCGCGCAAATGAACTATTTAATTGGGGGGTGGATGGTATTTGTACTGATATTGCTCATCGATTCCCATCTAAATATAAATCTCATCAATAAGTAAAATAATAAATAAGGATTTGTAAATGAAGCTCTTCGAAAAAATTGGCTTTACTAGCCGCAACCAGCTGTTCGGATTCTTCTCAGTCGTAATGTCTGGTCAAATAATCTACTCTGCATTTGAAGCATTTAAAGGCACGTTCTACAACTTACTTCTAGAAGTGCTGCAAATAGACAATACACAAATGGGGATATTGTTTACCTTAATCGGCTCTGCAATGTTCTTCTATATTCCTGCAGGCTGGATCAATAACCGCTTTTCTGTTCGTTCAATTTTAATGACCAGTTTAATGATACGTTTCCTAAGTATGATGACAATCATTGTCTTCGCCCCTGGATTCAGTGTACTAGTCATAATTGCCGGGATTTGGGGCCTTGTAGATGCTGCTTTCTGGCCTGCGGTCGTCAATGGCGTTACCTTAATGTCTGGAGACAAAAACAAAGGTATGGCCTTTGGCTTACTAGAATCCGTTCGACGAGCTGCTGAAATGAGCATGAACGCTGTGATTATCGGTATTATGGCGTTAGTTGGCGGATCAATTCTGGTATTTCAGGGGGCAATTGTCTTCTATACCTTGTTGATTCTCCCTATGATTTTCTGTGTTTGGAAGTACGTACCTGACAACCACATGCAAATCAAGCAAGGTGAAAGCAAAAACAAAGAAGCCCTAAAAGGACTGATACATGTACTGAAAATGCCGACCATTTGGCTAGCTGCAATCACTTCTTTAACTGTGTACTGGATTTATATCACTTTGATTTATACAGTACCTTACCTTCAAGCAGTATTCGGATTAACGACAACCCAGGCCGCTATTTTTGGCATCATCAACACTGGTGCAATGGGAGTCATTGCCGGCCTTGTTGCTGGCTCAATTGCGGACTTTGTATTCAAGTCTTCAATCAAGATGATGTTCTTTGCATTAGGCTTAACCGCAGTATGTCTAGGTGCCACAATCGCACTACCTAAGACAGAGGGTATGTTGATGATGAATATGGTGCTGTTGATGTGCTTTTCATTCAGTATATTCTTAGCGAAAGGGATCATCTTAGCGCCTGTAGCGGAAGCGGGTGTACCAAAAGATTACAGCGGCTCGGCAATGAGTGTAGGGTCATTTGCTGCCTATGCTTCGGTTTTCTGGGCATATACAATAAATGGTTGGATCCTTGATAATTACTCTGCGGTCCAAGCATATGAAATGATTTTCGGCATTGGTTTAACGGTGTCGGTGGTCGGTATGGTTTGTTCTCTCACACTAATATCTCTTAAGAAGAAGCTGGCTAGGGAAGAAGACGAAGATACACTGATTGAATCAAAAGCCTGAACATCTAAAAGATAAGTTGCTCATCAAACTAAAGTTCGCATAGGACAAAAAAGGTTCTTCGCGGATTAGCGGGAGCTGAAACAAAAACGGTAGTTAATGGTATGGTTACATAGCCAAACGCAACCTTCCAAAAACTACCGTTTTCATGTCGAATAATACTTTCCTATCTTCCTTCTGGGAAGGCTTCCAGATTATAAAGTCCCATAAAACTGATTCTTTAATAACAATCACTTTAAAGCCTGAATCCACCGCTGTGTGTCAATGCGGTCGCTCATCTAACTCTATCCATGACTATCATTGGCGAGTTCTAAAAGAAGCAATGATGTTCGATACTCCTGTTGAGCTAGTGGTACAAGCTCGACGGATAAACTGCACTTCTTGTGGAGTCAAAACAAAGGACATATCTTGGGTCGCTCCATATTCACAGATCACAAATCGCTTAAAAGGTTATCTCGAGATACAGAATACTTCTTCCTAAAGATAAAAGCGGCTTTCCCCGGAAAACCGCGATGAACTTTTTTTGTTTCACCATATTGGAAACAATCTGCACCATGGGTGAACAAACCAACAAACACACTTAATCTAAGTTATTGATTTTTATATTATATAGATTTGGCATCAAATCTGCCTACTCCTTATTTATCAACACGATAAATCGCAAACCCAAAGGAGTTGGTTATGTTTGTAGTCATTTCAATTCTCATCTCGTGCGCTATTTTAGCCACGCTCTTCCACTATTCGAAACGCCGACAAGTTACGCTGCAGCGAAAATTCGACACGCTTGTGCTACTTCGTCAATTGCTGCTACTTAGTCGAGAGCATCGACAGATAAGCCACCAATCTCTGCAAGCAGATACCAAGGAGTCAGCTCAACCAAAGCTCGATCAAATCTATAAACAACTATTAGACTGCTCTAATCAGTTGGTCGCCATCGTTCCGTTTGATAACAAGCCCATGTTTCGCGTCTACCAGCTGAAACTCAAAGCCATGCACAATGATTGGCAAGATCGAAATATTGCTCGCAACCAAATCATTCATGGCAAAACCATTCGTCACGCCATGTTCTTGATGGATGAGATTGCACTCGCATGGCTCATTGAGTCAGAACGTGAAGACTTACACGATGAGTATCACCTCAACTGGCAACAAGTGCTCGATAGCATGGAAGTACTGACTCAGCTTCGCCTGTGTATTCCTGACTGCGACTCACCAGAGGGTTTTATCAGACTGAAATATTACGCGGATAAAACCAGACGTAAATTAAACCAGCTTTCTTTGATTAGCCCTTTATCGGTTGCTTCGCCAATCAGTACTCAAGCCATACTTCAGCTCACGGAGGTATCCTCTGCCGAGCAACTGCCTATCACTAACCAAGAGCTCTATAACGTGACGAGTGATATTTCCGTCACCATTGCTCAAGTTTATGATCAGATGTTGTCGGATATGGCAGAAAGCCTATACTTACCTTTACCAAAAGTTAACTATGCATAACTAAACCTAGTAAGCGGTAGGTCTACTTTATTCCTGCCGCTTTTTCGGTCCCGCTTATTCGCTATCACCACCTCTTTTATTTCTATCCCCTCACACGCATCTCTGATAAAGTCGCCCCTAATTACTGAACCTCAGTTCCTGACTAAAGAGCACCTCCTGTGACCAATAACGAAATCTTGCGCCGTATCCAGCATTCACTGAATCTGAAAAATACTCAAATCATCAAAGCATTTGAACAGGCCGACACGACTGTTGAAGCAAACCAAGTGAATAACTGGCTAAAAGCGGATTCAGACAAAGCTATGACTAAGATGAAAGATAAAGAACTGGCTCAGTTCCTAAATGGTTTCATCAATCTAAAGCGTGGCAAGAAAGAAGGTGAACAACCTAAGCCAGAGCAATCACTAACCAACAATATGATTTTCATGAAGCTACGCATTGCTCTGAATATGAAAGCCGAAGATGTGTTAGATGTACTAGAACTAGTTGGTATTAGCCTGAGCAAATATGAAATCGGCGCTTATTTCCGTAAGCCAAACAACAAGAACTACAAAGCATGTGAAGACCAATTGCTGTGTGATTTCTTAAACGGCGTCCAGTTCACTAATCGTCCTGATTCAGAAGAGTTTGTCGCTTAAGCCCCACTCTTCTTCCTAGATACAAAAAACCTCAACTGGGTCATCCCAATTGAGGTTTTTCTTTATCTTAAAGATGCTTATAACTCAGCGGAGTCCTTAAAGCATTTTACGTGCAGCTTCTACCACGACTTTGATTGAACGAGCCTCTGTCTCTTTCAGCGTCGAGTGGTCTGGAATCTCTTTCTGAGTACGGTTAATGATTACGCCAGCAACACAACCTGCTTTTAGGCCAGAACTTGCACACATGGTCAGTAGGGTTGCAGATTCCATTTCAAAGTTAAGCACGCCCATGTCTTGCCATTCTTGCATAGAGCCTTGGAAACGCTTAACAACACGACCAGAGAAGGTATCGTAACGCTCTTGACCTGGATAGAAAGTATCACTTGAAGCAGTTACCCCCATGTGTACTGTTGCGCCTGACTCTTCAACCGCCGCTTTCATCGCCGTTGCGACTTCAAAGTCAGCTACTGCAGGGAACTCCATTGGAGCAAAGTGTAGACTTGCGCCATCTAGTCGAACTGAGCCTGTTGATACAATCATGTCACCCACGTTTACATGTGGTTGAATCGCACCAGTAGTACCAACGCGTAGAAAAGTACGAACACCAAGCTGAGCTAGCTCTTCTACTGCAATAGAGGTAGACGGACCACCGATACCTGTTGAACAAACAACAACAGGCTTGCCGTCAAGCTCTGCACGGTAAAGTGTGTATTCACGGTGACTTGCTAGGAATACTGGGTTTTCCATTTCCTCTGCAATTTTTTGTACACGCGCTGGGTCACCTGGAATGATAGCCAGAGTTGCGCCAGCAAGATCGTCTTGAGTAACACCAAGGTGGAATACAGCTTGAGACATAGGTCGCTCCTTATGATGGCAAGTCAGCCGATGAGTTAGGGTCTGCTTGCTCTATAAATTTATCGGGTACAGGAGATACTCTAACCAACCATTGAACCCTTTGAAGTGACCATGATCACAAATAAGATCGCAACAAATAGTTACATTGCACATAAAAACGGTTTACATCACACTTTTTCGCAACAATCATTCCTAATTGCATAAAAAAACAGCCCTTACGTCAAAGATGCGGGGCTGTTGCAGAAAACTCTCGCTATAAATTTAAGGCTTAATCGAGTTTCGATTTGAACTTAAGTAACCTTAACGCATTCAGTGTCACGATCGCAGTCGCGCCACTATCAGCTAATACGGCAACCCAAAGGCCTGTAATACCCAATAAGCTTGTGACCAAAAAGACACCTTTTAAACCAAGTGCGAGCGCGATGTTTTGACGAATGTTGTTGAGCGTCGCTCGCGATAACTCAATCATCCCCGCAAGCTCTAGTAAGCGGTTATGCGTGATTGCCGCATCTGCGGTTTCAAGCGCAACGTCAGTTCCGCCTCCCATCGCGATACCAATGCTTGATGCTTTCATTGCTGGTGCATCATTAATACCATCACCGACCATGGCGACATTACCTTGCGCAGATAACTGTTCCACATAGGTCACTTTATCTTGCGGAAGCAAGCTTGCTTTAAAGTCGATATCAATCATTGAGCTGATAGCCTGCGCACTACGCGGGTTATCACCGGTTAACATAATTGAATGAATACCGAGTTCTTTCAGCGCCTTAACAGCTTGAGCTGAGTCTTCACGCAAAGTATCTTGCCATGCAATTAAACCAATCGGTGTCGTTTGACTTTCAAGTGCTACAACAACCGTTTTACCTTGGTTTTCCAGTTGTTCAATCTGATTTGCCAAAGGCTCATCAAGGTCTATCGTCAACTTACTTGGTGTTGATACTTGATACTCAACTCCTTCAACTAAGCCACGTACCCCGCTGCCAACTAGTGCCTGCTTGTCTTGAGCCTCAGTTATCTCGATACCTAGCTGTTTGGCTTTATTGACCACAGATACCGCCAGAGGGTGACTCGAACCTACTTCAATCGCAGCAACTTTGGCTAACAGTGACTCTTGCTGCCAACCTGATAACGCCACTACATCGGTCACTTCCGGTTTACCTTTGGTCAGTGTGCCGGTTTTATCAAAGGCAATCGTTTCAACGTTACCGAGCTGCTCTAATGCTGCGCCTCCTTTAATTAGGGCACCACGACGAGCCGCCGCCGCTAAGCCTGAGGTGATAGCCGCTGGTGTGGAGATCACCAGTGCACAAGGACACGCAATCAATAACAGTGCTAGGCCACGATAAACCCAAGTTTCCCACGGCTGAGCAAACAATAGTGGAGGCGTAATGATGACGAGTAGCGAAACCAACATCATCAACGGTGTATACCAGCGACTGAATTTATCTAAGAATCGTTCTAATGGCGCTTTACGAGATTCTGCTTCTTCAATCAAATGCAGAATTCGGTCAATGGCATTCTCACCTTGCTTAGAAGTAATGGTAAAGCGAACCACTTTATCAACCGCTACTGCGCCAGCCATTACTGACTCGCCTTCGTAACGTTCAACAGGGATCGATTCTCCAGTTAAGGCACTTTCATCAAAGCTTGCTAATGCATCGGTTAACTTGCCATCTGCAGGTAAACGGGCACCAGGAGAAACTTCAATCATGTCACCCGGTTGTAATTCACTCGCTGACACTTCGACACGCTTACCATCAACTATCTTGGTTGCCGTTTCAGGTACTAGCTCCATTAATGCTTGTACACCGCTACGTGCTCTTGATGCAGCAAAAGCTTCTAGTTGTTCACCAATCAAAAACAGTAGCAACACCATTGCTGCTTCAACCGTTTCACCAAGATAAAGGGCACCAATGGCCGCAACACTCATCAAGGTTTCAATAGCAAACGGAGTACCTGAGCGAGCTAAACTGATCGCTTTTTTACCAATTGGGTAGAGACCCGCTAAACAGGTAATAAAGAACAGCCATTCACTGACTTGAGGAAGTGAAGGTTTTAACGCTGCAGCAATAGCCATTGCAGAGGCAATCGCAATCACTTGACTGTTTTGTTTGATAACAGCCTTCCAGCCTTTAGGTTTTTCTTTTTGATTCGATTCGCCAGGGTTAGAAAACGTAAAGCCAGTATCGAGGATGGTTTGTTCAACCAACTGAGCAACGCCCGAACTGTCTGATTTAATCACGAGTTTTTCTGTCGCAAACAGCACCTTAGCTTCTAAGACGCCTTCGACACGATTAACTGCAGTTTCAATTTTTCGAGCACAAGATGGGCAGTCCATCCCGTTAACTTTCCAACTGTGGGTGAAGCGCGCTGAAGAGCTTCCGGACTCACCTTCTTCGTCAGTCGGATCCGCCCCACTGCTGCAACTGTTCGAGCTACAACAGCCCGACTCTGCCGAGTTCACATCTGCCATTTGAATCGTTGTGATTTTAGGGCTTGAACATGAGCCAGTTTGGGTAGGGTTA
Source organism: Vibrio sp. 2433-A1 (assembly GCF_056726085.1). Taxonomy (NCBI): domain Bacteria; kingdom Pseudomonadati; phylum Pseudomonadota; class Gammaproteobacteria; order Vibrionales; family Vibrionaceae; genus Vibrio; species Vibrio sp. 2433-A1. The sequence continues at coordinate 302,588 of NZ_JBRESC010000001.1, forward strand.
GCCACAATTTTCTCAGAGCGGCATGCTTGATGTTTTGTGCACATATGTTCATCTCCATTCATTGTACACTTCAAGTTTAAACCTTAGAGTCTACTCCAAGGTCAAACTTTTTCTGCAATCTCTTCCGCTACCTCAGCAGTGGCAGCCACATCATCAATCAAAACCGCATCATGACTACAAAATGGTTGGCTGTTAACACTAGTAATCGACGGATCAGCTTGCGCGTGCTCGACGCACGATCCAGTCATGAGATCAGAGATGTGCTTGCGCAATACAATAATGGCGATGATACCAAACACCACCGTACCTAATGCTTGCCCGTACAGCACGCCTAAAGCGCCAAACCACAGCGCGCCAAAGTGAGCAAATGGCAAAGTCCCTATCGTCGCTTTACCAAGGTTAAGTGCTGTAGAATACAACGGCTTACCTAAGTTATTAAACGAAGTATTCGCTACAAACTGAGCACCGTTAAAGATGAAGCTGATCGCCACATACGTACAAAATGCCGCAACGATAATCTCAGCATCCCCTTGCAGACTGAACATACTCACAACTAAGTCTTGGGCAAAATAGAGAATGACGCATACCACGAGGGTATATACGATCGTAACAATAAGTGAATTGTTGAGCGTTTCTTTAACGCGGTCCATACGTTCAGCGCCATAGTTTTGGCCGATAATAGGACCAACTGCTCCCGACAACGCGAAGATGACAGCGAAACAAACCGGAGTGAGTCGGCCTATAACCGCAAAGCCTGCGACATAGTTTTCACCAAACTGGGCGATTGATGAGGTGACGATCGCATTACCAATTGGCGTGGCGATATTGGTAATTATCGCAGGGATGGCGATCGCGAGAATCAGTTTTAAATTTCTTCGCCACACTGAGTAGTTAAAACGAGCTACCAACTGATGCACTTTAATCAGCGGGTAAAGTGAGAAGAATAAAACGGTAAAACGCGCAAACACCGACGCTAACGCGGCACCTTCAACGTTCCAACCAAAACCAAAGATAAAAATTGGATCCAGAATAGCGTTAACGATACCACCAGCAAGTGTTGCCCACATCGAGCGCTTTGCGTCTCCTGCAGCGCGAAGCCCTGCCCCGGCCGCCATCGCAACCGCAATCACTGGCGCACTCGGCAGGATAATTCTCAAATACGCTTCTGCCCGTTCTGCCGCTACACCTTGCGCCCCGATCGCCTCTAACAGTTCAGGGATATAGGCGAACATAAGACCCGAGATCAAAATACTGATGGCTACAGCGGTAAACATGATACTCGTTGTAAGCTGTTTGGCATGCTGTTGCTGCTTGGCCCCGATCGCTTTTGACACCAGAGCACCCATGGCGATCGAAGTACCAATAGAAATAGAGGTAGAAAAGAAAACCAGTGTGCCTGCAAATCCAACAGCGGCGGCCAACTCAACTTGCCCTAACATACTAATAAACAGCATGTCGATTAAATCAACGACAAACAAGGCCATCAGACCCACTGAGCCAGCTCCCGACATCACCAAAATGTGGCGCATGGTAGACCCTTCGACGAATTTGGCTGTTTGATCGGTCATTGATTTTCTCTTTATTCTTTAGAACAAGAAAAGGCGCACACTGCGCCTTTTTCTAACAATTTGTAACAACATTCTATACTGGATGCTTAAAACAATCATCAAGGTTTTTGGCAACCGCTCTGAGCACATCACGTCGTGTGATAATACCGACTAACTTACCCGCATCAATAACTGGGTACACTTTCGGTCGCCCTACTGTCATCATATCTGCGAGTTCAATAATCGAAGTATCTGAAGTCACCGACAACACATCTTTGTGCATACAATCTGAAACAATGTGGGTGTCCTGACAGTAATAACTGACCTTAACCAATTTATCGAGCAAATCCTGACCTGATAAAAAGCCAATCACTTCTCGTTGTTCATTGATAACGGGTCCACCCAAATATCTTGAGTTCATTACCTTATCTAAAGCGGCACTTAACGACATTTCAGGGGTAAATGTCACCGCTTGTAGTGTCATATAGTCTTTTACTTTTAATGATTCCATTGACGTCTCCTTAACGTGCCAGCCACGCTGCCTATATTGTATATTGTTGTCTAATTTCTTGATTTTACTAAATGGAAATCAACAATTTTTACAATAGGCACTCCCTATCACCTTTCGAACCGCTACCAACTCTATCAAATTGAACGCTTGAAAAGCCCTTAAAACTGGAGGCTACAGCGACAAATCCTCCTCTACGATCACTTTTTATTGCTTTAAACATGGTTTTAAGCTTGATGCGCTCTCTAAGTCTCCGTCTAGAGACTAAACTATATAAGGAGTGCGGTGTAACCCAAAGGAGTGCAGATGGTGAAATCCATTTTTTCAGCGGAAGTTACAAATAACCCAGACTTAGTGCATGTGGTATTTGAAGCCATGCCTGAGCCGACTTTCCTTATCGACAAGTCAGGAACTTATGTCGAAGCATGGGGTGGCCGGGACACCAAGCGCCACCATAACCCTTCTGCTTTGATTGGCCTCAATCAATACCAAGTACTCCCCGCAGATAAAGCCATCTGGTTTAGTCAAGTCATCGTCGATGTAATTGATAGCCAAACGGCGACAGAAATTGAATACAACTTAGACCCTAAAGATCTACCCTGCTTTGAAGGTCTCGAGGGGCCGACTGACACCCAGCACTTTAGCGCTCTCGTGATCCCATTGCCTAATACTGAGCTAGTTCTTTGGACAGTACGCAATATTACTGAATACAAGAAAACACTCGATAAGCTCGCTCAACATCAGCTGGAACTAGAAAAGCTCACCTACATTGACCACTTAACCCAAGTCTACAATCGCTACGCATTGGACTCGCTGCTGCCTGACGCCATTGAGCTGGCTAAACTCAAACTTACTGGTGCAGCAATCCTGATGATTGATATCGACTGCTTCAAACAATATAACGACAGTTATGGGCATTTAATGGGAGATAAAGTATTGGTTGCGCTAGGCCAAACAATAAGAGCTTGGGCAAAACCTAGCGACCTATGTTTTCGCTATGGCGGAGATGAGTTTTTGGTGTTTGTTCCAAATATCAGTGGTGAAGAGATCTTATCAAGAGCGCAAAAGCTGCAAGCCGATGTGAAAAATCTGGCGATTCCACACAGCTCTTCAACTGTCGGCAATATCTTCTCTGTCACCATAGGTATTCAGCAATATAAGCTGATGCCTGAGACGATGACAGCCGAAGAGTTTATCGCTATCGCAGACAAAGCACTGTTCTTTGCTAAAAGCCAACAACGCGGCTCTATTCACCAACTAAGCGGAAATGAAAAAAGCTCCCAATCACTAGGGAGCTTTAAGTAAAACAGAGTTAAGTGATAAGGCGTTACTTTTGCCAACGCTCAGCCGCTTTAGCGTCGGAGTCTCTTGAGTCGACCCAGCGAGTTTCTTCAGTGGTGCGCTCTTTCTTCCAAAATGGGGCCTTGGTCTTCAAGTAATCCATCACAAATTCACACGCTTCAAAGGCTGCGCCTCGGTGAGCGCTAGACACACCGACAAACACAATTTGGTCACCAATGTCTAAATCGCCAACACGGTGAATCACTCGAACATTGAGTAACGGCCAACGCTTTTCTGCCTCATCACAAATCTCACCCAGAGCTTTTTCAGTCATTCCTGGGTAATGTTCAAGTGACAAGCCAGTGACATTGTCGCCTAAGTTCATGTCGCGAACTTTACCAACAAAAGTCACTACAGCACCAGAAGCTGTGCCTTGCGCTAACGCGTCATATTCCGCGCCAACAGAAAAATCATCAAACTGTACAGAAATTCGATTGTCCATCATTAACCACCTGTTACTGGCGGAAAAAAGGCCACTTCATCGCCTGCTTGAATTGGGTGCTCAAGTGGGACGATAGACTGGTTTACTGCTGCAAGTAATTTGCCTTGCTCTAAAGCAATGTCCCATTTACCTTGTTGCTTAGCAAGATGACTACGGATAGCTTCTACCGTTTGAAAATCACCTTCTAGCTGAAGTTCATCAACACCCACTAGCTCACGAGTTTGCGCAAAAAATAGAACTTTAATCATGCTTCCACCTTAAAGTGGCCTGATTTTCCACCTGTTTTCTCTAACAATCGAACTTGGCCAATCACCATATCTTTCTGTACCGCTTTACACATATCGTAGATAGTCAGTGCAGCAACAGAAGCGGCGGTCAGCGCTTCCATCTCGACCCCTGTCTTGCCTGCTAGCTTACAAACGGATTCAATGCGAACCATATTTTCAGCTTCGATTGCTTCAAGTTGAACTTCAACTTTTGACAGCAATAATGGGTGGCAAAGAGGAATCAAATCCCAGGTTTTTTTCGCCGCTTGAATACCTGCAATACGTGCCGTTGCAAACACATCACCTTTATGGTGAGAGCCAGATACTATCAGCTGCAATGTTTCAAGCGCCATATGAACAAACGCTTCCGCGCGCGCTTCACGTACGGTTTCTGCTTTCGCCGACACGTCGACCATGTTCGCCTCGCCAGAAGCATTGATATGAGTAAATTCGCTCATGGTTTGCCCCCGACGTTACACAGATAGGTGAGGCATGAAGTTACATGGGCGGTGGCTTGCATCTAGCTGCTGCTTGATGATCTTAGTCCAGCCTGTGCGACAAGCACCTGTAGAGCCCGGCATTGCAAAAATAACCGTATGGTTAGCAAAACCAGCAATCGCACGAGACTGAATCGTTGATGTACCAATCTCTTCGTAAGACACTTGGCGGAACAGCTCACCAAAGCCTTCAACTTCTTTATCAAATAGTGGTTTTAGCGCTTCTGGAGTGCTGTCACGCGAAGTAAAACCAGTACCGCCAGTGATCATGATCGCTTGAACATTCTCGTCAGCAACCCACTGAGAAACGATCGCTCGGATCTTATACATGTCATCAATCACAATTTGCTTATCAACAACATTGTGACCCGCTTCTTTCGCGTTCTCGACTAGGTAACCACCTGATGTGTCATTTTCTTCTGTACGAGTATCTGAAACAGTTAGTACGGCAATATTAGCTGGTTGGAATTTGCTTTCTGCGTGACCCATTTGTTCACCTATTTTTCTTAAAGTAATGTTCGCCCTAAGCTCATGCTTAGTCGATAAATTGATATTAACTGGAAAGATCAGCCGCCAATAGAGGCTAAATGCGGCGTCATGCCTGAATTTCCATCATGAAGGAAATGGCTGACTGATTTAGTTTGTAGCTGCTCTTGAATTCGCTTAATCAGCGCAGCTTCTTGAGAGTCTTCTTGCAGTAAGTCTCTTAGTTCTACGCCGTGATCACCAAATAGACAAAGATGAAGCTTACCAAGCGCAGAGACACGCAGGCGGTTACAGCTTTCACAGAAGTCTTTTTCGTACGGCATAATCAGACCGATTTCACCTTGGTAATCAGGATGGACAAAGACCTGCGCAGGTCCGTCATTATGATCACGAACTTTCAATAGCCAACCGTTGGCGATAAGTTGGTTACGAATTGCAACGCCAGATACATGATGACGTTGAAATAACTCATCCATTTCGCCTGTTTGCATCAGCTCGATAAAACGCAGTTGGATTGGCCGATCTTTAATCCAGTTTAGAAAGGCAGGCAATTCATGAGCATTTAAGTCTTTCATCAGTACAACATTGACTTTAACTTGCTCATAGCCCACTTCGAATGCACGATCGATACCGCCCATCACTTGAGTGAACTTATTTTCGCCTGTGATTTGATGAAACATTCGAGGATCTAGGCTATCGACACTGACATTGATATGAGTCAGCCCCGCTTCTTTCCAATCCGCGACTTGTTTCTCCATACGATAACCATTAGTCGTGGTTGCCACTTTACGAATACCCTTCGTTGAAGCGACAGTATGGATAATGTCATTGAAATCCTTGCGTAAACTCGGCTCACCACCAGTAATACGCACTTTAGACGTACCGCAATCTGCGAACGCTCTAACGACACGTTTAATCTCTGGTAGCGCTAAAAAAGACGAGTTTTTCTGCCCCGAAGGCTTGTAACCATCAGGTAAACAATATGTGCATTTAAAGTTACAGACATCTGTAACGGAAAGTCGTAAGTAATAAAACTTACGATGGAATCTATCTTCGAATTGTTGCGCCACGGAACACCTTTCCAAACACGGGAGGCAGAGTCATTTCCAACTATGCCCTTGTGACAACATGTCACTGGCTCAGCACGCTTATTCATTGTGAACTTAGCTTATTGAGCTCGGAGTTATGGCAACTACCTCTAACATGGGTAGCAGCTAGCCTATAAAATACTTAATAATTGTGTGTGTTTCTACCTTTAAAGCCAAAAAATCCTGCTTACTGCTCATTTTACCTATTCTTGAGTAGGGGATATTAATGCAATAATCTAAATTGTAGTTGGTTATAAATAGAATAGAAGTTCAGCATGACAATTTACGCTCGCAAAAAAATCGTAGCTGTTGGTGGTGGTCACGGTCTGGGCCGTATGCTTGCCGCCCTTAAAGAGTTCGGCTCTAATGCCACAGGGATTGTCGCCACCACGGATAATGGCGGTTCAACGGGTCGAATCCGTAATTGCCAGGGGGGGATTGCCTGGGGTGATACACGTAACTGTATCAATCAGCTTATCACTGATCCTTCCATCAGTTCGATGATGTTTGAATACCGATTTAAGGGAGCGGGTGAGCTAAATGGCCATAACCTTGGTAACCTAATGCTGACTGCGTTAGACAACCTTTCAGTAAGACCACTGGATGCAACCAATCTCATCCGAAATATGCTCAAGGTAGATGTCAATATCATTCCTATGTCTGAACACCCTTCAGACCTTAAAGCCCTCTCTCCTAATGGACGTTGGGTCACCGGAGAAACCAGCGTCGATGAGATGCCAGATAAGCTATTAAGGCTCGACTTAGAGCCAGAAGTCCCGGCAACGAAAGAAGGCGTGATGGCGATTGAACAAGCAGATGCAATCATTTTAGGCCCAGGTAGCTTTTTAACCAGTATTATGCCACCGCTTCTCCTACCCGAAATCGGCAGAGCAATTTCTTGCAACACCAAAGCGCAACTGATCTTTGTCGAGAACCTGTCACCTGAGTATGGACCTGCAGGACAAATGACACTACAGGAGAAGTTAGAGTGGTGTGAGCGTTCATGCCGCGGACGAAAAATCGATGTGGTACTAGGGGAAGAGCCACACCCTGAGCTTTCAGCGTGGAACTGCGTTACCGTACCGCTTGCTTCACCTAACCGCGACTGGCGCCACGATCGCACAAAGCTTCAGCAAGCGGTTGAATATTTATTAGCTGACTAACTCTTGGTATCTCTGCTGAGTTTCTCTGAGCAGAGATATCATTTTTGCCACATCTTGATCAATATTGAGCAACGCACCTGACTTTGCCATGCTATCAATTTCAACCGAATACGCGCACAAAGCTTCGGCACCAAAACTGGCCGCACTGCTTTTCAAAGCATGACAAATCTCTTTCAGATAAGCGTCATGTTCACTCTGTTCTTGTTGAGTTAAGTTGTCGATATACATGGTTAGTTCACCCAAGAATATATCAAGTAACACGGGGACGTTATCTGCTCCAATTTCACTGGCCAATCGCTCAATCTTACTCTGATTTAAAATATCCACTATTTTACTTCCTTGGCATTCCATGCCTGTAATTTTCTATAAATGGTCGATGGACTTACATCCAAATATCCTGCCGCTTTTGGAATATTGCCGCCACACGCTTGAATTGCTTGCTCGATAGCATTCTTTTCGGTCAACCATAATGGGAAGATATCTTGTACCGATACCGAATCAGGTTGCGGTAACATCACTCTAATGTCATTAGTTGAAGGTTGGTTCAATGGTGGTGGCAACATATCTAAATGAATCTCACGACCATTATTCAATACCACCACATTGCGCAGCACATTTTGTAGCTGACGTACATTGCCCGGCCATTCATAACGAGCGAAACGTTCAACCACTTCAGGAGCTAGCCGAATAAAGTCTTTTCCTTCTTCTTTCGACATAAAACCAAGCAGTGAGTAGGCAATTTCAATAATGTCATCCCCACGTTCTCGGAGTGGAGGAAGATGCAGTGGTATCACGTATAGGCGATAGTAGAGATCTTCCCTAAAACGCCCTTCTTCTACCTCTTTCCACGGGTCTCTGTTAGTGGCACAAACAAAGCGCACATCGACGCTCTTCATTTTAGAAGAGCCAACCTTTTGGAAAGTACCTGTTTGGATGAATCGCAAAAGCTTGGTTTGTAATTCTAGGTCCATTTCACACAGCTCATCGAGAAACAGTGTGCCACCATCAGCAAGTTCTGCAGCTCCCTGCCTATCGGTCGCTGCACCTGTAAACGCCCCTTTGACGTGACCAAACAGTTCACTTTCAATAAGATCTTTTGGAATGGCAGCACAGTTGATCGCGATAAACGGTTTATCACCACGCTTACTCGTCGCATGAATAGCTTCTGCGCACACCTCTTTACCGGTACCACTTTCACCAGTTATGAAAATACTCGCTTTACTGCTTGCGGCCGAGTCAATGGTTCGATACACCGCTTGCATGGTATGGCTACTGCCGATAAAACCCTGGTAACTTTGGCTACCAGAACTACCCGCATCATTCTTCAGCTTGTTCGCTTTGCGTAGAGCATTATTGACGGTGACACGTAAGCGGTCTGCTTCGCAAGGCTTAATCAAGAAATCCTGAGCGCCATGCCGCATCGCTTCAACAGCAATATCAATAGAACCGTGCGCCGTCATAAAGATAACGGGAACATCCGGGTTCTTTTCTTTCACGGCTTGCAGTACGTCCATCCCTGTCATATCGGGAAGACGTAAATCAAGCAGGATCAGATCAGGTGTTCTAAAATTGAGACTATCAATCGCGTCACGTCCAGTGCCAACAATATTGATATCAATTCGAAGCGGTGTGAGATAAGAACGATACAAGGCAGCCACTGAAGCGGTGTCTTCTACCATTAATAGATATTTTGCGTTTTTCTTTTGCGTATTATGTTGCATAAACTAGCCATGGTATTCTTTGCTTTTTGTATAAATGATTGCATTAGGCTTTGCATTATGCAATTTAAAAGCTAACAAATGCTTAATTATAGTGATGAATGACTCATTTTCACCACAATTACTTTGGCACGCTATCTGCTTAATATTCTATGATCCGCAAGGGTCACCTAGCCAACTGACGTTGTTAGTGAACTTAGTATTCACAAATTACAGCCAATAGAACCCTGTTTCTACTGGCTATTTTTTTGCCTCAAATTTAAATTATTTAGCTATTAGTAATAAACTGGCTGCGTAATTTATCTATCTGGTCGCGCTTTTGCGCCGCTAACTCAAACTCCAAGTCCTGGGCATGCTGATACATCTGAGCTTCTAGCTTGCTGATCTCTTTATCCAATTGCTGAGGCGTCATCACATCATAACTTTGTGACGGCTCTGCCACTTTAGACAGTGGAACCGTCTTGCTAGCGCGTTGTTTTTTACCCTTAGCAATATCACCAAGCTCCATAATATCTTTGATATTGCGCTTCAACGCTTGTGGCTCAATTCCCATTTTGGCATTGTATTCTTGCTGCTTCTCTCGACGGCGACTTGTTTCTCCCATCGCTTTTTCCATCGATCGAGTAATCGAGTCGGCATAGAGAATCGCTTTACCTGCGATGTTGCGAGCAGCACGACCAATGGTCTGAATCAGAGAGCGTTCAGAGCGCAAGAAACCTTCTTTATCAGCATCAAGAATTGCCACTAAAGAAACCTCAGGCATGTCGAGGCCTTCTCGGAGCAAGTTGATCCCAACTAACACGTCAAACTCACCTAAACGTAAATCACGAATGATTTCTACCCGCTCAACGGTGTCGATATCTGAGTGTAAGTAACGAACCTTTACATCGTGCTCGGTGAGGTACTCGGTTAGGTCCTCTGCCATACGTTTGGTCAGGGTTGTTACGAGAACACGCTCATCTTTTGCTGCTCGGATGCGAATTTCAGAAAGCAGATCATCAACCTGAGTCGCCACTGGCCTCACTTCAAGCTCAGGATCCAAAAGACCCGTTGGTCGCACAACCTGATCGGCAATTTCACCGTCTGACTTTTCGAGCTCATAGTTGCCCGGCGTTGCCGAGACAAAAATCGTTTGGGGAGCTATCGACTCAAACTCTTCAAACTTCATCGGTCGGTTGTCGAGCGCGGATGGCAAACGAAAACCAAACTCTACCAGCGTCTCTTTACGTGAGCGATCGCCTTTGTACATTGCGCCAATTTGCGGCACGGTCACGTGGGACTCATCAATAATCAGCAAACCATCATGAGGAAGGTAATCGAATAACGTCGGTGGCGGCTCGCCTTCGCTGCGTCCACTTAAGTAGCGCGAGTAGTTTTCGATCCCCGAGCAAAAGCCCAACTCATTCATCATTTCGATGTCAAACTGAGTACGTTGAGAAATACGCTGCTCTTCCAACAACTTATTATTATCAAGCAAGTATTTTTTACGGTTCTCCAGTTCAACCTTAATATCTTCAATCGCGGCTAAGATTCGCTCGCGAGGCGTCACATAGTGAGTTTTAGGATAGATGGTATAACGGGCAAGGTCGCGCTGCTTCACTGCCCCTGTAAGTGGGTCGAATACGCTGATGCAATCAATCTCATCATCAAACATCTCAATTCTAACCGCATCTTGATCCGATTCCGCAGGGAAGATATCGATCACTTCACCACGCACGCGGAACTGACCACGCTCAAACGCAACATCATTACGGCTGTACTGAAGTTCAGCTAAGCGACGAAGAATATCGCGCTGATCCATCACATCCCCGCGACGAATATGCAGCATCATTTTCAGGTAAGACTCTGGGTCACCTAAGCCGTAGATAGCAGAAACTGAAGCAACAATGATGGCATCTTTGCGTTCAAGTAAGGCTTTAGTCGCCGACAAACGCATCTGTTCAATATGCGCATTCACCGACGCGTCTTTCTCAATAAACGTATCAGTAGTAGGAACGTAAGCTTCAGGTTGGTAATAGTCATAATATGAGACAAAGTATTCGACCGCATTATTGGGGAAGAACGCCTTCATTTCACCATAGAGCTGCGCTGCCAGTGTTTTATTCGGCGCTAATAGAATTGCTGGCCGCTGTGCACTCGCGATCACATTCGCCAGAGTAAAAGTTTTACCCGAGCCAGTAACCCCAAGCAGGGTTTGATGGGCTAGGCCTGAGTCTAAGCCTTCAAGCAACTGATGTATTGCGGTCGGCTGGTCACCTGACGGTTGATAGTCAGACACCAAATCAAAAACTTTACTCATATTCGAACTCTATTCGCAGGTGGTCAGTCTCTCTATTGTGTCTGTATATATATACAGACACAATAGCTACAAAAGAAATTAATCGCTGTTTTGCTGAAAGTCTTCATTCGTCACTAGAACATTACTGATGAACCTGATATTATTCTTCGCCCACCAGATCTACACCATAGAAAATTCATTTTTTTCGCCCACAAGTTATACACATTTCCCTCTTGAAATAGCAAATTACCCACAGCCGACGCCTGTCACTCTATTTTTGTAATTTTATCCAAGAAAAACCATAAACACCCATTTTACATTACGTTATGACTTTCTTTCGCCTTTCGGAAATAGCGCTTCTACGCTCAGATTTTACATTATTCTGACTTACTCAATTTTAACCCACACACTTATCCACAATTTTGGTGGATAAGTAAATATAGCCCTTGTCAGATAAGGGATACAGAAAAGTAAAGCGAAAAAAGTGCGGAAATTTGCAATTATTTTAACTATCGAGAGTTGACACCCGATATATCCATCGCTAAGATTCGCCTCGCTTTAAAGCAATTCCTCCTTAGCTCAGTTGGTAGAGCGACGGACTGTTAATCCGCAGGTCGCTGGTTCGAGCCCAGCAGGAGGAGCCAAATTTAGAAAAGCCGCATCTATTGATGCGGCTTTTTCGTTTCTAGCCATTAGAAACTATTCGACACTTTCAATTCTAAGCATCACCGCGTCGGGTCGCCAATACTCATATTCGCAATCCATCACTTCGCCTCCTTGCTTATCGTTCACACGACAAATTTTAAGTACTGGCTGCCCTTCTACAAGATTCAACGCTTTAGCCACATGAGAAGGCGCTGAGGTGGGGATGACGTCGAATCGAGAACGCTGCGTCTCATACCCATACTTATCGCGATAAATTCCGGTCAGCGACATAGTTAAGTTCTCAGATAAGATTCCTTCAAACAACGACGCTTTAAGTACGTTTTCGACAAATAACACCGGACGTCCATCAATATAACGCAGTCGCTCTATAATATGGATTGCGGTCGTATGCCCTACTTCTAAAGCCCTTGCGTATTCACCTGTCGCAACTTGACTACGAACATTCACCAACCTCGTTTCTGCTATGCGGTGTTGCTCTCGAATCATTTGATGAAAGTGAGTACGTGATAAGGGGTTGTAGCAAATCCGCTCTGGAGACACAAACCAGCCACGGCGCTCTTCACGATATATTAGCCCTTCTGTCTCTAATGAGATCAGCGCATCTTTCAATGTGATGCGTGTGGTAGAAAACAGTTGGCTAAGATCTCTTTCCGAAGGTAGCTTTTGCCCCTCTGCCAAACTTCCAGAACGAATTTGCTCTCTTAAGCTCTTTTTAATTTTTCCTAGCTGTGTCAGTGGTTGACAACTAACGGCGACGCTCATGTTGTGATGTAATCCATTGGTAGAGTAACCAAAACAATAAGAGCCGCAGATAACAAAAATATGACATACCTTAACGTCGGATACATTTCGTACCAATGAAATATTACTGCCATAGAAACGCATCAAAACTGTCAAAATAGTTGCGCCAAATCGTCACACTTTCTGCCTAGGATAATTTTCGAACTTACTGACCTAGTCCAGAAGGATAGAGACAATGAAAACTTTGCTAAATCGTCCAACTACTTTTTCTGCAAAGAAAATCGTACCCGCAGCATTGATCGCTGCAACATTATCAGTGCCTGCTATGGCAAAAGATGCAGACCTAGAATCATTGGTTAAAGCCGCACAAAAAGAAGGGGCGGTATACAGTGTAGGCATGCCAGACAGTTGGGCGAACTGGAAAGATACTTGGCTAGACTTGAAAGCAAACTACGGTTTGAAACATCAAGATACCGATATGAGCTCAGCGCAAGAAATCGCAAAGTTCGAAGCTGAGAAGAAAAACGCTACCGCTGATATTGGTGATGTCGGTTTTGCATTTGCCCGAGTAGCAGTAAAAAAGGGCGTCACTCAACCTTATAAACCAACCACTTGGAGTGATGTTCCAGACTGGGCAAAAGACAAAGATGGCCACTGGGCTCTTGCCTACACTGGCACTATCTCGTTTATCTCAAACAACAACTTAGTTAAAGATGCGCCTAAAACTTGGGATGATCTACTGAAAGGTGACTACAAAGTCACAGTCGGTGATGTTGGTGTTGCCTCTCAGGCCAACAACGCTGTGCTTGCAGCTGCTTTTGCTAACGGCGGTGACGAATCTAACCTAAAGCCTGCGCTCAAATTCTTCGCTGAGCTATCTAAACAAGGCCGCCTGTCGTTCACGAACCCAAGTATCGCTAACCTAGAAAAGGGCGAAGTAGAAGTCGCGATCCTGTGGGACTTCAACGCACTTAGCTACCGCGACCAAATTGATCGTCAGCGCTTCTCGGTCAACATTCCTCAAGATGGTTCTGTTATTTCAGGCTACACCACCATCATCAACAAATACGCTAAGAATCCAAATGCCGCCAAACTGGCTCGCGAATATATCTTCAGCGACCAAGGCCAAATCAACTTAGCCGAAGGTTACGCGCGCCCAATCCGCTCTAACGTAACTCTACCTAAGTCTGTGCAAGACAAGCTAATTGCTAATGACCAATACAGCAATGTTCATCCGGTAACAGATTTCAAAGCGTGGGAAAAGTCAGCGCGTAAGTTGCCTCGCCAATGGCAAGAAAATGTCTTGATTCACCAACAATAAGAGCCTGTAACTATGAGCAATAAGGTTATCCTTGTTGTTCTAGATGGACTGAATTATCAGGTAGCCCAAACGTGTATGGGCTACCTAAACAGTCTTTTAGAACAACATCATCCACAGCCGAACATGCGTGCAACCTTGTATCCAATACAATGTGAATTACCGTCACTGTCACGCCCGCTTTATGAATGTATTATGACTGGTGTTCGCCCGGTAGAAAGTGGCATTACCAACAATGACATTGTGCGCCTATCGAATCACGACTCCATTTTCAGCCTGGCTAAATCACAAGGTAAAGTGACTGCGGCGGCGGCTTATCATTGGGTGAGTGAGCTTTACAATCGCGCGCCATTTAATCCTGTGCGTGACCGCTTTACCAATGACGAATCACTGAATATCCAACATGGCTGTTTCTATCATTGGGACCATTACCCAGATGAAGCCCTGTTCCTAGATGCTGAGCACTTACGTCAAACCCACCAGCCGGACTTCTTACTGATCCACCCGATGAACATCGATGATATGGGTCATAAACACGGCTTAGATTCGCGCCAATATCGTAATAGCGCTCGCCACGCCGACATTATTCTTTCTAACTATATCGAGCAATGGCTCAGCGATGGCTATCAAGTGATGGTGACCAGTGATCATGGTATGAACAACGATCTTTCTCACGGCGGTATTCTCGCCGAAGAGCGTGAAGTGCCTCTGTTTGTGATTGGCGACAAGTTCACTCATCAAGAGTGCCACATCAAACAAACTGATCTCTGCGGCACGATTTGCCAGTTATTAAACCTCGACCACACAAAATCTTACACTCAGGAATTGTTAGCACTATGAGCAGCTCCGTTCTCACTCCCAGCTCTAGTGAGCCACGCCAAGCGACCGAAAGCACTTGGTTAAAGCGAGCAAGACCTGCCCTCTGGCTGGCCCCTTTCGCACTATTCTTCTATCTGTTTCAATTGGCACCAATGATTTGGGTGCTGATCAACAGCTTTATCTACGATGATGAATTTGCTCTCGATAACTACCTTGAGGTACTCGATTCTGCGTTTATGATGCAGGCTTTCGGCAACAGTTTATGGCTGGCGGTGTGGTCAAGTGTCATCGGGCTATTGATTGCCACTGTATTGGTTTCTTCGCTACGTCGGGTAAATTCTCGAATCCGTGATGGCGTAATTGCCTTTACCAATATGAGCAGCAACTTTGCTGGTGTGCCTTTATCCTTCGCCTTTATCATTATTTTGGGCACCAATGGCGCAATTACCTTGTTACTTAAGCAATATGGCTTACTCGGTGATTTTGACCTGTATGGCAAATGGGGCTTGTTGGCGATCTATATCTATTTCCAAATACCCCTTGCGGTATTGCTACTTTACCCTGCCTTTGATGCATTAAGCGATGATTGGCAAGCAGCGGCATCTTTACTCGGTGCGCGTACCTCGCAATATTGGAAAAAAGTGGCGCTACCCGTGCTATCTCCGGCACTGTTGGGCACTTTTATTATCTTGGTTGCCAATGCGATTGGTGCCTACGCCAGCGTTTATGCGCTCACTTCGGGTAACTACAACCTCATTACCATTCGCATTGCGAGCTTGGTTTCTGGTGACTTGTTCCTTGAACCAAACCTTGCCGCAGCCATTTCAGTGATTCTGATGCTCCTGCTCGCCTTCATTACAGTCATTAACCAATGGCTGATTTCAAAAAGCTACGCAGGCAAGAGTGCTAGGAAATAAGTGATGCAAAATATTAATACTCGATTCCACCAAACCGTGGTGTACACCATTGTCGCCATAATGTTGATACCGATACTGGCTACCTTTATCTATTCGATCTCATCACGTTGGGGCGCGACCATTCTTCCTGACGGTTTTACATTCGATTGGTATATCAAACTCGTTACCGACCCGCGATTTTTGCAAGCATTTGGACGTTCACTGTTTATCTGTATCGCCTCATTAACTCTAAGCGTGGCCTTGATTCTACCGGCAATTTTTGTGGTGTTTTACTACTTTCCGAAACTGGATAAGCTAATGAACATCATGATATTGCTACCTTTCGCAGTACCGCCTGTCGTGTCATCGGTCGGCTTACTTCAGCTTTACGCCAACAGCGAAATATCCCTAATTGGCACGCCCTGGATCTTGATTGGTACCTACTTCACCATCGCGCTGCCATTTATGTACCGTGCAATTTCAAATAGCTTTGATGCGATCAACCTGCACGATTTAATGGATGCTGCCCATCTACTCGGTGCCAGCACCACCAAAGCGTTCCTGCTGATCATTTTGCCAAACGTTAAAAAGGGATTAATGGCCTCACTGTTTCTATCGTTCTCGTTCTTATTAGGGGAGTTCGTTTTTGCCAATATATTAGTCGGCACTCGCTACGAAACCTTACAAATCTACCTATACAACATGCGTCAAACTAGCGGCCACTTTACCTCTGCACTCGTTATGACCTACTTCCTATTTATTTTCTTACTAACTTGGCTAGCAAGTCGTTTTAGCCGAGGAGCACAATCATGAGTTACGTAACTGCACACAACCTAACTAAGCGTTTTAGCGACAATACGGTATTTGAAGATATTCAGTTCACTATTGAGCAAGGGGAATTCATCACCCTTCTCGGCCCAAGTGGGTGTGGTAAATCAACATTACTGCGCAGCCTTGCAGGGTTAAACCCTATTGATGGCGGTGAGATTTGGGTCAACGGTGAAGAAATCACTCACCAAGCCCCTCAGGAACGCGGCATTGGCATGGTCTTTCAGTCTTACGCCCTGTTTCCCAACATGACGGTTGAAGGCAATATTGCCTTTGGTCTGAAGATGAAAAAACTTGGTGCCGATACCATTCAAGCTGAGGTAGCCAAAGTGATTGAGCTGGTTGACCTCAAAGGAAAAGAAAAACATTATCCGCATCAACTTTCTGGCGGTCAACGTCAGCGTGTTGCCCTTGCCCGAGCATTGGTGGTGAAACCGAGAATCCTGTTGCTTGATGAACCCTTATCCGCACTGGATGCCAAAATCCGTAAGCATCTACGTCAGCAAATCCGTGATATTCAGAAAGAGATGAACCTAACCACCATCTTTGTTACTCACGATCAAGAAGAAGCGATGATCATGTCTGATCGTATCTTTCTCATGAACAAAGGTGAGATCGTCCAAGCCGGTACACCAGAAGAGATTTACACTCAACCAGCCAATGAGTTTGTTGCCGGGTTTATGGGTCATTACAACCTAGTTGAAGCAAATCATGCGAAACAACTTTTCAATATTGATACTGAGTGGAAAGTAGCGATTCGCCCAGAATCCATTTACGTCAAAGAGCCAGGCCGCCACTATGGTGAGCATATCTCGTCACCGCAAGTTGCCACCATCAAAAACCACCAGCTGTTGGGTAACGTGATCCGCTACCAAGTAGACGTTGAAGAATGCGAACTCACGGTTGATTTACTCAATCGTTCATCAGAGCGCCTACTGGCCAATGGCAGTCAATTAGAGCTACTGTTTAACCTTAACGAAATCCAATCTGTGAGTGCCTAAACATGCCTAAACCTTTGTACGTATTCGATATGGACGAAACACTCATCAACGCCGATTGCGCGATGATTTGGAATGAGTTTATGGTTGAGAAAGGCATCGCGACCCAACCTGACTTTATCGAACAAGATCAGCGCTTAATGAAACTCTACGCTGAAGGTAAAATGGACATGGAAGACTATTTACAGTTTTCCATCGCGCCACTAATGAATATGCCTACCGAGCACGTCAATGCGCTGGTGGAAGAGTGTGTAGAGAAGCACATTCTAAATAAACAATTTACCCAGTCAAAGACCTTAATCGATCAGCTCTCACGTGATGGGATTGATATGGTGATCATTTCAGCTAGTGTGACATTTTTAGTCGAAGCGGTTGGTCGTCGACTTGGCATTAGCACTGCACTTGGCATCGACTTGGTTGAAAGGAACGATTACTACACGGCCGAGATAGCGGGAGTTCCAAGCTATCGAGAAGGCAAGGTAACTCGCTTAAAACAATGGCTAGACGCACAGCCAAAAGCCTACTCTGAGATCCACTTTTATACGGACTCGATCAACGATTTACCTTTATGCGAATACGCGGATTACGCTTACCTGGTCAATCCATGTCCTCAATTAGCTCAACAGGCCACTCATCACAACTGGCCCGTTCTAAAGTGGGATTAGTTTTGAATCCAAACTTTAGCTTAGCTCCTCAATAAATCTTCTCTTAAAGAGCAGTATTTGCTGCTCTTTTCATCTAGAAAATAGCCGTCTCGTGAAAGATAAGCGTTCGATTTCCCTCACCTAGATGTATTTATTCAACTTTTTTAAGACAATCTCGTATAATTTTTACTCAACAATATAAAACCTTATCTTTCCTTGGTTGTTATTGAACTGGCAAAGCAGGATAATGTTGCGATCGGAATTTCTTAAATAAATAACTATGACCGAATATCTTTTGTTGTTGGTCGGCACTGTGCTGGTTAACAACTTTGTACTGGTGAAGTTTTTGGGCTTATGTCCATTTATGGGCGTTTCTAAAAAACTAGAAACCGCGATTGGTATGGGGTTAGCAACGACTTTCGTGCTGACTCTCGCATCCGTGTGCGCGTATCTGGTTGAAAGTTACATTCTTGAACCATTACATCTGCAATATCTGCGCACGATGAGCTTTATTTTGGTGATCGCCGTTGTGGTGCAATTTACCGAAATGGTGGTACACAAAACTAGCCCGACCTTGTATCGATTGTTAGGCATCTTCCTACCACTAATCACCACTAACTGTGCCGTATTAGGCGTTGCTCTGCTGAACATCAATGAGAACCATAACTTCATTGAATCGATCATTTATGGATTTGGTGCTGCAGTGGGCTTCTCACTAGTGCTGATTCTATTTGCCTCAATGCGTGAGCGTATTGGTGCAGCTGACGTCCCTGCTCCTTTTAAGGGTGCATCTATTGCGATGATCACCGCAGGCTTGATGTCACTTGCCTTCATGGGCTTTACAGGTTTGGTGAAGTTGTAATGAGCTCAATATTAATCGCAGTTATCGCTATCGCTGTTCTTGCCGCGATATTTGGTGCCGTTTTAGGCTTTGCCTCAATCCGTTTTAAAGTCGAAGCGGATCCTATCGTCGATCAGATCGACAATATTCTTCCGCAGACCCAATGTGGCCAGTGTGGCTACCCTGGCTGTCGTCCCTATGCGGAAGCTATCGCTAATGGTGATGAGATCAATAAGTGCCCTCCGGGCGGTCAAGCAACCATTGAAAAACTTGCCGATCTCATGGGCGTCGAAGCAACTGACTCTGCCCATGATCTTGAAAATGCGGTAAAGACCGTCGCATTTATCCACGAGGATATGTGTATTGGTTGTACTAAATGTATTCAAGCTTGTCCTGTCGACGCGATTGTCGGCGGTACGAAAGCACTTCACACCGTCATTAAGGATGAGTGTACAGGTTGCGACCTTTGTGTTGCTCCGTGCCCTACTGACTGTATTGAGATGATACCTGTAGAAACCACTACAGCGAGCTGGAAGTGGCAAATGGACGCCATTCCTGTTGTTGATATTACCGATTCTGCTGCTGAGCAGAAAAGTGTGAATTAAGGACTGGTATGTTGTCACTAATCGAACAAATCAAATCTGGTGCACTGTGGACATTTCCCGGCGGTGTACACCCAGCTGAAAACAAAACTCAGTCGGTCAAAACCGCCATTGCGCGCGCGCAAATACCCACTGAAATTGTTTTACCTGTAAAACAGCATATTGGTAAACCCGGAACCCTAACAGTCAACGTTGGCGAACAGGTGCTAAAAGGCCAATCGCTAACCAAATACGACATGAGTTTCATGCTACCTGTCCACGCGCCGACTTCGGGTCGTGTGGTCGCTATCGAGCCAAGAACTACCGCGCACCCATCAGGTCTGAGTGAAACTTGTATCGTTATCGAACCTGATTTTGAGGACACTTGGGTAGAACGTGAAACATGGGGTGACTTTACCCAACGCACACCTGACGAACTGATCGAAAAAATCCGCCTAGCGGGTGTCTCAGGTATGGGTGGTGCAGGCTTCCCTACCGCTAAAAAAATTCAATCTGGTTTAGCTCGCACTGAGATTCTGATCATCAATGCAGCAGAGTGTGAACCTTACATTACTGCCGATGACATGCTGATGCGTGAGCACGCGGATGAAATCATCCAAGGCATTGAGGTCATTGAACATATTCTAACACCAAAACTGACGGTTATTGGTATTGAAGACAACAAGCCTGAAGCGGTTAAAGCCTTACAAAAAGCGGCTGAGCATAAAGATATTGTTATCCGCGTGATTCCGACCAAATACCCATCTGGTGGTGAAAAGCAGCTGATCAAAATCCT
Organism: Vibrio sp. 2433-A1; assembly: GCF_056726085.1. Taxonomy (NCBI): domain Bacteria; kingdom Pseudomonadati; phylum Pseudomonadota; class Gammaproteobacteria; order Vibrionales; family Vibrionaceae; genus Vibrio; species Vibrio sp. 2433-A1. Next base: position 323,050 of record NZ_JBRESC010000001.1, read on the forward strand.
AACCGATAAGGAAGTGCCAAACGGCGGTATTCCTGCAGACATCGGTATTTTAGTTCAAAACGTTGGTTCTCTCTACGCAATCAAACGTGCTGTGGTTGACGGTGAGGCGCTGGTCGACCGAATCGTGACATTAACTGGTGACACCTTCAAGCAACCACGTAATGTTTGGTCACTACTTGGTACCCCTGTTCAGTCACTACTTGATGAGTTTGGCTACAAAGCCGATAAGAAGCTACCACGGCTAATCATGGGCGGTCCAATGATGGGCTTTACCCTGCCCCATTCGCAGGTGCCGATCACTAAAACATCTAACTGTATTCTAGCGCCTACACGCAAAGAGATTTCACCGAACCAGTATGAAATGGCGTGTATCCGCTGCGGTCAATGTGCCGAAGCGTGTCCTGCATCTCTACTGCCTCAACAGCTTTTATGGCATTCAAAAGCCGAAGAGCTGGATAAGTGTGAAGAGCTCAATATCAAAGATTGTATTGAGTGTGGTGCTTGTGCCTTCGTCTGCCCGAGTGAAATTCCACTGGTGCAATATTACCGCCAAGCTAAAGCGGAAATCCGTGCCCGCAACGAAGAGTCGCAAGCAGCGGAGCGTGCCAAAGTACGCTTCGAAGAGAAGAAAGCACGTCTAGAGCGCGATAAAACCGCACGCGAGAACCGCTTCAAGAAAGCCGCTAACGAGCGTCGTAAAGAGATAAAACAAACTGGCGGTGACGATGCGATCGCAGCTGCAATTGCTCGCGTCAAAGCTCAGAAATCAGAAACAAACTTGCCAGAAGAGAAAGCCGTTAAACCTGCAGTTGCAGCTGCGATTGCCAAAGCGAAAGCCAAACAAGCAGCCGCTGCAGCGAGTGGTCAGTCTGAACCTGATAACTCTGACATGGCCAAGCTGCGTGAAGAACGCAAGCAGCAAGCCCGCGAGCGCAAAGCAGCCAAAGAGCAACAAGATACTGCAAGCTCAACGGATAACAAGAAAGATGCGGTTGCTGCTGCTATTGCTCGCGCAAAAGCGAAGAAAGCACAAGCAAGCGAGTCTAATTACTCTGATGCTCCATCAGCTTCAGATGATAAGAAAGCCGCTGTTGCCGCTGCGATTGCCCGTGCAAAAGCGAAGAAAGCACAAGCAAGCGAGTCTAATTACTCTGATGCTCCATCAGCTTCAGATGATAAGAAAGCCGCTGTAGCTGCTGCGATTGCCCGAGCGAAAGCTCGTAAAGCTGAACAGCAAGCGGTGAAAGCAGACGAAAACAATGACGCGACTGAGGAACAACCTGTCGAGGAAGATCCGAAGAAAGCAGCCGTTGCTGCTGCCATTGCCCGTGCTAAAGCGCGTAAAGCTGAGCAACAAGAAGCGAAAGTAGACGAAAGCAATGACGCGACTGAGGAACAATCCGCAGAGGAAGATCCGAAGAAAGCAGCCGTTGCTGCAGCCATTGCTCGTGCTAAAGCGCGTAAAGCTAAGCAACAAGCGGCAAAAGCGGACGCGAGCAATAGCGCTATCGAGGAACAACCTGTCGAGGAAGATCCGAAGAAAGCGGCCGTTGCTGCTGCCATCGCCCGTGCTAAAGCTCGTAAAGCAGAAAAAGAACAACAAAAACAAACTGAGGAGAAAGAGTAGTGGCCTTTTTTATTGCCAGCTCACCCCATGCGCATAGTCGTAGAAGCACTCCTGACCTAATGAAATGGGTAGCGCTTTGTGCCCTACCCGGCTTAGCCGCTCAGACATACTTTTTTGGTTGGGGGACGATCATCCAACTACTATTGGCTATTGTCATTGGCTTAAGCCTTGAAGCACTTGTTATGCTCGCAAGAAAGCGCCCACCAATGTCTGCACTACGAGACAACAGTGCCTTGGTTACGGCATGGTTACTCGCGATAGCTATACCGCCACTTTCTCCGTGGTGGGTAATCACTATCGGTTTGATATTCGCAATCGTAATCGCGAAGCATCTATACGGTGGAATCGGCCAGAACCTCTTCAACCCTGCAATGATCGCTTACGTTGTGCTGCTTATTTCGTTCCCAGTACAAATGACCAGTTGGGTCTCTCCGCAAGAGCTTCAAGCTACGCCGGTATCTAGTGGTGACGCATTCTCACTCATTTTCACCGGGTTTAACCTTGAAGGGCTTTCTCTACAACAAATTCGCACTGGTATTGATGGCATTACCATGGCAACGCCACTGGATGCATTCAAAACGGCCCTAACGGCAGGAAGTACTGCTAGTGAAGCACTAACTCAACCCCAGTTTGGCGGCTTGGCCGGTATTGGTTGGGAGTGGGTTAACCTCGCCTATTTAGTTGGTGGCTTGCTTCTTATTAAACTGCGAGTCATTAATTGGCACATCCCGGTAAGCTTTTTGGTCAGCTTAACCTTGGTTAGTGGTCTATTTATGTTACTAAGCCCTGGCACAACGGCGTCACCAACCATTCATCTGCTTTCAGGTGCAACCATGCTGGGTGCATTCTTTATCGCAACTGACCCAGTTTCAGCATCAACGACCGTCAAAGGTCGACTGATCTTTGGTGCGTTCATTGGCGCAATGGTCTTTATTATTCGCTCTTGGGGTGGCTTCCCAGATGGTGTTGCATTTGCAGTGCTACTCGGCAATATGTGTGTACCATTGATTGATTACTACACCAAACCAAGAACCTACGGTCACTAAGGCGTTATCATGTTAAATGCAATTAAAAAAAATGGTGCTGTTTTAGCGATTTTTGCCTGTGCATCAACCGGGGTTGTTGCACTGACCAACTATTTAACAAAAGATCGTATTCATCTACAGGAGCAAAAACAGCTTCTTTCAGTATTAAACCAAGTCATTCCCCACGACTCGCACGACAACGATCTTTATCAAGCGTGCACCTTAGTCAGCGATCCTAAACTAGGTACTGACCAAGCAATGCCTGTCTACATGGCGACACTCAACGGTGAACCGTCAGCCATGGCGATTGAAGCAATTGCACCTGATGGCTATAACGGCGCAATTAAAATTATTGTGGGCATTGAGCAAGATGGCACGATTTCCGGCACTCGCATCTTAAGCCACCAAGAAACTCCTGGTCTGGGTGATAAGATAGACCTACGTATCTCTGACTGGATTCTTGGCTTTACCGATAAACAAGTGACTAACAACAATCAAGCTGATTGGAAAGTGCGCAAAGATGGTGGCCAATTTGATCAGTTTACTGGCGCAACCATTACACCACGCGCGGTAGTGAAAGCGGTCAAGAACACTGTAGATTTCGTTAACAGCAATCGTGACCAGATTCAGTCTCAGCCACTAAATTGTGGAGGCAATAATGAGTGATCATAAAACACTGATTAAAAATGGCATGTGGGATAACAACCCCGCACTTGTTCAGCTACTGGGTCTATGTCCACTGCTGGCGGTTTCTTCAACCGTCACTAACGCGTTGGGCCTCGGCATTGCTACGCTACTGGTATTGGTCGGTTCAAATGTCACGGTTTCCCTAGTACGTGATTACGTGCCGAAAGAAGTGCGCATCCCAGTATTCGTCATGATCATTGCCGCGCTGGTTACTTGTGTACAGCTATTGATGAACGCCTACGCTTACGGTCTATACCTATCGCTAGGTATCTTTATTCCGTTGATCGTAACCAACTGTATCATCATTGGTCGTGCTGAAGCGTTCGCTTCGAAGAATGATGTCCTACCTTCCGCTCAAGATGGTTTTTGGATGGGATTGGGTATGACGAGCGTGTTAGTCATACTTGGCGCAATGCGCGAAATCATTGGTAATGGCACCCTATTCGACGGCGCTGATTTACTGCTCGGCGAATGGGCAACATCACTGCGTATTGAAGTATTCCAATTCGATAATAGTTTCTTACTAGCACTGCTCCCTCCGGGTGCCTTTATTGGTGTGGGACTGCTTATTGCATTTAAGAATGTTATCGATAAACAGATTGCCGCTCGTCAGCCAAAACCAGAAAAACAAGCGATTGAACGAGCAAGAGTGACTAACCAATAATAATTATATTGAAGAACATAAGCACTGGAAAGCAGCCTCAACATGAACAAAGACAAACGAAGATTAATCCTAGAGCGTCTTAGAGAGAACAATCCCAACCCGCAAACAGAACTCAACTGGAGTACCCCATTTGAACTTTTGATTGCGGTACTGCTCTCGGCTCAGGCAACCGACGTAAGTGTGAACAAAGCAACTGATAAACTCTATCCGGTCGCGAATACGCCAAAAGGACTATTTGATTTGGGTGTGGATGGTGTAAAAGAGTACATCAAGACTATCGGCCTATTTAACTCAAAAGCTGAGAACGTCATCAAAACGTGTAGGATCATACTTGATAAGCACAACGGTGAAGTTCCAGAAGATCGCGAAGCGTTAGAAGCCCTACCTGGTGTTGGTCGAAAAACAGCAAACGTAGTGCTTAACACCGCGTTTGGCTGGCCAACCATCGCCGTGGATACCCATATCTACCGTGTTTCCAATCGAACCAAGCTGGCAATGGGTAAGAATGTCGACCAAGTAGAAGAGAAGCTTCTCAAAGTCGTGCCTAAAGAGTTCAAGTTGGATGTTCATCACTGGTTGATTCTTCATGGGCGTTACACCTGTGTCGCGCGAAAGCCACGCTGTGGTAGCTGCATCATCGAAGACCTATGTGAATTCAAAGAAAAAGTTTACCCAGAAGATTAGGAGAACAGACAATGTCAAACGGACGTATTCTTCACACCATGCTACGTGTTGGTGACCTAGATAAATCAATCCAATTTTACACTGATGTAATGGGTATGCAGCTACTGCGTACCAACGAAAACAAAGAATATGAATATACTTTGGCTTTTCTTGGCTTCGGTGATGAATCTCAAGGTGCAGTCATTGAGCTGACGTATAACTGGGGCACTACTGAGTACGACCTTGGTTCTGCGTTTGGTCATATCGCTATTGGTGTCGACGACATTTACACTACGTGCGATGCAATTAAAGCCGCGGGTGGTAACGTAACTCGTGAACCAGGCCCGGTAAAAGGCGGTTCAACCCACATCGCTTTCGTAAAAGACCCTGACGGCTATATGATTGAATTAATTCAAAACAAACAAGCTTCAGCAGGTTTAGAAGGCTAAGTCATAGCCAGCAAAGTTATTAAAAATGGGACAGCACTTCGCTGTTCCATTTTTTTAACTTTACTCGATAATAATTATCATTTAACCTCTACCTATTCGGAGTTAGGAGAGTACAACAATGGCTATTGCAGAATGGGAGAAGCATACTTTACTCGCTGATGTGGCATTAAAGGAAAATGACCACTTACGCAGCATTCTTCACTACCAACAGGCCCTCACATTAAGTGAGCGTATCGGTGATGAAACTGACGTTGATGTCGAAGACCGACTGATGATTTCAGTGATCTCATGCCACAATATGGCGATGTTTTGGCGCAATATCGGTGATATTAAGTACGAGCTTAAATATCTGCAGCTAGCCTCAGAAAAAGTGCTGACCTTGGTACCGCAATGCCCGAATACCGATTGTGATGCTTTTATCGATTCAATGGGATGTTGTAAAAAAGCCCTTGTAGAGTTTATGAAACGCCACCCGAACCCGAAGATTGCTCAATTGGTGCAGGATATCGATGCCGCTACAAACTGCAATCTCATTGCCAAATTCCGTCTAAGCTAAACTCTAGCTCTAATACAATCAAAAAAGGCCACTCTCTGTGGCCTTTGTGTTTTATACCTGTGTTCTACCTAAAGAAATCACCACACGTCGGTTTCTGTCTTTACCGATCGGTGACGCGTTATCATCGATAGGTCGGCGCTTCCCGTACCCTTGAACACGAATGCGATCTTCTGGCAAGCCTAATGACTTGAAGTAATTTTGTAGCACATCTGCTCGGCGCTCAGATAAATTTTGGCTAGCGCTCTTGCTGTCTTCAGCATCGGTATAGGTTGAAACCAAAACCAGATCAATATCTTGGTTATACTTTATATACTCGGCAATTTGAGCCAAGCGCTTTTGCGATTGCTTGTTAAGTTCAACGCTGGTTCGATCATAGTGAAGAATAGTAAAGGCAATATCTTCAAAACTGTATGGCAGTAAGTTGGCGATACAGTCACTAAAAACATTGTATGAACGTTGGAATAATACCGAGGACAGCGCGACTTCAACACGTTGATCTCGACTACGCCACTCTTGATAACTAAAAGTCGGGTAACGTCCTTTCTCTAACTCACCGAGAACATTCCAAGCAGTTTGGCCACCCACATAGCCATCGAATTGTTGAAAGAAACGAATGTTCGTAATGCGGTCAGCACTATCACCAGGTCGCCATGCTGGTGGCATAGAAATTAGGCTCACATCACGTGTCTGACCCATTGGTCGTTTCATCTTCAATTCAAGGTCAAGATTAATTTTTTTGCTCGCGTGAGATGAGAACACCGCTTCGCCATAATTAGGAATTGGATGAACTAGGCGACACTCTAATGGCGTATTGGCAACCATTTGCCATGTCGACTGTTGAGGTGTTGCAACGTAATGCTTTTCAAACGCGAACACCGAAGGTGCTAACGTTATCAAAGACATAGCGATACCGGTTGCAAACAACTTCTTCATACAAACTTCTTCTCTTATTAGGGCTGGCGGAACTTAACTTGCCGCTAGAAAATCATCTATCAGATTAATGCAAAAACCTAGCCAGAATATTTGTATAATACAAATCACCACTGTTTCTTTTTCAATCAGCATTTACGGTTTTTCTTCCGCCTAGAATCTGCAATAATGCCAGCCCTGTCACATTATATGAAGTACACATGACTATAGAAAACGAAGCATTGACGCTAAAAAAACGATTTCGTGGCTACTTTCCGGTTGTTATTGACGTGGAAACTGCGGGTTTCAACGCCAAAACGGATGCGCTTTTGGAAATCTGCGCCGTTACGTTAAAAATGGATGAAAACGGCGACTTAGCACCTGCTTCAACCATTCATTTTCATGTCGAACCTTTTGAAGGTGCCAACCTTGAAAAAGAAGCGTTAGAGTTTAATGGCATTCGCGACCCGTTTAGCCCTCTTCGCGGTGCTGTGACAGAAGCGGAAGCCCTCAAAGAGATCTACAAACTCGTCCGCAAAGAACAAAAAGCTGCAGACTGTAGCCGTGCCATCATGGTTGCCCACAATGCCACCTTCGACCACAGCTTTGTGATGGAAGCGAGCGAGCGCTGCAAGCTTAAACGTGTCCCTTTTCATCCCTTCGCAACGTTTGATACTGCTACACTAAGTGGCTTGGCTTACGGCCAAACTGTGTTGGCTAAAGCGTGTAAAACAGCCGGGATGGAATTTGATAATAAAGAAGCCCACTCTGCCCTATATGACACTCAAAAAACGGCAGAACTCTTCTGCGGTATCGTCAACAAATGGAAAGCCCTTGGCGGTTGGCCTGTCGTTGAAGCTGAAACCGAAGATAAAAACTAAAAACGTAAACACAACACACGAGTAAATTATGAACCCTGTTGTTATTTCTGTATGTATCATGCTTGCCTTGGCGCTGATGCGTGTGAATGTCGTTGTTGCTTTGACATTCAGTGCGATTGTAGGTGGTCTGGTTTCAGGTATGGAACTTAATCAAGCAGTTGCTGCTTTTGAAAGTGGTTTAGGTGGCGGTGCAACTATCGCCCTTAGCTACGCAATGTTAGGGACCTTTGCGGTCGCGATCTCTCGCTCTGGTATTACTGACCTATTGGCGAACAGTGTAATCAAACGTATCCATGGCCAAGAGAATGCTTCGGCGTCTACAGGTCTTAAATACGCGGTGCTGGTAGCGCTTGTTCTTGTCACGATGTCTTCTCAGAACGTGATTCCTGTTCACATCGCCTTTATCCCAATTTTGATTCCACCTCTACTGGGCGTATTTGCAAAGCTAAATCTAGACCGTCGCATGATTGCATGTCTACTAACGTTTGGCCTTGTGACTCCATATATGGTTCTTCCTATTGGTTTCGGCGGTATCTTCCTAAACAACATTCTATTGAAAAACTTGCATGATAACGGTTTAGAAAACGTTGTTGCAAGCCAAGTACCTGTCGCTATGCTGTTGCCTGCTGCGGGTATGGTCTTTGGTCTTATCACAGCGATTTTCTTTAGCTACCGTAAACCGCGTCAGTATAAAGAGTCTGAGCTAACTCGTGTTGATACTGATACAAAAGAGATCCAACCGAAGAACATTCTTGTTGCTGCTGTCGGTATCGTTGCCGCTCTAAGTGTTCAGCTAATGACAGGTTCAATGATCATTGGTGGTCTAGCTGGCTTTATGGTTTTCACCTTTGGTGGCGTGATTGCTTGGAAAGAGACCCACGATGTGTTTACTAAAGGCGTACACATGATGGCGATGATCGGTTTTATCATGATCGCAGCAGCAGGTTTCGCCGCAGTAATGAAGCAAACTGGTGGTGTTGAGTCTTTGGTTGCAGCGCTATCAACAAGCATTGGTGACAATAAACCACTAGCAGCACTATTGATGCTGGTTGTTGGTCTGCTAGTGACTATGGGTATTGGCTCATCGTTCTCTACGATTCCAATCCTAGCAACAATTTACGTTCCACTGGCAGCAGCGTTTGGCTTCTCTCCAATGGCAACAATTGCTCTAGTAGGTACTGCAGCAGCGCTTGGTGATGCCGGTTCACCAGCGTCAGACTCAACGTTAGGCCCGACATCAGGTCTAAACGCCGACGGCCAGCACGAACATATCTGGGAAACCGTAGTACCTACCTTTATCCACTACAATATCCCACTGATTGTGTTTGGTTGGATTGCCGCAATGGTTTTATAGCCTAAATCAGTCACTGATAATTAAGGCGTAAAAAAAGCTGACATGATGTCAGCTTTTTTATTACCTACAATTTGTCGTGACTTCTATTGTTTTTCAACAACGGCAGCTAGAACAGGCGCCATATCTTGCAGTAACTGCTCTTCAACCGGTTTACCCGTTGAGTCAGTGACGTTGATTGAAGTTCGGTTGCCAAGATCACCAAATAGGAAAGTGTAGGTCCCTGATTTAAGTGCAATCGGCTTAACACCAATCTCATTCCAGAACTCATCATCCGGAGAAGCGTACTTCGCTTTAACGTGACCTTGAGATTGGTTACGCTCTTCTAAGGTAAAGCCCATCTCAGGAAGCAGTTTAGGTAGACGCTGCCACAATACGTTATATGGTGTGCGAGCGATAATAACCGGGAAACCACTACGGTCCGTACCCATAGTCACCGGAATCTTCTTCACAAGTTCTTGCGCTTTACGCGCCGCTTCTTCACGAAGATCTAAGTCATAGCGCGCGGTTACTAAGTTAGTCATCAGAGCGTTGTAGCGCTCTTTATTGGTTGCTGTCACAGGCATATCTTTGCCTGCTTCACGCCAATCAATCAATGAAATCTTAAAGCCATGGCGTCCACCAGCCGCAACACGTTCAATCGCGTAACGAGCTCCAAGTTCGCCATCTTCATCTTCTGACGTCCAAGTCACCCAGTCGGTCTCAATACGTGTTGCCGTTTGCTCACGAATACCAATTTGGCGCTCTTCCAGCATGGTTAACGCTGTCTGCCACACCTTGTCCACTTCGTCTTCACGCAGCAGCCAAAGCGTAGTTTCGCCCTGTTGTCTTTCCGCACGTGCACCAGGAATAAGCTCTAATACTTGTTGCGGTGGTCTAATATCAACTTCACGGCCAATACCACCAGTAAAGTCTCCCTGAGGGATATTGTAGTCGATGTAGAACTGACGTTTCGCACCATCAGCCAATGTCCACTCTTGTAGCGGTGGCGTATTTAAGTATTCAAAGTCATCTTTAGCCTGACGACGCTGAGTCGCACTACCTGAACATGCACTTAAAACAAAAACAGCTAGTGAACTGACGACTAGCTGGTGTGACAATTTCATTGAAACTCCTGATACCTATATGCCGGAGCATTAAACTCCGGCAATCCATCTTTAATTTAGTAAATGCAAGCTTCTGTCATTGCTTGAGCAACAATCGGGCGAGCTTTCTCTGACAACTCAGTCAGCGGCAAACGTAAATCGCCATGCTCAATTAGGCCCATTTTATGTGCTGCCCATTTTACTGGAATTGGGCTAGATTCAACGAATAGGTTCTTGTGTAGCGGCATCAAACGTTGGTTGATAATTTCCGCTTCTTCAAACTTACCTTCTTTCGCTAATCTGAACATTTTTGCCATGTCTTCAGCAGCAATGTTGTTCGTTACTGAGATAACACCGTGACCACCTTGTTTAACAAATTCAAGGCCAGATGAATCATCGCCACTTAGTAAGATAAAATCTTCGCCACAAAGTTCACGATGAATTGCAATTCTACTTAAATCACCCGTCGCATCTTTCAATGCAACGATGTTTTCAATCTCGGCTAAACGCGCCACAGTCTCTGGTAACAGGTCTACCGCCGTACGGCCCGGTACATTATACAGGATCTGTGGGACATCGCTTTCTTCAGCGATCGCTTTATAGTGTTGGAACAAACCTTCTTGAGTTGGCTTGTTGTAGTAAGGTGTCACACTTAGGCAGCCTACAATGCCTGAGTTATTGAGTAGACGACTGAAAGTGACTGACTCATGTGTTGCATTTGCACCTGTGCCCGCAATTACTGGAATGCGTCCTTCAGCAAACTCAACCACTTTAGTCACAACCTTGACATGCTCTTCAATAGTCAGCGTCGCCGATTCACCAGTGGTACCTACTGCAACGATGCCATCGCTTTTTGCTGCAACATGGTATTCCACCAGTTTCTTCAGGCTTACGTAATCAACTTCGCCATCATTATTAAACGGTGTAATTAACGCTACAATACTTCCTGAAAACATGTCTTTCTCCCTAATTTAGATACTAATCGCATGGTACTGTAAGGCGATTGAAAAAGACAAGCACTGAGACCCGCTTAAATCACCTATTTGAGTGAATATTTATCAGATGTTAGAACTTTGGCAACTTACTCCTTTAAATTCCGCTATTGTCAGTTCCTAGCAAGGAATACGCATGGTCGCTCACAGCAGTCTAATTTACACTCTAACACACTCATAAAATACGTTTGAGGTGCATTTCTATAGCGGCCTAATGTGCTAAGCTATCTGATTAATAATTGGAACATTGATAAGTGAAGTTATGACTCAACATTTAGTGATTACTGCCGTAGGAACGGATCGCCCAGGAGTGTGCAACCAAGTTGTACATTTAGTCACTCAATCCGGATGCAATATTGTTGATAGTCGTATTGCCCTATTTGGCAACGAATTCACTCTCATCATGCTGCTTTCTGGCAATAACGCAGCCGTGACTCGCGTGGAAACCACCTTGCCACTACTTGGCCAAGAACATGATCTCATTACCATCATGAAGCGTACATCAACTCATGCGCACTTGGACAATGCCTACACATTAGAAGTTTTTGTCGAATCTGAAGACAAGCCTGGGTTAACGGAAAAGTTCACCCACTTCTTTGCGCAAAAGAACATAGGCCTGTCATCGCTCAGTGCCCAAACTATCGACAAAGACAAAATTAACACAGAGACAAATCAGTTCCACATTGCGATCACCGCTACTGTCGACTCTGAGTGCAATTTAATGCAGCTGCAAGAAGAATTTGACAATCTTTGTCAGCAATTGTCAGTTCAAGGCTCTCTAAACTTTATAAAAAACAGTCAATAAAAAGGAATCTCCATGAACACGCTTACCGCAGGCGCTCCAGCTCCAGCGTTCTCTCTTCTCGACCAAAATGGCGAAACAGTTTCTCTAAACGACTTTAAAGGTAAAAAGGTTCTGTTTTACTTCTACCCTAAAGCGATGACTCCAGGCTGTACGGTACAAGCGCAAGGTCTTCGTGACACTAAGGCAGAATTGGACGCTCACAACGTTGTTGTATTAGGCGTCAGCATCGACCCAGTAAAACGTCTTGGTAAGTTCATTGAACGTGACAACCTAAACTTCACACTACTGTCAGATGAAGACCATGCTGTAGCCGATCAATTTGGCGTATGGGGCGAGAAGAAATTTATGGGTAAGATCTATGACGGTCTGCACCGCATCAGCTTCCTAATCAATGAAGAAGGCGTGATTGAACACGTCTTCAATAAGTTCAAAACCAAAACTCACCATGAGGTAGTCCTTGATTACTTAAACGAAAATAAGTAGTTCTTAGGATAAGTAACTCTAAACATAAAAAACGCCAGCGATATCGCTGGCGTTTTTATTTGCCGTATCCAGTAAGTTTATACGATGAACTTATTCAAAATTGCATCTTGTTCACGCACATTTTCAGTCTGAACTTGCATTGCCATGTTAGCTTCTTCTGCTGAATCAGCGACTTGAGTCGACAGATCTTTGATCTTAACCGTATTACTGTTTATCTCTTCTGCCACTAAGCTTTGCTCTTCTGCCGCAGAAGCAATCTGCATGTTCATATCACTGATACGCTGAATAGCCTCACGGATTCTCTGTAGCGCACCATCAGCCGCTTGCGCTTTTTCAACCGCATCGACCGCAGTATTCTTGCTTTCATTCATCGCCGCAGACACTGAGCTTGCCCCCGCTTGAAGCTGCTCAATCATGCTACGGATTTCTGTTGTCGACTCTTGAGTACGCTGAGCAAGTGTTCTGACTTCATCTGCTACTACCGCAAAGCCACGACCTGACTCCCCCGCACGTGCTGCTTCAATTGCTGCATTGAGCGCCAACAGGTTGGTTTGGTCTGCAATATCATTGATAACCTTCAAGATGGTTTCGATATTTGCCGTTGCTGACTCTAGACCTTGAACTTCTTCCACCGCCTGATCAATACGCGCTGAAAGCATATCAATCGACGCTGTTGTATCACTTACCACTGACGAGCCATCTTGGGTTGCATCGTCCGCTTCTTTTGCTGCACCCGCGGCACCTTGTGCATTATTGGCAACTTCTGTCGCAGTGACTGCCATTTCGTTCATCGCTGTCGCGAGCTGCTCAAGTTCTTCAAGCTGACTACGCATTGCACTCGCCGAGTGCTGCGCACCTTGAACGGTCATTTCAGTACCACGTAGGATTTCAACACCGATCGCTTTTGATTGCTGAATTTGCGTCTGTAATGTTTGAGTAAAGGTATTAAAGCCTTCCGCAAGCTCGGCAAACTCTTTATCCGTGTTGGTATCTAAACGTTTAGTCAGATCACCTTGGCCCGAAGCGACGTCTTTGATCGCATCATTCAGGGTCGCAAGTGGGCGCATCAGAGCTTTAATTAAGAAACTTAGTATAATGATACTCAGTACAACACCGATCAAAACATAGACAATTGAACTGTTACGCATCTTTGCAATCGTGGCAAAGGCGATATCTTCATCAACCACCGCACCCACATACCAATTCTCTGATGGTACTTTAGTAAAGCGAACCATTAGGTTCTTGCCGTCATACTCAAAGTGTTGAGCAACTTCTTGTACTTTAGCACTTGGTAAGTATTTGTTTAGATTCTCACCATTGTTGGCCGCATCTGGGTGAGCAATAGTGGTACCATCGGCGGTAACAATAAATAGGTAACCTGCATCAAGAAGGTTAACACTATTCACTAGATCAGCAAGACCGCCCAACTCCATGTCATAGAACATACCAGCAACAAATTGGCCGTTTTCTTTCACTGGAGTACCGATCGAAATAATAACCTTCTTCGAAGAGACATCCACATAAGGGTCAGTTATAACAAGACGACCTTGCGACTTAGCATCTTTGTACCAAGGACGAACACGAGGGTCGTAATCAGGGCCAGCTTCCCAACCATCATCATTTTCAACAACAAAACCATCCGCCTCATAACCAAAGCCTACGGCTAGGAAACTGCTTTTGACTTCTGGTTTCTCTAGAATCTCTTTTACTAGCTGTCGATTTTGCGGATCAATTTCAATCACCTCAGTGGTGGACTGAGCCAACGATTTTTTACTTTCCATCTCAGAAACGACAGTATTTTTAACCCCTTTCACCATCTCTGTCAGACTGGTATCTACCAGCAATTCGACTTCCTGTTTAACGGTACGTAGCTGCTGAATAGACAACAACGTCACGGTAACCAGAAGTAATGCTGAAGAAGCGGCAACTATTTTTTGACTGAATTTCATAGTATTCCTTTATTGTTCGGCAAGCTCGTTATTATTGTTATTAGTATAGTTATCGTCTGACGTAACGTTTACTTAAGAAATTTCTTACAAATTCCTACATAAGTAAATTCCAAAGGAGTAAGAAATGCCAACTGGACCACAAATAAAAAGCCCCAAAGCAGTTGCCTTGGGGCTTTTTATGCAATTATCTGTATATCACCTAGCCTACTATGTACTTAATTCTTCTTCATGGCTAGGCAGAGCATTCCACACTGCTTTAACTAAGGTCGCCAACGGGATAGCGAAGAATACTCCCCAGAACCCCCAAAGCCCACCAAACACCAATACCGCAACAATAATCGCCACAGGGTGAAGGTTTACTGCTTCAGAGAACAGCACTGGTACTAGTACATTACCATCCAACGCTTGGATAATGCCGTAAGCAATCAGTAACCAATAAAACTGAGGAGTCAGGCCCCATTGGAATAAGCCGACAATAGCCACTGGCACTGTCACGGCAGCTGCCCCAATGTATGGAATGAGAACAGAAAAGCCAACCGCTACCGCAAGTAGCACCGCATAACGAAGGTCAAGAATAGCGAAGGTAACGTAACTCACGCCGCCAACGATCAAGATCTCCATCACTTTACCGCGAATGTAGTTAGAGATTTGCTCGTTCATCTCGTGCCAAACTTTGTTAGCAAGACGACGGTTACGTGGCAGCATGCCACTCGCCATTTCAATCATCTCTTCTTTATCTTTAAGCAAGAAAAACACTAATAGCGGCACCAAAATTAAGTAAACGCCCAGTGTTGCGAGACTAACTAAGGAAGCAAGTGAACCTTTCACCACGGTTTCACCCATACCAATCACTTGGTTCTTAGCGTTGGTGACCAAAGACTCGACTATCTGGAAGTTTTCTAATTCTGGGTAGCGATGAGGCAACTCAGAGATGAAACCTTGCAAGCCAACATACATTGATGGGATATCGTTGATCAGATTACCAACCTGTTGCCAAATGGTCGGAACTAAACCGAAAATGGCAACGATCATCAAACTGATAAAGCCAAGGATGACCAAAATTACAGCAAGGGTACGGGGAATCCCCATACGAGAAAGCTGAACTACCGGCCACTCAAGCAAATAGGCCAGTACAATGGCAACCAATAGTGGTGCAATCAAATTGCCAAAGAAATAAATCGTAATGAAACCAAACAGCAAGATCGCGACTAGGCTCACTGCATGCGGATCAGAAAAACGTCGTTTATACCAACGACTCACCATTTCAAACATTCAACTAGGTTCCTTAATCACTTGCATACGGTAATAGCCATTCATCTCTTCACAAGTCAGGCTAAACAAGTGGTTATGAATAAATCGGGTAATATCTTGCATTGAGTTAGAATCGGACACTAAGATTTGAGTTTGCTCACCAACGGTCAATCCTTTTGTGTGACGCTTAGCAAGTAAAAGCGCCATAGGACAACGCTCTTGGCGTAAATCCAAAATATTAGGTTTCATTCTTTCGCCCGATGCATATTATTACGGCTAGATATTGTATAGTGTTTTTTTGCATGCGTCAGTGTAAATAGTCTGTGTAATGTCACTACTCTGACCTGACGACTGAATTCAAAGCTGGGACTGGAAACCATCTTGACTCTACGCTGTCCAAGCGTATGCCCACCTTGTTAGTATAGTTCTAACCCTAGGTGAAGAATTAATGGAGTATCATCTTTCATATATGTTTAAACGTACGCGTTCATTAGTCTGCCTATGTGTCGCAGCGGCTTTAAGCACACCTGCCCCATCACTCGCAAACAGTTTAGATTTGCCAGATATCGGTACGACTGCAAGTAGCACACTCACCATTGACCAAGAGATTCAGTATGGTGATGCGTATATGCGCATGATTCGTGCGAGTCAGCCGATCGTGAACGACCCGGTACTGAATGAGTATATTGATAACTTAGGGCATCGATTGGTTGTCAACGCATCGGATGTAAAAACCCCGTTCACCTTCTTTATGATCCGCGATAGAAACATTAACGCATTTGCCTTCTTTGGAGGCTATGTTGCATTGCATTCTGGTTTGTTTCTTCACGCACAAAGCGAAAGTGAGTTAGCTTCAGTCATCGCGCACGAAATCGCGCACGTAACTCAAAGACACTTAGCACGAAGCATGGAGGAGCAAGCAAGACGCTCTCCAGCAACTATGGCCGCTCTTGCTGGTGCACTGTTACTTGCGATTGCCTCACCGGAAGCAGGAATGGCAGCGATCACCGCAACTACAGCGGGTAGCATGCAAGGGCGAATTAACTACACTCGTAGTAACGAGAAAGAAGCTGACCGCTTTGGCATTAATACGTTGGCGAAAGCTGGGTTTGACGTCAATGCTATGCCTCGATTCTTTGGCCGCCTTGCTGATGAATATCGCTACGCAAGTAAGCCGCCGCCGATGCTGCTGACTCACCCATTACCTGAAGACCGTATTACCGACAGTCGTGCTCGAGCACAAAATTACCCAGCGCGAAGAGTCGATCCTTCGCTGAATTACCATTTAGCTCGTGCACGTATTGTCGCTCGCTATGCAGGCATAGATAGCAAAGCCGCGCAAGACTGGTTTAAGCGAACGCAAAAGAAAGTTGCGCCAAATCTAAAAGTTGCTTTTGAGTATGGTAAAGCACTGGTTCATCTAGATGATAACCAGCTTGATCAAGCTGCTGTGATTTTAAATGACCTTATCAAGCAAGATCCTAACAATCTGTTTTATTTAGACGCTATGTCCGATCTCTACATCGCACAAAAACAAGCGGATAAAGCAGAAAATTTGCTTAAACAAGCATTGAAGTCAGCGCCCAACAATGCAGTCATCACGATTAACTACGCCAATTCTTTACTCAAACAAGAGAAAAATGAAGAGGCTGTCAAAGTGCTCCAGCGATACACTCACGACAATCCGAAAGATGTGAATGGCTGGCACTTGCTTTCAGAAGCAAATATCCACTTAGGTAAAAGTGATGAAGATTTGGCTGCTCGTGCCGAAATTCTCGCATTAAAAGCTAACTGGAACAAAGCGATTCAATACTATACCCAAGCAAGCCAACTGGCTGAGCTGGGAAGCTTAAAACAAGCAAGATACGATGCCCGCATTGATCAATTAATGGTTCAGCGCGATCGCTTCTTAGCCTTACAATAATAAATGGAGAAATTACTATGCCAGTCGTGATTTATCACAACCCTCGCTGTTCAAAAAGCCGTCAAACACTTGCACTGCTTGAAGAGAAAGGTATTCAACCAGAAATCATCAAATACTTAGAAACTGCACCAAGTGTGGAACAGCTAAAAGAGCTCATGACCCAACTTGAGCTTAATGACGTTCGCGATATGATGCGCACTAAAGAAGATATCTACAAAGATCTTGAGCTAAAAACGGCCGATGACGAAACGCTATTTAAAGCGATGAGCGAAAATCCAAAACTGATCGAGCGCCCTATCGTGGTTGCTAACGGTAAAGCGAAACACGGCCGTCCGCCGGAGCAAGTTCTCGACATTCTATGATGTGCCAAATCGTCATCCTCTATTACAGCCGTCACGGTGCTACACAATCTGTTGCTAGACAGATAGCTAGAGGCGTGGAGTCCATCACTCAATGTGAGGCTCTACTGCGCACAGTTGACGAACTAGAGGGAGAATCCAACGCCCAAGACCCCGTCATTAGTCTAGAAGAACTCAAGCAATGTGATGGTTTAGCGTTAGGCAGCCCAACTTGGTTTGGTAACATGGCAGCTCCACTAAAACACTTTTGGGACAAAACAACACCGCTGTGGATATCCGGTGACTTAATCGATAAGCCAGCATGTGTGTTTACCTCCTCATCCAGTTTACACGGTGGCCAAGAAACAACCTTACATACCATGATGCAGCCTCTATTGCATCACGGCATGATGATTCTTGGTATTCCCTACTCGGAGCCAAAACTTCACTCAACACAAAGTGGCGGAACACCTTACGGTGCAAGTGCGGTCAGTTCATCAGGCGGTAAGCTTACTGACGATGAAATAGTGCTTGCCCAACAACTTGGTAAACGCTTAGCAAACGCTGCATTAAAAATGAAGGAAAGATAGATATGCACGAGATGCACGAGATGCACCCCACCACAAAGCTATACCGCCTGTTAGCCTTGTTTGGCAACCTAGCACTGCTTGCTTGGATAGCTCTTTGGCAACTATCGCTTTCTCCGCACCCACATATCAGCAGTACGACGCTAGCCATCGCATGGGCAGTGCCTCTACTTCTACCCCTACCCGGTATTTTAGTTGGTAAGCCATATACTCATGCATGGGCGAACTTTGTTCTTATGCTTTATTTCTTGCATGGTTTCACCATTTTATGGGTTGATGACGGTGAACGCTGGCTGGCAGTGGTTGAAATACTACTGACAACCATCACCTTCTTTGGCAACATTCTTTATGCCCGAGCAAGAGGTAAAGAGTTAGGTATGAAACTTAAGCGCCTGTCGAAAGTAGAAAAAGAAGAAAAAGCACGATTTGAGTCTGAGTAACAAATACAAAAATAGGGTCTGGTATTCCAGACCCTATTTCTTTAAATCAACATTTATTCTACAGAGTTTTCTTCTTGAACAGCGAACTCCACATCACTTATCACTTTCTGCCGAATCAGGATCAATCACAATCTCTCCTTCAATCTTAGGCGCGACATACACATACGGTTTACCTTGCCATTCATAAACTAAGATTTGTTCAGCTGGAACTAATGGTGCTGTTGGAGTATTTACTGACTCTAACGACGTCGTCGAATCTGTTGACGACATATTTGATTCGAGTTCACCTTGAGCTGCTTCTGGTGTTACTTCAAGTGAAGGCTCGGTAATAGCAACTAACGGCGTTTCAATAACACTTTCAAGCTGCTTAATTGGGCCTGCACGTAACAACACTTCTTGCTTAAATTCTTCAGTTGAAGAGAGCAAGTGTACGTTAAAGGTCACCTCGTTGCCTTGAATCTTAAGAATATCGAGAGAAGCAACTGAGCTCAGTTTCTTGAGCTTATTCTCTAAAGTGAAGAAACTAACCGCGTCACTCAATTCGGTAAAGCGAACCTTGATAGCCTCAGATGATTCATTGGCAACAACAACTGCAGTTTTCTTGGCGTAGTAGTCACTGAGTTGGTTGACCATCTTAATCGCAGCATCTTCGCCATTGTTTGAACCCGATAACGGTGCTTGACGAGTCACGCCAATCGTCGCTGGTTTTTGATCGTAAAGCGTCCAACGCAGTGAATTACCTTGCGCTTTTACTACCAGTACCGCATCAACAGGGTAACGCTGACTTGCAGCGCCTACTGGTTGGATGAAACCACCCCATAGATCGGAAACCGCAACGCCGGTAATATCATCAAAATCGCCCACTGGCACAGTCAACGGAAGCCCGCGCTTATCAGCCTGTCTTTTAAGCTGTTCAAGCACTGCCGAAGATGAATGTTCCCAGATAATATTTCGGTCCGTTTTTTCTTCAACCAACCAAACAAGAATGTTTGCACGAGAAGCAGGCCAAACTGGTAACTGAGCTTGGCTCAGAAGAGAACGAATATGCTGTGCACTAAAGCCCATTCGCAACGTTTGCTCTCCATTCAACTGGCCATAACTGATCTGGCTCAGGTACTGACTGTTTTGTCTTAACGCTTTTTTGACCACTTCATTAGCTACTGCATCACGGTCACCTGAAGCTCGAACAATCACTTCTTTCATACCTTCGATTCGTGCATCTGAATCGGCATTTTTAGCCTCTTGATCAAGCACAACTTCTGAACGGTACAAATCTACATTGGTCAAAGCCATAGCAGGTAATGTAACCAGCCCTAAAACCAACAAAGCTAAATGGCGCATACTTTTCCTAACATCGATTTACTACTCATTAAAGACTGATGATAAGCAACTATCGCTAACGGGGCAACTAAAGGACTACTGTCGCTTCAAAAATCTAGCCCTCCCACGACAACTCATTGAGCCATTCAATCAATTAATCGCCAAATATTTGATCCAGTTCGAATTGCAAACGTTTGGCACAATGATAAAATCCCGCGAATTTTATTTTTGCCAAGCAGATTAGCAAAGTCTGTTTTCATCCAGCCATATAAAGGAATAACAATATGAAAAATGCCATTCAAGGTGCACAAATGCTATTTGTCGCATTCGGTGCATTGGTGTTGGTGCCTCTACTCACCGGATTAGACCCAAGCGTTGCTTTATTTGGTGCTGGCGTCGGAACCCTTCTTTTTCAACTTGTAACCCGTCGCAGCGTACCAATTTTCCTAGCATCTTCTTTCGCATTTATTGCCCCGATTCTTTATGGCGTACAAACATGGGGCGTTCCTGCCACAATGGGTGGTCTAATGGCAGCAGGCTTTGTCTACGTTGCAATGGGCGCACTAATTAAAGTACGTGGCGTGGAAATCATTCACAGACTGCTGCCACCTGTCGTGGTTGGCCCTGTGATTATGGTCATTGGTTTAGGCCTTGCACCTGTTGCTGTGAACATGGCTCTAGGTAAAGTTGATGGGGCGCAAGTCATTGATGCAAATGCATCTTTAATCATTTCAATTGCTTCATTGCTGACAACGATTGTTCTAAGTGTCTTTGCTAAAGGCTTCTTAAAGCTGACACCGATTCTAGGTGGTATCGTTGTTGGTTACTGCCTAAGCCTTGGCTACGGTATTGTAGACTTCACACCTGTACAGCAAGCAGCTTGGTTTGCACTGCCAAACTTTACTTTCCCTGAATTCAACATCAACGCTATCCTGTTTATGATCCCAGTTGCGATTGCACCAGCGGTTGAGCACGTCGGCGATATGCTTGCAATTTCAAACGTAACAGGTAAGAACTACATTAAGAAGCCGGGCCTACACCGCACCATCACTGGTGACGGGGTGGCAACCATTGCGGCATCTATGGTAGGTGCACCGCCAAATACGACTTACTCAGAAGTAACTGGTGCGGTTATGCTGACTAAAGCATTTAACCCTGTGATCATGACTTGGGCTGCGGTTTCTGCCATCGTATTAGCACTGGTTGGTAAACTTGGCGCAGTACTGCAAACCATCCCAATGCCTGTTATGGGCGGTATCATGATTCTGCTGTTTGGTTCAATTGCAACGGTTGGTTTGAACACCTTAATCAAGAACAACGTTGACCTACATAAGTCACGTAACCTTGTTATCGTCGCTATCACACTAGTATTTGGTATCGGTGGCATGGCTTTCGGTGTTGGCGAGTTCAGCCTTCAAGGTGTGAGTCTATGTGGTATCGTAGCAATTCTGCTTAACCTAATCCTGCCAAGAGATTTAGGTGAGAACCATGTCGTAGATAATGCGCAGATGGAAGAAGAAACCAAGTAGGTTCGATTCCAAATAAAACATAATTCTAGAGGGTTGTTACTTAGTGCCAACCCTTTTTTATTGCTGTTAGTTTAAGACAAAGCGTAATTTTAAGTCAGCAGAAAACTGGATGAGATTCCCTATTCGCTCCTTCGCCACTCTATAGAATGACAGCGGGAGACTAAATACACAACTCTGCAAACTGGCCACGTGTTAGCATCGCTAAATCTTGTGGTGCAAGCTCAATTTCTAAACCTCGCTTACCCGCACTCACGCATATTTTCTCTAATTGTTGCGCACTTTGATGGATAAACGTCGGTAGCGCTTTCTTTTGCCCCAATGGGCTAATACCACCGACCACATACCCTGTTGTCTTCTGCGCGATGTCAGGGTTAGCCATTTCTGCCTTTTTCGCTTTAGCGGCTTTTGCTGCTTGCTTAAGATTTAGCTTGTGGTCGACAGGAATAATCGCAACGGCAAGATTTTTCGGCTCACCATTTAGGCTAAATAGCAGCGTCTTAAACACCTTCGCCGGATCTTGGCCGAGCACTTCGGCTGCCTCTAAACCATAACTGTCAGCACGCGGATCATGCTCATACTGGTGAATAGTGTGGGTGATTTTTTTCTTCTTAGCGAGGTTGATTGCAGGTGTCACACTCCCTCCTGATTGTGATAAATACAGGTAGTAAAAACAAAGCGCTACTCCGAAGAGTAGCGCTTTAGCTTAATGAGGTTTATGTGTTTGCGTCAACTTACTTGTAAACAATCTCACCTGATGGAGCAAATTTGTTTACGTCTACAGGGCTATTTGCTTCTAGGTACTCTTTGAGTACTTCAGCATCAACAAAGCCTGTATTTACGTAACCTGGGTGGTCAGTCAATTTAGGGTAACCATCACCACCAGCCGCATTATAGCTAGGAACGGTAAAGCGGTACGTTTCGTCTAAACGAAGTTGCTTACCACCAATAAATACATTTGAAACTTTACCGTCAGCTACCGTCATAGAAATACCAGCAAACTGAGCATACGCACCAGAATCAACTGGCTTAGTCGCCACTACGTTTAGGTAATCTAGAACTTCTTTACCGGACATATCGATATAAGTCACAATGTTCCCAAAAGGTTGAACTTTTAGTACATCTTTGTATGTGATGTTACCCGCTTCAATTGAATCACGTACACCGCCAGAATTCATAACCGCAAAATCAGCTTTAGCGCGCTCCATATGCGCCGTTGCAATCAAACGACCTAGGTTAGTCTGTTTGAAACGAACAACATCGCGGTCACCTTCTAACTTACCGTTAGTTTCTGCGATCTTCACATTTAGCTGTGCTTGACCTTGCTCTTGATACGGTCGTAGGAAGTCAAGTAGTTTAGGATCTTGCTTAATTTCATCTTCAATAAATACACGCTGACTCTTACCATCAACGTTTATCTTCTTCTTCAAGTTGACCGGAATAAGATCATAGCTGACCATTTTTAGCTCGCCATTACGGAATTCGTAATCTGCACGACCTACATATTTACCCCACTCGTGAGCTTGAACAATGTAAGTACCATTTTGCAAGTCTGGCTTACACTCATCTGAAGGCTTATAGTTTTTCTTAACAACGTTTGGCGCTTCCATACATACAGGCTCTTGAGAGTGACCACCAACGATCATATCGAGAGAGCCTTCATCTAGGTAGCGAGCTAAAGCGACATCACCTGGAGCATTAATACCACGTTTACCATCTTCGTAGTGTCCCATGTGAGTCACAGCAAAAATAAGATCTGGTTTTTCTGTCTTTTTAAGTTCAGCAATCAGCTTCTTAGCTTCTACTTTTGGATCTCGGAATTCGATACCACCAATGTACTCTGGGTTACCAATTTTCTGAGTATCTTCCGTTGTCAGGCCGATAACAGCAATCTTAATACCTTGCTTATTGAACATCTGATAAGCTTGGAACATGCGTTTGCCTGTCTTTTTATCGTAGATGTTTGCTGAAAGCATTGGGAAATTAGCCCATTCTTCCTGTTTAAATAGAACGTCTAGCGGGTTATCGAACTCATGGTTACCTAGTGCCATTGCATCGTAGCCAATTTTGTTCATGCCTTTGAAATCTGGCTCAGCATCTTGAAGATCTGATTCAGGAACACCTGTATTTATATCACCACCAGAAAACAGCAGTACGCTACCGCCCTCAGCTTTTACTTCAGCACGTAACTCATCGACTAGCGTCTTACGAGCGGCCATACCGTACTCGCCGTATTTGTTCTGCCAGAAGCGACCATGGTGGTCATTGGTGTGAAGAACTGTCAGCTTGTAAGTTTTATCTGCTTGCCACTCATGCTGAGGTGCTGTTGCACAACCAGCTAGAGTTGCCAAGATTGCTGCGCTAATTGCGCTTTTGACGATCAGGCCTTGCTTCATTGTCATACCTTTTAAACTTTTTGGGGTTTCCACTGCTTTTAACACTACTCTCTTGGAAAATACATGCGCGAAAGATTACGCATCAAGAAAGTAGTAAAACTTGAACTAGTTTAAATTAACCTTAATAACGTGACAGTCTGATTTCATATTTATGTTGGCCTGATCACTTTAATCTCATGCAAATGTGTAACAAACCATCAAAATTTCACTCGTACTCATAAACGATCACAGGCAAACGTTTTCATGTGCTTTCGAGCCGTTTGTGACGTTGGTTAACCATTCAACAGATTATGATAACGCTGACAAAATCTTCTTCACTTTCAGCGAGTTACTTATAGGTTATAACATATCAATAACTCACCTCTATCAATCTGTTTGAGGTATAAAAAAAGCCGGCTAAGTGCCGGCTTCTCGATCCGTAAATAAGACTTACTTAATATCGATGTGGTCAAAACCTTTGATCAGATCATCCAGCGCTTTCATTTGCGCAAGGAACGGCTCTAGTTTGTCTAGAGGCAGTGCCGATGGACCATCACAGCGTGCCTGATCTGGATTCGGATGCGCTTCAATAAATAGACCTGCAATACCCGTTGCTAGACCCGCTTTTGCCAGTTCAACAGTTTGCTCACGACGGCCCCCAGATGCTGCGCCTGATGGGTCACGCATCTGAAGAGAGTGCGTCACGTCAAAAATGATTGGGCTGCCGTTAGACGCTTTTTTCATCACGCCAAAGCCAAGCATATCAACCACTAGGTTATCGTAACCGTGACATGAACCGCGCTCACATAGAATGATGTTTTCGTTGCCACATTCGCTGAACTTATCAACGATGTTACCAACTTGACCTGGGCTCATGAACTGAGGTTTTTTCACGTTGATCACAGCGCCCGTCTTAGCCATAGCTTCAACAAGGTCTGTTTGACGCGCTAAGAATGCTGGTAGTTGAATAACGTCAACAACGTCAGCCACTGGCTGAGCTTGCGCTTCAGTGTGAACGTCAGTAATGATTTTTACGCCGAAGGTATCTTTTAGCTCTTGAAAGATTTTCATACCTTCTTCAAGGCCTGGACCACGGTAAGAGTGAACAGAACTGCGGTTAGCTTTATCGAAAGACGCTTTGAATACGTAAGGAATACCCAGTTTTTCTGTCACTTTTACGTAGTGCTCACAAATCTGCATCGCAAGATCACGAGATTCAAGAACGTTCATACCCGCAAACAACGTGAATGGTTTGTCGTTCGCTACAGGAATATCACCTACGTGAACAATTTTCTGTTCCATTTTCTTCTCTCTATTTTGTGTAGTGCCAGCTTTTCGGGGCTGGGCTTAATGTAAGGTAACTTGAGTGTTGCTCATTGCTGACACTTGATTCTTTAGCAGTTCAGCCGCTGGGTCATCGGGACACTGGTCAATGAAAAACTGGTAATCCGTTAAAGCAACCTGATGGCAATCTAATTGCTGATAGATAAACCCTCGGTCTCGAATTTCATATGGATCATCAGGCACAAACGTTAATGCTAAATCGGTACATTTCAACGCCAAAGTATAGCGCTCTTCACGCAGTAGAGCACTTTTCAATAATGCCAACCAGCGACCAATTACCGTTGGATTGTCCGTTTCCTCAAGATGCTTTGATTCCAACTTTGCTAACGGGCCTTTGTGGCCGATCATCCATGCATTTAATGTGTGTTCAGAAACATACTCACCATTAAATGGGTTGATATAGAGCGGTTTCTCACCGTACCACTCCAACTTAAGCAAAAACTGAGTTGGGAAAGTCACTCCCACCAAAGGGAAACCAAGCTTACGAGCGATAAATAACAGTATCGCTCCAAGACTTACGGGAATGCCTTTACGCTGTTCAAGAACCTTATCGATAAAGCCATTTTCTGAACGAAAGTAGTTGTCTTTATCTCCTTGAAATTCCCACTCGTAGTAAAACAGGCGAAGAAGTGACTCAAAGCGCTGCTTTTCATTCACCTCATGCGATAAAGCCAATTCAGCCTCGCGAACCAACCGGTTTAGTTCAGCTTCAGCCCATTCAACTTCTGTCTGAGGAGAAATCGCTTTGTTCAATGCTAAAGCCCCTTGTACGAGCTCCATAGCATCAAAATCTTCATCAAATAACTCAAGCATATTGGCTATTAGACCTTCTTAACCAAATCATTAACCGAAGAACATCGGAGTTTTGCTCACAGCCACTTTGCCAGCCATCGCTAACCAGCCAAGCGCGCCGAAGAATGAGAATGCTTGAAGCAACTTGTTTTTACCCAACTTCAAGGCAAAAAAGCCCAGTGCAATGTAAGCCAATACGCAGGTAATCTTCTCTGTTAACCAAGGGGCGGCTGGCGTGAAAGGAATAAAGCCAGTGATAAAGATCAAACCAATACCCGATAGCAATAGAGCGGTATCATTGATATGAGGGAACACCTTAAAGAACTTTTTCTCTAATAGGTTTGAGTTTGCCATCTTCATTGCAAAGCGTACCGACAGTAAGGTCACACTGATTGCGATAGTTAGCAGGTGGAAATGTTTTAAACCTTCGTACATTGTTATTCTCTCTTACTTCACTGATGAAAACTGACCAATCGTTACTCGGTCGTTGTCACCATAGTCCTTGTAGGTCACCACTTGGTTATAACCAAGCGATCGTAATAATTCTCTGACAGGCTCACCTTGTTCGAAGCCATGTTCAAACATCAGCCAGCCATTATCCAATAAGTAATCTCGAGCCTGTGTGGCGATATGTCTAATATCTGCCAAGCCTTTTTCATCTGCCACTAACGCGCTCAATGGTTCAAAACGAACATCACCTTGCGTTAGATGCGGATCTTCTTTCTCGATATAAGGAGGATTTGACACAATCAAAGCAAACTCTGTACCAGCGGCAAGTGGCTCAAACCAACTGCCCGCAAGAAATTGAGTGTTGCTAAGATTCAAAGCACTCGCATTGCTTTGTGCCAATTGCTGAGCATCTTCCTTAAGGTCAATCCCTGTTACTTGTCGCTGCGGTAGCTCTGATGCCAGCGCCAGTGCGATTGCCCCTGTCCCAGTACCAAGATCCAAAATGTCGCCATCCATTTGCATCGCTTTATCTAGCGCGATTTCAACCAAGCGTTCAGTGTCAGGTCTTGGGATCAAAGTGGTCGGAGAAACTTTTAGCGGCAATGACCAAAACTCTCGCTCACCAACGATATAAGCGACAGGTTCACCCGTTAGGCGACGCTGCAATAAATCATCGAACGCAGCAAGTTGCTGGGCGTCTAATATTTTGTCAGGCCAAGTAAGAAGAAAAGAGCGAGGCTTGTCGAGTGCATGGCAAAGAAGCACCGCGGCATCGAGAGAGGGCGAATCACTGCCACTCTCTTGAAGTTGCTGTACGGCCTGCTTTAGTGTGTATTCAACACTGCTTTCAGCCGGCATTGGATTAGTTGTTCTCTGCTAGAGCGGCTAGCTGGTCAGCTTGGTGCTCTTGGATTACCGGATCAACAAGGCTCGCGAGATCCCCTTCCATCACTTCATTTAGACGGTAGATGGTCAGGTTAATACGGTGATCGGAAACACGACCTTGCGGGTAGTTGTAGGTACGGATACGGTCACTACGGTCACCTGAGCCCAGTAAGTTACGACGTGTATCAGACACTTCCGCAGCACGCTTTGCTTCTTCAGCTTGGATAATACGCGCAGCCAGAACCGCCATCGCTTTCGCTTTGTTCTTATGCTGAGAACGCTCGTCTTGACACTCGACAACCGTACCGGTTGGTAAGTGGGTAATACGAATCGCAGAGTCGGTGGTGTTAACGTGCTGACCACCCGCGCCTGATGCACGGAAGGTATCAATTTTTAGGTCTGCCGCTTTGATTTCTGGGATTTCCGCTTCTGGGATTTCCGCCATAACTGCAACGGTACACGCAGAGGTATGTACTCGACCTTGAGATTCAGTTGCTGGTACACGCTGAACACGGTGACCACCTGATTCAAACTTAAGCACACCGTATGCGCCATCACCAGAGACTTTAGCAATCATCTCTTTATAGCCGCCATGCTCTGATTCGTTAGAGGACATCACTTCTACCCGCCAGCCTTTCTTCTCGGCAAATTTGCTGTACATGCGGAATAAATCACCCGCAAAAATACCGGCTTCATCACCACCCGCACCGGCACGAATCTCTAGGAAACAATTACGGTCATCGTTAGGATCTTTTGGAAGCAATAAGATTTGAAGCTCATCATTTAGGCGCTCAATCGTTTCTTTCGCATCTTTGATCTCTTCTTGCGCCATTTCACGCATTTCTTCATCGTCTTCTTTTGCCATTTCTTCAGCGGCAACAAGATCTTCCTGAGCTTGCTGATAAGCTTGGAAACACTTAGTCACTTCTTCAAGCTGAGAGTACTCTTTTGATAGCGCACGGAATTTATCTTGGTCTCCAATCACATCAGGATCACCAAGTAGGTGTTGAACTTCTTCGTAACGCTCAACTAGGGTTTCTAGCTTAGTTAAAATAGAGGCTTTCATAGTTTTCTTTAACTCAGGGGTTTGATGAAGTCTGTCACTCTTAGTTACTAAGAGTTATCCAGACCTAAACTTTGTCTAATAGTGGCAAGCTTGGCTGGCTCACCATGCTCTGCAGCACTTTGTAATGCTCTGGTCGGCGCATGGATTAATTTGTTAGTCAGCTTATTGCTTAGCTCTAACAATACCTTTTCTGCATCTGCGCCCGCAGCAAGGGACTGTAAACTTTTATTCAGCAAGTCTTCGCGAATTTCATTAGCTGATTGGCGGTACTCTCGAATACTATCCACCGCTTGCAGTGAACGCATCCAAGACATAAAAGCCGCACTTTCTTCACTGACGATAGCTTCCGCTTGAATCGCTTCAACTTTGCGTTGTTCGATGTTGCTCTCGACGATCGATTGAAGATCATCAACTGAATACAAATAAGCGTCGCTGAGCTTGCCGACTTGCGACTCAATATCGCGAGGAACAGCAATATCAACCAACAGCATCGGCTGGAATCGTCGCGCTTTAAGTGCTGATTCCACCATACCTTTACCAATAATAGGTAACGGGCTAGCCGTCGAACTAATGACAATATCTGCACGCGATAGATGCTCTGGGATCTCAGGTAAACCAATAACCTCTGCACCAAACTGTTCGGCAAGCGGCATTGCGCGCTCTTTAGTACGGTTAGCAACAATCATCTTGGCACAGCCATTACCCGCTAGGTGTTTCGCAACCAATTCTATCGTTTCACCCGCACCGACCATTAATACGGTCGACTGCTCTAATGATTCAAAGATGTGTTTCGCTAACGTACACGCAGCATAAGCGACAGAAACAGCGTTACCGCCGATATCAGTTTCAGTGCGAACTCGCTTGGCAACCGAGAACGCTTTTTGAAATAGCTTCTCCATCGCGGAGTCTACCACTTTATGATCACGAGAGTCCGAATACGCCTGTTTAACTTGGCCCAAGATCTGAGGCTCACCTAGCACCAATGAATCTAACCCACAAGACACTCGCATGAGGTGACGGATGGCCGCTTGTTCTTCATGGATATAGAGGCTTGGCTTAAGATCTTCAGGGCTGACTTGATGAAATTGAGATAACCAATCGATGACTTTTGTTTTCGTACCGTTTTTCACGTCACAGTAAATCTCGGTGCGGTTACAAGTCGAGACAACCACGCAACCGTTTACCAGTGGGTTCTCGCCAAGCTGCTTTAATGCTTCAGGTAACTTTTCCGGGCCAAATGCGACTTTTTCACGCAGTTCGACTGAGGCCGTATTATGATTGATACCTATAGCAAGCAAAGACATGTATCGATGGTTCTCTGAATCAGATAATGGATAAATAGGGACGGAATTTTACTTGATGACCCCGTTTATTGAAAGGGGAATCCCGATATGTTTTCTTGAGTTCGTGATTTCAATGATATAGTGAAAGCGAACTTTGGGAAAAACTGGATAAACATTCGACAATAATGACACATTTTCGCGCCTTCTTTTTACTCCTTGTTACCAGCTTGATTTTACAGGGCTGTGCTAACATAGACAGCACAACCAACGTAGAATGGCAAAGTCATCAACAGCGATTGGCACTCATCAAAGACTACCGCGCCGCAGGTAAACTCGGTTATATCTCCCCTCGAGAACGCCAATCACTTAACTTTCAGTGGCAGCACTCCCCTCAAGAGACTCAGCTAAGAATGAGCACTTTTTTGGGCCAAACAGTACTTAACTTAAATGCGACTCCAAGCATCGCTACCGTTGAGACCTATGACGGAAAATCGTTCAGAGCCCCAAACGCTGCTGCGCTGATTAAACAGCTGACTGGATTAAACATCCCTGTAGAACAACTTAATGACTGGCTACTCGGCCGCCCTACCCTTGCCGATGACTATAAACTGAACCAGACCAACACGTTAGCTTCTTTAACAAAACAGCTAAATAAGCAAACATGGACTCTCGATTATCAAAGCTATCAAGATGTGCAACATTTAGGAGCGACGCTGCCGCTACCAAAAAGACTCAAACTCACCCAGGGTGATATCTCCATCAACATTGTCATTTCAAAGTGGACGTTCAACGAATGATCTCAGAGACCACACACTGGCCTTCTCCCGCCAAACTCAATTTATTCCTTTACATCACAGGCCGTAGAGATAATGGCTACCATGAACTGCAAACCCTATTTCAGTTTCTGGATCATGGTGATGATTTAACGATTACCGCCAATACAAGCGGTAAAATTACTCTATCCCCAGAGATTCCAGGTGTTCCATTAAAAGATAACCTGATCTGGAAAGCGGCCACTGCACTTCAAGAAAAGTCCCAGTGCTCACTCGGCGCTCATATAGAACTCAACAAAATTTTACCTATGGGTGGTGGTATCGGTGGGGGATCATCTAATGCCGCAACAACGCTTGTTGCATTGAACCACTTATGGGAAACCAACTTAAACGAAGACGACCTGGCTGAAATCGGCTTAGCTCTTGGCGCTGATGTTCCTGTTTTTACCCGTGGTTTCGCCGCATGTGCGGAAGGGGTCGGGGAAGAACTGACTCAAGCAAATCCTGAAGAAAAGTGGTATCTCGTGGTTAGGCCGGATGTCTCAATTGCAACCGCAGACATATTCAATCATCCTGAGCTGACTAGAGACACGCCAAAACGCCCGTTAACCACACTTCTAGAGGGTAATTACGGAAACGATTGCGAAAAAATTGTTCGAATGCTGTACCAAGAGGTTGATAAGCAACTTTCATGGCTGCTACAATACGCGCCGTCGCGATTGACTGGCACTGGATCGTGCGTTTTTGCTGAATTCCCTAGCAAAAGTGACGCCGACACAACGCTAGCCGAACTGCCTGACACAGTCTCTGCTTTTGTTGCAAAAGGCAAGAATATTTCGCCTCTGCACGAGAGACTGGCTAAGTATCGCTTAGCCCACACACAATCTATTTAAAAACTGGACGCAACCCTGAGGTTTCCACCGTGCCTGATATGAAGCTATTTGCTGGTAACGCTACACCTGAACTAGCCCAACGTATTGCTGATCGTCTATACATCTCTCTTGGTGATGCAACTGTTTCTCGTTTTTCTGACGGCGAAGTCGCTGTTCAAATCAACGAAAACGTACGTGGTAGTGATGTTTTCATCATCCAATCTACTTGTGCACCAACTAACGACAACCTAATGGAACTTGTAGTGATGATTGACGCAATGCGCCGCGCTTCAGCGGGCCGTATTACAGCAGTTATCCCTTACTTTGGTTACGCTCGCCAAGACCGTCGTGTGCGTTCTGCTCGTGTGCCAATCACTGCAAAAGTTGTTGCTGATTTCCTTTCTAACGTTGGCGTTGACCGCGTTCTAACTATCGACCTTCACGCAGAGCAAATCCAAGGCTTCTTCGATGTACCTGTAGACAACATTTTCGGTACACCTGTACTTCTTGAAGATATGCAAGCTCGTGGCCTAGATAACCCTGTTGTGGTTTCTCCAGACCTAGGCGGCGTTGTTCGTGCTCGCGCTACTGCAAAAGCACTCGGTGACATCGATATCGCAATCGTTGATAAGCGTCGTCCACGTGCTAACGTTTCTGAAGTAATGAACCTAATCGGTGATGTTGAAGGTCGCGACTGTGTAATCGTTGATGACATGATCGATACTGGTGGCACACTGTGTAAAGCAGCTGAAGCGCTAAAAGAACGTGGCGCTAAGCGTGTATTCGCGTACGCTACTCACGCGGTATTCTCAGGTAATGCTGCACAGAACATCGGTAACTCTGTTTTAGACCAAGTAATCGTAACTGACTCGATCACCATGTCTAAAGAGATGCAAGCGACTGGTAAAGTGACAACACTAAGCCTTTCTCGCATGCTTGCTGAAGCGATCCGTCGTATCAGCAACGAAGAGTCTATCTCAGCGATGTTCAGCTAATCGAGTTTTCGATTAAACCATTTTAAAAACACCCCTCATTGGGGTGTTTTTTTATTGGCGCAAACTACAAGTCAATCCTCATCTCGCCCGATATGAGAATTATGTGCTATCATACTGCGCTTTTTGAGATTCCAAGAGAGATCCTAACCTTGAGTCAACCAATAAAACTGCTTGTCGGCCTAGCGAATCCTGGGCCTGAATACACAAGAACTCGCCATAACGCGGGCGCTTGGATAGTAGAAGAACTGGCACGCGTACACAACGTTACCCTGAAGAACGAGCCAAAGTTCTTTGGCCTAACAGGACGCATTATGGTCGACGGGCAGGATCTTAGACTACTCATCCCAACGACATTTATGAATCTTTCGGGTAAAGCGATTGCTGCATTAGCAAAGTTTTATCAAATAAAACCTGAAGAAATCATGGTCGCGCATGATGAGCTAGATTTACCACCTGGTGTTGCTAAATTTAAGAAAGGCGGTGGCCACGGCGGTCATAACGGCCTTCGCGACACAATCAGTAAACTTGGAAACAACAAAGATTTCTATCGTCTCCGCATCGGCATTGGCCATCCGGGGCACAAAGATAAAGTGGCCGGTTTTGTTTTAGGCAAAGCGCCGGCAAAAGAGCAAGAGCTTCTTGATGCAGCAGCAGATGAGTCTGTTCGCTGTTTAGACATTCTAATTAAGGATGGCCTATCAAAAGCACAAAACCGTCTACACACGTTCAAAGCTGAATAAGGTTACTATCATGGGTTTTAAATGTGGCATCGTTGGTCTACCAAACGTAGGTAAATCAACTCTGTTTAACGCACTTACTAAAGCAGGCATCGAAGCAGCAAACTTCCCTTTCTGTACTATCGAACCAAACACAGGTGTGGTACCTGTGCCAGATCTTCGTCTAGACGCACTAGCGAAAATCGTAAACCCACAGAAAGTACTGCCAACTACGATGGAATTCGTAGATATCGCTGGCCTAGTTGCAGGTGCATCACGCGGTGAAGGCCTAGGTAACAAATTCCTAGCAAACATCCGTGAAACTGACGCGATTGGTCACGTTGTTCGTTGTTTTGAAAACGAGAACATCGTCCACGTAGCAGGTAAAGTATCACCAATCGAAGATATCGAGGTTATCAACCTTGAGCTTGCAATGGCTGACCTAGACTCTTGTGAGCGCGCTATCCAACGTAATGCTAAAAAAGCAAAAGGCGGCGACAAAGACGCTAAGTTTGAACTGACTGTTCTTGAAAAACTGCTTCCAGTACTAACGGAAGGTGGTATGGCACGCACAGTTGAGCTTTCTAAAGAAGAACTAGCAGCAGTAGGTTACCTAAACTTCCTAACGCTGAAGCCAACCATGTACATTGCTAACGTTAATGAAGACGGTTTTGAAGACAACCCATATCTTGATGCAGTACGTGAGTACGCAGAAAAAGAAAACAATGTGGTTGTGGCTGTCTGTGCTGCTATTGAATCTGAACTATCTGAACTAGAAGACGAAGATCGCGAAGAGTTTCTTGCTGACATGGGTATCGAAGAACCTGGTCTTAACCGTGTGATCCGTTCAGGCTACGAACTGCTTACTCTACACACTTACTTCACGGCAGGTGTTAAAGAAGTACGCGCTTGGACAATCCCTGTGGGTGCAACAGCGCCACAAGCAGCAGGTAAGATCCACACCGACTTCGAAAAAGGCTTCATCCGTGCTGAAGTTGTTGGTTACGACGACTTCATTCAATACAACGGTGAAAGTGGTGCAAAAGACGCAGGTAAATGGCGTCTAGAAGGCAAAGAATACATCGTTAAAGATGGCGATGTTGTTCACTTCCGCTTCAACGTATAAATCTCACTCAAGTCATTGAGTTCAAAGCCAGCAGACATGCTGGCTTTTTTTGTTATTCGCTAAATCCCCGATTAGTAAAGATCCTTGATGAATGTCATTTTGTTATCGGTTTTCGACCATTAACACGCCTCTTTGTCTAAAAAGAAACCGAACGAGCCATTTTGGCTGATTTATTCAAAAAAACTATTGACGGATCTTACTCAACTTCGCATAATGCGCGCCGTTCCCAACAATAAGGTAACACGTTGTTGAGAACAAAAAACATGGTAATGGCTACGTAGCTCAGCTGGTTAGAGCACATCACTCATAATGATGGGGTCACAGGTTCGAATCCCGTCGTAGCCACCATTCCTAAATGCTTTTTCGAAAGTAATTAGGAATAGATGCGGTCGTGGCGGAATTGGTAGACGCACCAGATTTAGGTTCTGGCGCCGCAAGGTGTGAGAGTTCAAGTCTCTCCGACCGCACCATGTTTTGTCTTCTTGATTAGAAGAAAGATGATCTTTATTGATTGTCGTCTGCAGGTCTATCGCCAAGCGGTAAGGCAGCGGCTTTTGATGCCGCCATTCCCTGGTTCGAATCCAGGTAGACCTGCCATATTCAAAGTGGAAGTCCTTTTACAAAAAGGGTTGTCACATAGAGCGCGAAGGTTTATATTGTCTCGCTCAAAAAGATGGCTACGTAGCTCAGCTGGTTAGAGCACATCACTCATAATGATGGGGTCACAGGTTCGAATCCCGTCGTAGCCACCATTTATTCCCCTTTAAAAGGGAACATTACTGGTTTTTACCAATTGATCAGTAATGATTTAGATAGATTCAAGATGCGGTCGTGGCGGAATTGGTAGACGCACCAGATTTAGGTTCTGGCGCCGCAAGGTGTGAGAGTTCAAGTCTCTCCGACCGCACCATCTTGAAATTATCTAAAATAAACAACTTATGCGGTCGTGGCGGAATTGGTAGACGCACCAGATTTAGGTTCTGGCGCCGCAAGGTGTGAGAGTTCAAGTCTCTCCGACCGCACCATGAGTTGAATAGTCTTTTGACTATGCCTGCAGGTCTATCGCCAAGCGGTAAGGCAGCGGCTTTTGATGCCGCCATTCCCTGGTTCGAATCCAGGTAGACCTGCCACTATTTCAAAAATCAGTTTTAAAGCTGGTTTTAGTCTTCCTTTAATTAGGAAGTATCATTGAGGTTTTACCAATTCTCTCAATGATGTTTGATACGCGGTCGTGGCGGAATTGGTAGACGCACCAGATTTAGGTTCTGGCGCCGCAAGGTGTGAGAGTTCAAGTCTCTCCGACCGCACCATTGGCTACGTAGCTCAGCTGGTTAGAGCACATCACTCATAATGATGGGGTCACAGGTTCGAATCCCGTCGTAGCCACCATTCCTTCTTTTAGGAATAGAAAAAACGTCTTATTGATTCTCCAATTATCAGTAATGACTACACATTGATGCGGAAGTGGCGGAATTGGTAGACGCACCAGATTTAGGTTCTGGCGCCGCAAGGTGTGAGAGTTCAAGTCTCTCCTTCCGCACCATACTTTCCTTAGGTGGAAAGAAAGTCTCTTTAGTTAGAGCACTGCAGGTCTATCGCCAAGCGGTAAGGCAGCGGCTTTTGATGCCGCCATTCCCTGGTTCGAATCCAGGTAGACCTGCCATATACAACGTCTTATTGATTCTCCAATTATCAGTAATGACTATAAATTGATGCGGAAGTGGCGGAATTGGTAGACGCACCAGATTTAGGTTCTGGCGCCGCAAGGTGTGAGAGTTCAAGTCTCTCCTTCCGCACCATTGGCTACGTAGCTCAGCTGGTTAGAGCACATCACTCATAATGATGGGGTCACAGGTTCGAATCCCGTCGTAGCCACCATTTATACAACTTCATAGCGCTTTTACCAATTAGCGTTATGAATACAGATTTGTTGCGGAAGTGGCGGAATTGGTAGACGCACCAGATTTAGGTTCTGGCGCCGCAAGGTGTGAGAGTTCAAGTCTCTCCTTCCGCACCATTATTTAAGTCTTTCTTATGAAAGCACTGCAGGTCTATCGCCAAGCGGTAAGGCAGCGGCTTTTGATGCCGCCATTCCCTGGTTCGAATCCAGGTAGACCTGCCATATACAACGTCTTATTGATTATCCAATTATCAGTAATGACTACAAATTGATGCGGAAGTGGCGGAATTGGTAGACGCACCAGATTTAGGTTCTGGCGCCGCAAGGTGTGAGAGTTCAAGTCTCTCCTTCCGCACCATTATTTAAGTCTTTCTTATGAAAGCACTGCAGGTCTATCGCCAAGCGGTAAGGCAGCGGCTTTTGATGCCGCCATTCCCTGGTTCGAATCCAGGTAGACCTGCCATATACAACGTCTTATTGATTATCCAATTATCAGTAATGACTACAAATTGATGCGGAAGTGGCGGAATTGGTAGACGCACCAGATTTAGGTTCTGGCGCCGCAAGGTGTGAGAGTTCAAGTCTCTCCTTCCGCACCATCATTAAGAGACCCAGCTTTGTAGCTGGGTTTTCTTTTATCTGTACCGACTTATAAGTTAGATCTATGCTCTGCGACTTTTAAAAGATATAAAACAAAACCCAGCCGAGGCTGGGTTTTCACTTAAGTCATGACTTTATAAGTTTCTAAAGAGTTCAGCTCTTTAGCCTAAAAGCCCCAACGCTGAGTTGGGCGCTTGCTTTGCTTGTGCAAGAACAGAACTAGAAGCTTGAGTAAGAATCTGAGACTTAGTCAATGCCGTTGTTTCTTTAGCAAAGTCAGTGTCTTTGATTCGACTATTAGATGCGTTCACATTCTCATTAATGTTTTCTAAGTTATTGATCGCATGATTGAAACGGTTTTGGAATGCACCAAGCTCTGCGCGATGACTATCCACAAACTTAAGTGCAGCATCTACGATTGCAACAGACTCCTGAGCCCCAGCAACGGATGTAACATCAATAGTATCAACCGTAACGGCTTGTGCTGCACCAAAGCTTAACTCGCCAGCTAGGGAGCCTCCAAACGTTGCTGCGCCATCGACTCTATTATTGTCGGTAAATAGCTGCAGATTCCCCTCTTCACCAACCGATGCTTTGACGAGATCAGTCTGACCGTTGATGTAAGTTGCGAGCTCTTCAATATCGTCACCTTCTTTGGCATTGATAGTAATATTTTGTGCTTCACCAAACTTATCAGTTAGGGAAATAGTTAGATCGTTAGCACCGGCTTGCACCGACCAATCTTTGCCTTGGCCATTTGCTGCCACATAGCTATTACCACCCATCATCACGTTATCACTACGCATGTTGTTCATGGTCAGCATTACAGCCTCACCGTTGTCAGCACCAATCTGGAATGACTTGGTTGCAAACGTACCATTGAGCAGCTTATTCCCACCAAATGAGGTTGTTTCAGCAATTCGATTAAGCTCATCATTCAGCGCTGTTACTTCCTCTTGGATGGCAACACGCTCTGACTTCGAGTTAGAACCGTTCGCTGATTGCAGTGACAAGTCACGCATACGTTGCAGAATGTTAGTCGTTTCGTTCATCGCACCTTCTGCTGTTTGTGCCATCGAAATACCATCATTTGCATTTCTAACCGCGACATCTAAACCGCGACTTTGCACATTCAATCGATTCGAGATTTGCATGCCGGCAGCATCGTCTTTTGCACTATTGATCTTAAAACCAGAAGATAATCTTTCCATTGACGTTTGCTGCGCTGAGTTTGCACTGTTTAGGTAACGCTGAGCTGTCATCGCAGAAACGTTTGTGTTTACATTAACCGCCATAGTGGTTCTCCTATTGATTTTCCATTTACCGGAGTATCCGAAAGGTTTCCGACGTCTCGGAAAACCAATGAGTTCTCTCAAAGTAACCTTTATAACGACAGTGAATTGATGAACTTTAGAGCAGATTGAAGTAAATTTAGTTACATAATAGCTATTTCATTGAAAACATGACGAAACAAATAAATATGAAATTAGATGCTAAAGTTTTGCCGTAATCAGTCGGGTATCTATCCAGACTAAATATGCTAGATATAGACGCAAGAATGAGATACTAGAGGCAAGTCTATAAGGCCTAAAATGAGAAAACGCCCTGCTCTGATAAAAGAGCAAGGCGTTAGAAAGAGGTAGCCCCAAGTATAACTAATTAGCCATACCTTCCTTTGAGAGAACCGGGGCTATTTGACAACCAATGCCGTTGGAGATCGAGAGAAATGATCACAGCCTGGTTGTCGTTTACATAAGTGATTCAGTTATAAAACAGGTATGAGAGAGAGTTCTATATTTTCATCACCTATGTTTGCCATCATACCTTCACTTAACCCTACGTCTAGGTTACTGCTAGTGAAGGTATTGACTACTATTGCAATAGTGACATTGCAGAGTTTGGCAACTGTTTTGCTTGAGCAAGTATCGACGTACCCGCTTGTTGCAGAATTTGTGCTTTAGTCATCGCTGTCGTTTCTTTCGCGAAGTCTGTATCACGAATGCGACTGTTCGATGCTTCAACGTTTTCTTGGATGTTAGCTAAGTTGTTGATACTGTGGCTTAGTCGGTTTTGTTTCGCACCGAGATCTGCACGCTGAGAATCAACATACTTAAGAGCTGCATCAATAATACCAACGGCATTTTGCGCACCACCAACTGTATTTACATCAATGTTCTGAACCGTAGTATTGGTACCTGGACCACCTGTAAGACCAAGCTCACCAGCAAGACCACCAGATATATTCAAGTTACCTTCAAGGTTTGGTTCAGCGGCAAAGATTTGCAGGCGACCATCTTCATCAACCGATGCCTTTAACTTATCTGTTTGACCATTAATGTATGTTGCAACTTCTTCGATGTCATCACCTTCTTTAGCAATGATATCTAGTGTTACTGCTTCACCAGATTTAGTCGTGAATTCAAACTTAAGATCTTTCGCCGTTGGTGGTACACCCCAGTCTTTATCTTTTGCATTTTCTGGTGCGGAAATAAATGATTGACCACCCATACGGAAGTCATCCGCACGAACACTGGTTAGGCCCATGATAATCGCTTCACCAGAACTTGCACCGATCTGAAATGATGCTTCACCAAATGAACCATTAAGTAGCTTACGACCACCAAAAGAGGTCGTTTCAGCAATACGGTTCAATTCATCTTGCAAAGCTGTTACTTCTTCATTTAAAGCTTGACGCTCTGATGCTGAGTTAGTGCCATTGGCAGATTGTAACGATAGGTCACGCATGCGTTGCAGGATCGATGTGGATTCATTCATTGCACCTTCCGCGGTTTGAGCAATTGATATGCCATCGTTCGCATTTCGCATTGCTACATCTAGACCACGAGACTGCGCCGTTAATCGGTTCGAAATCTGTAGACCCGCAGCGTCATCTTTCGCGCTGTTGATTTGTTGGCCTGATGATAAGCGTTCCATCGAAGTATTAAGATCGCCGGTCGCTTTATTTAAATAACGCTGAGCGGTCATCGCCGAAACGTTAGTATTTACTGTTATGGTCATAGTTTGCTCTCCTATTGAGTTCGCAACTGCTTGCGAAGCGGCCAGCTTTGTCTCATTTGGAAGCACTGACCGTAAATTCGTAGCTAAGTCGGAATATCACCGACTCAAAGCTTGTTGTTTAAACTCTAATCTGAATAATTCAAGTAGCGTGCCAACTTTAAAAGTCATTACCAGATAGATTTAAAATAACTTAATATCAATAAGTTAAGTTAAATACCGACAATTAATTACGCTTACTTCTTTACCATTTTTAAGCAGCGGCAATAAGTTTGCCGCTTACTTTGCCACCACTTGCCTCTTTCAAAGCCGCTGGTGACACGATTCAATTGACTAGCTCGCACTTAAGGCGTTGCACATAAGGCGTAGAGCTTAAATGTAATTGAATAAGGTTAAATCTTTTGTCTTACCAAAAGCTTGTTGTGATGCTTGTAAAGCCCTTGAGTTTTCATTGAACTCAATAATGGCTTCCGCATAATCCAAGTCTTCAAAATTGCTCTTCGACTTTGCTAAAGTCATTTTGAAGTCTTCGTGCTGTTCTTCCTGAATATCTAATGTACTAAGGCGAGCACCCACATCAGTCCTAGCTTTATTTAAATGAATAAACGCGGCGTTAAACTCTTGAGTAATCTGGTGAAGCTTAGCGGTATTTGACGCGTCAGATACTGAGCCCGATGACAAGGACATCGCATCTTTAAATGTATCGAATATGCTGTACGTATCACGGCGGTCTAAAGTGATTTCATCACCTTTGGTAAGCTGGCCTTTCACTTGAATTGTCAGCCCTTCAAATTTGATGCCTTCAGCCGGATTGAAAACATCCGCCTTGACCACTGAACCATCACGCTCGAGCTGATAACCATACTTGCCGTCTGGCATATCAACAAACGTCACTTTATATTCAGACTGATCATCAGGGTTTGTATTGATTGCACGCTCTAAGAGCAGCTCTGAAGCTTCTTTTAAGTTGTACTGAGGTTCATAGCTACCAAATGGGTTATCAATCTCCATAAATAACTTACTGCCTGGAGTATTTATGGGCATTTCTAAGCTATTAGAGATTTTCATCTTGCGCTGATAGTCGTCACCCGCATAACTCACATCGCCATCTTTATCGCGGAAAAATGGCTGATTCTTAGGCTTAGTTCCGGCGAAGATATAGTTGCCCGATTCGTCTTGAACATTGACCAAGTTAAGGAAGTTATTAGCCAACTCTTCGATTTCTCGTCGTTTAGCTAGTCGATCTTCTGGGGAAAGCGAGCCGTTAATCATTTCCATTACGGTACGCTTTGCTTCATCAGTAAACTCTTCCGCATTAGAGATAATCACTTCATTGTGCTCTAGACGGTTTCGCGTCAACACAATCGCATCAGTGTATTGACGTAACTGTTCTTTCTGCTGGCCAATATTTTGAATGTAATGTGTCGCCAACGGATCATCGCTGGCTTTCATCAGTTTTTTACCAGACGCGAGCTGTGCTTGGTTATGGTGGACTTTCGCTTCAGAACGACGTAAATCATTCTGCACTGACTGATAGTTATGGAAGCTAGAAATTCGATTCAACATTTACGCCTCCCTATCTCAACGCCAAAATGGTATTAAAAGTGTCATTTGCCGCCTGCATGATGCGCGAAGAAGCCATATAAGCTTGTTGAAACTTCATCATATTCGCCGCTTCTTCATCGAGGTTCACACCCGCAATCGATGCAACCCTTTCTTGAGCCGCTTCTTTTTCGAGGCGTGATACATCAGTAAGCCGAGAAGCGGTCGACATTTGCAGACCCACATCCGTATTCAGGTTGTGGTAGATATCCAAAATGGTTGACTCGCCATCATTAAGCTTTTTATCTGTTTGTAGATTTTGCATTTTTAGCAAGTTGCCGTTATCACCTTCTGATGGGACAAGATTTGCCGTAAACTTGTCATTCGGCAATGCTCCATCGGTAAGCTCAAATGATGTTCCTTGGACAGTCACGACTCCCTCTGGCGGATAGTCTTGAGGTTGAAGCAGTACTTTCCCTTTCGTATCAGTGACAGCAAACTGTTTACCATCTGGGGAAATCACCACTTCAAACTCTCTCAACCCTCCAGCTCGGTCAATCTTAAATTTTGCATTGCCCTGGGCAAAAGTGGTCGACGCTTCATAGCTTTGCGCTGCAATGGCTGTTGGGTCATTAGTTTCAACCCTCATTTGTGCTGCGGCATTGCGGGTTGGTCGAATCAACACTCTTTCTCCCGAAGCAAGATCATTACGAATATCAATCCGAATACCATCTAAACTAATAGCATCGTCAACCACAGGCACGATAAACTGTTCACCACTAGGACGAGTAATGTAGTAGTCGCCGCCACTGTACTGGAGAGAATATTCACCACCGATTAACTGGTTGGTATCTTCGATGTATACCGCTAGGTCTGCTTTTGAATTAGACGAAGTCACAACACGGGATTTAGCGACAACATCTGAGTTAACATCAGTAAACATCAACCCTCCGATATTACCTCTTAAATCTAACCCTTGAGATTGCAACTTATTCACTTCATAGGAAAAAGAGGTTGCGAGCTTACCTAACTCATCCATTAACTGCGGAATTTTCTCATCACGCATAGAGAGCATCGAACCTAACTTACCATCGATATCTTTGGTGGTTATCGCCTTAATACCCTTAC
This sequence comes from Vibrio sp. 2433-A1, assembly GCF_056726085.1. Classification (NCBI taxonomy): domain Bacteria; kingdom Pseudomonadati; phylum Pseudomonadota; class Gammaproteobacteria; order Vibrionales; family Vibrionaceae; genus Vibrio; species Vibrio sp. 2433-A1. The sequence continues at coordinate 365,424 of NZ_JBRESC010000001.1, forward strand.
CTTCAATCATGGCTAAGCGACGTTGGTGAACGTCAGGGTAACCATCAATCATCTTCAATTGACTGGCTTCTGTCCCTGAAACCAGAGTATGGCCATTACCAATATGAACGTTAAAACCTTCCGAGTTTTTACGTGGTGTCACCGTCACCTTTGTGTATTCCGACAACTCTGCAATGAGCTTTTCGTGCGTATCCATTAAGTCATTGTGTGGACCTGGTGTACGCATCATCAAACGATGTAAATCACGAATTTCAACCGCAAGTTGGTTGACGCGTTCGATACCTAAATCAAGCTTCTTATTGGTGACATCAGCCTGATGACGAATAGTTTCATGGAAGTCGTTGAGGTTTTGGGTAATAAGGTTAGCTTTTTCAAGCACGACTTTACGTGCACCCACGTCATTTGGACTATCGGCTAAAGACTTAACGCCATCAAACCATTCGTTCAAATTTTCTGGAATTTTCTTCGAGGAAACAGATGAAAGCATGTTGGATAACATTTCCAAGTTCGCTTCATCATCGATTTTATTGGCATGGCTAGTGGTCGAAACATTAAGCTCGTTAACGGCAAACTGATCCCAAGAGCGGCGAACTTTGTCCACATGTACGCCCATACCGTAGGTCTCCCCACCGTATTGACGCGGCATATTTGTGCCTTGTATCACCGACTGACGGCTATAACCCTCTGTATTTACATTAGAGATGTTATGACCTGTAGTGTTGAGTTGTCTCTGAGCCGTCAGTACGCTTTGCGCACCAAGATTCAGAAGATCAGACGCCATATTGCCCCCAATAAACCTATATAAATCAGTATTAACTGAACATCTAAGTTAATAAAAGCAACATTTGTGCCAAACTGGAGAACTGGAGAACTGGAGAACTGGAGAACTGGAGAACTGGAGAACTGGAGAATTTTGAGGGTCAACGAGAGAGCATTAACCCTTTTTATTTCAACAGGTTAATATGTCATCACTCAAGAGTGAGCTACGAACAAGTTGGGGATCTCAAAAAGCACGTAGAAAATCTGTAGGACGAAGTCCGCCCCTTCCTTACATCTGATCAATACGCGCTTTTACGCTAAGCACTTTATCGGCGTAACTTGGGTCTGTTGCATAGCCAGCTTGGTGAATTCCACGAATAAACTCTTCGTTATTGCCACCATGGCGCAGTGCCGTTGTGTAACGCGGATTTTCATTTAGGAAGCGAACATAGTCATTAAAGCTATCTTCATAATTTTGATATGAACGGAAAGCCGCTTGCTCTTTAACGGGTACACCTTGGTGATATTCCAAAGTTTGAGTTGCTACCTTATCACCGCTCCAGCTTCTGTCCGCTTTGATATTAAATAGGTTGTTACTGCTACCACGAGAGTTATTAATAACCTTCTGGCCCCAGCCAGTTTCGAGTGCTGCTTGGGCGAGAAGTAATGAGGAATCGACCCCAAGAGCTCTTGCTGCTTTTTCCGCATAAGGTTTCATCGAGCTAACGAATGACTCTGGAGAGTTAAATCTTGATGGTTCAACTTTATCTGATTGCATTACCGTCGTGGTATCAGCCCGTTCTTGGCGAATGCGGTCAACTTTCTCCATCATAGCTTCAAAGTCGACGTTTCGTGAGTTAGCATTTTGGTTTTCGACGCTGCCAGAAGTAAGTTGGGCAACAATCATATCAGCTAGACCAAGAGAGCCTGACGCGCTTAACTCACTCGACATTTGCTCGTCCATCATTTGACGATAAAATTTCTGATTTTGACTGTCCATCAAGCCGGACTCAAAGGTAGAGTTCGCATCACGCATAGACTTGAAAAGCATTGAAGTAAAAATAGCTTCAAATTGCTTTGCTGCTGCCGTCAGTGCCGCTTTTTCACTCTTCTCATCTCCACCTACGGCTTTCTGGCGAAGTTTGTCTAAGCTAGCGAGATCATGAATAAAGCCAATATCATTACCATTATTAACCATCACTACACTCCCTTAGATAATAATCAATTGGCCTTCAATCGCACCGGCTTGCTTCAATGCTTGCAAGATAGCCATCAAATCTGAAGGCGCTGCCCCCACTTGATTTACGGCGCGGACTAGATCGTCTAATGTTAGACCAGGTTCGAATTTGAACATCTTGCCCCGCTCTTCAGTCACTTCGATGTCAGTATCAGGCACAACAACGGTATCTCCACCGGCAAAGGCGTTAGGTTGACTGACATTAAGATTTTCTTTGATCGCAACGGTCATCCCTCCATGGGTTACAGCTGCTGGCTTTAAACGAACATGCTTACCGACAACGATGGTCCCGGTGCGAGAGTTAACAATAATTTTTGCTGAACCTTCAGCAGGATCAAACTCAATATTTTCAATCGCAGAAAGGAACGCAACTCGCTGAGTAACATCACGTGGTGCGCGAACCTTAACCGATGTCGCATCAATCGCTGATGCCATTTGCGGACCAAGAAAGTTATTTACTGCGTCGGCCATACGCTGGGCGGTGGTAAAGTCCGATTCCAGTAGATTAAATGTAATGAAGTCACCACGACTGAATGGAGTAGGTATCTCTCTTTCAACCATTGCGCCACTAGATATCATACCTGCTGTAGGGTTGTTACCGACAATTTTTGAACCGTCGGCTCCCGTAGCACTAAAACCACTAACAACAAGGTTGCCTTGTGCTACGGCATAGATTTGCCCATCAAGGCCTTTGAGCATGGTTTGCATTAATGTACCGCCACGTAGGCTTTTAGCTGAGCCAATTGAAGAGACGGTTACATCGATGGTTTGACCTTGTTTAGAAAACGCAGGTAGCTCAGCAGTAACAATAACAGCGGCAACGTTTTTCGACTTTGGTTTTGTGCCTGGTGGCATCTGGATACCAAAATTTTGCAACATCGCATTGAAGCTTTGATCGGTAAATGGCGTGGATTCACCTGTTCCCGGTAAACCTGTTACCAAGCCGTAGCCAACCAATTGGTTACCACGTACGCCCGCTACTTGCGAAACGTCTTTTATGCGTGCTGCATGCGCTTGTGTCGCGATAAACAGCAGACTTGCAACAAGGAGAAACCACTTTTTCATAACCGTACCTTTACTCTACACTCAACCAGCTTTGTATTTGTGCCAAAAAAACGGCATTAGCTGGGATTAGAGAGAGACATTAAAGAATCGTGCCAAGAATCCCGGTTCTTGCATATCTTGTTGTGTACCCGTGCCAGAGTACTGAATTCTTGCGTTCGAAATTCGGGTGGATGCTATGGTGTTCTGGTAATCAATATCATCAGGACGAATGGTTCCGCTCAGTCGTATGTATTCGTCGCCAGTGTTAAGAGTTAACCACTTTTCGCCACGTATCACTAAGTTACCGTTTGCCAGTACCTCAATAACTTCAACCGTAATAGAACCAGAAAGGCTATTGCTTTGGTTAGCCGCGGCACTGCCACTGAATGAATTATCATTACTTAAGTTATAGGAAAAGTTGTATTTCCCAAGGCTAAGTTGTTCTCCCCCCACTTCCAATGGATCCATGGTCGCATCATTGTTTTTCGATAAGTCAGCGTCTGAACTCTTAGATGCGTTGGTGTTTTCATCTAGCGTGACAGTAATGATGTCACCAATGCCACGTGGCTTAGAATCATCATAAAGACTGGATACACGTCCACTGTTAAATAGTGAACCTGTCTCTGCTGCATAATGCTCAGGCTGATGCTTAGGATGAATCGGGGCCCAAGCTGGATCGCCAGAGACCGGATCATTTCTGCCACGTAGCGTATCGATAATGCCAGACTCATCATCACTCGATTTATCACCTTCAACAGCATCAACGGTAGTCGTACCTTGCACAACATCCGGCGTTTCAATTGGCGGCTGCATAAGCGTACACCCAGATAGTGTGGTGATCCCCAACAGCATGGCTAGTAATCGATTCATCTTTCTACCCTCTTCCTACTAGATTAAAGCTGTTGGTTAACAAAGCTCATCATCTTGTCGACTGCAGAGATGACTTTAGAATTCATTTCGTACACACGCTGAGCTTCAATCATATTAACCAGCTCTTCAGTAACGTTAACGTTAGATGTCTCAAGCATCGACTGGCGAATATCACCAAATCCATCAAGCCCCGGTACACCTTCTTGAGGATCGCCACTTGCGCCTGTTGCCATGTAAAGGTTCTGACCAATAGGCTCAAGGCCACCAGGGTTAACAAAATCGACCGTGGCAATTTGACCGACCACTTGGTTATCTTGCTGACCACGAATACGCACTGATACTTCACCGTCGGTACCAATCGTGATGCTTTGCGCATCTTCAGGAATAGCAATTTCGGGTTCAAGTGCATAGCCTGCGCCCGACGTTACGATAACGCCTTCGTCATTCACAGTGAACTGACCATTACGGCTGTAACCAATGTTGCCATCTGGCATTAGGATCTGAAAGAAGCCATCACCCTCAATCATCATGTCGAGACTGTTGTTGGTCGTTTGGGTATTACCTTGGGTGTGTACCTTTTGGGTTGCCACAACCTTAGAACCTGCACCTAACATCAAACCACTTGGCAGTTCTGTGTTCTGTGAAGACTGACCACCAGGTTGGTTGATATTTTGATAGAACAAATCTTCAAATACCGCGCGACTTTTCTTGTAACCGACCGTCGATGCGTTCGCCAAGTTGTTTGAAATCGTTGAAATATTGGTTTGTTGAGCATCTAAGCCCGTTTTACTTACCCATAATGCAGGATGCATAACCTTCTCCTAAAATCTATTAGCTCATACGAAGCAGAGAATCAGACGCTTTGTCCATGTCTTCTGCCGTGCTCATCATCTTCACTTGCATTTCAAATTGGCGTTGCAAGTCAATCAAGCTAGTCATTTCACCAATAGCATTAACGTTGCTGCCTTCGATTGCGCCTGTGAGCAGTTTTACATCGGCATCCGCTTCGTATGCCGCATTAGGATCTTTTGCACGGAATAATCCGTTGATATCTTTGAATAGTGATTGATTATTGGTACGGGTAAGCTTGATTCGGTCGACAACTTCAATAGCATCTGCAGGTGCACCTTGAGGAACCACCGAAATTGTACCGTCGTTGCCAATCTCGACTTTACTTACTGGAATTGGAAGTGTTATTGGTGCGCCAGTTTCACCGAGTACTAAGTGGCCATTGCCACTGGTCAGTAAGCCATTCACATCAACATTTAGATTACCGTTACGTGTCAGACCTTCTTTACCTGTCTGATCCAGTACAGAGATCCAGCCATCACCTTGAATCGTCACATCTAAGTCACGACCCGTAGTAATCACACTACCTTGTTGGAAATTATGTCCCGGACGCTCTGTCATGCTAAACACTCGGCTAGGAACACCTTCGCCGTATGCCTGCATTGAACGCGCTTGCGCCAAATCAGCACGGAAACCCGTGGTACTGACGTTCGCTAGGTTGTTTGCTCTAAGCTGTAATGCCTGCATATTCTGCTTGGCGCCGCTCATCGCAAGAAACAGTGCACGATCCATAATTTGCTCCAATAATCACAATTCTGATCAATACAAAGCAATAGGTATGCCAAGTTATAAAATTCTTTTTATATCAATAAATTAAAGTCTAAACGGCTGGTTTGATAGAGAAAATAGAGGAGGCAATGAGTGAGAGGCGGCAACATAGCAAGCTGATCTTTGCCACCAGCTTGCTATACAGATTATTGCCAAACAACGTAAGACGATTAACGGATTTGCAGAATGTTCTGTTGAGTTTGGTTGTGCACTTCTAAAGAACGAGAGTTCGCTTGGAAGTTACGCTGAGCCGAAATCAGGTCAACCAGCTCTTGAGTCATGTCGATATTTGACTGCTCAAGCGTACCACTACTAATTGTACCAAATGAACCTTTGTTCGATTCACCCCAGATCTTAGCACCAGAGAACTGGGTCGCATCCCACTGAGTACCACCTTTCTTATCTAGACCTTGTTCATTGGCAACTCGAACCAAGGCAACACGACCTAGGATAATGTTCTCACCGTTGGAATAAGTGCCCAACACACTACCATTTTCGTCAAAATCAACTTTGGTTAAGAAACCTGTAGTTGCACCGTCTTCATCAAACTTAGTCAACTCAAAAGGAGCTGCAAACTGAGTTGCATCATTTAGACCAAATGAAAGTGTTTGGTTAACATCTGCACCGTTAAGTTCAACAGGGTTTGCCCCAGTACCTAGTGGTTCAGAAACAATATTTTGGCCGTTGTTAAGGCTTGCTAACGTACCATCATTATTAAACTTCATGGTATGACCAACGTGACCTGTCGGTGAAGTTACATCACCACCAGTTATGTTCAGAGGTTTCTCACCCGCACTATCAGTCACCGTGTAATAAGTCTGCCAAGTGTTTGCTTGGTTCTGATCTTTTAGGTAGTAAGTAGTAAGCTTGTACGACTGACCCATAGAGTCATAGATCGTCGAAGACGTTGAACGGTTATATGTTTCAGGATCTGAGTAATCAAATAACGCGGGATCTTTCAACTCACCACCTGCTGGTAGATTCACACCTACTTCAATATTCGCAGTTTGCTTTGGTTTGCCAAACTCTTTCGGAATATTCAATGGTGACGGTTCGTAAGAAAGTACGTCGCCCGTATCTTTGTTTACCTGATAACCCAACAAAAACTCATCGTTCGAAGAAACCATGTAGTTATCTTTGTTCAGGTGAAATGCACCATTACGAGTTAACTCATTAGAGGTCGGTGCCAGGCGGTCTTTAGCGACTGCGAAGAAACCGGTGCCACCAATACGTAAATCCATTGGGTTATTAGTATAAATACTTGAACCTTCGTGGAATTGTTGCGCCACCTTTGCCGCTTGTACACCTTGTCCAGGTGTCGTCTTAGCGTGAGTGAACAGTGAATTCGAGTAAACATCACCGAACTCAGCACGAGACTCTTTAAAGCCGAACGTGTTCGCGTTCGCAATATTGTTACTGGTTGTATTCAAGTCTAATTGAGCAGCAGCCAAGCCGCTTAGTGCAACATATGACATTCCAAAATCTCCTATCTAGCTAGCATAACGACTTAATTAAGAGTTACGCCTTACCAACTTCTAGTACTTCAGCAAGTCGAACTGGCGACTCAAAGCCAGCCAGATTGAGTAGTACGTTACCATCACCTTTACCCAGAAGGACGCTATTGACGTTTGCATAAGTCGAAACTTCAAACTCTTTCGCCTTCCCATCTAACAAACCCGATGCTTTCACATTGTATTTGCCAGCCGGCAATGGATTACCGTTTTGATCTTTGCCATCCCATTCAACACGGTTATCACCCGCAGGTTTAGAACCGACTTCAAAGGTACGGACAAGCTGTCCCATCTGGTCTTCTACTCTTACCATCACGTTATCAACAGCTTGAGGTAGTTTGACCATAGCAGCCATATTGCCGTCATCTTTCTTCACGCCCGCAGCACCTGGTACTAAGACATCACGTCCAACTAAGGATGAAGCCTGTAGTGCTTGATTGGAGGTCATTGACGCATTCAGTGTTTCAAACTGAGTGTTCATCTTGCCAATGCCATCTACGGTTGCGAATGACGCCATTTGCGCAATCATCTGGTCATTACTAACCGGCTTAAACGGGTCCTGCTGGGCAAGTTGCTTTGTGAGCAACGATAAGAAATCTTCTTGCTTTAGATCTTGCTTACCAGTTGTCTCATTCGGCTTATTCTTATCCTGAAGCTGTTTAAGCTGGTCGATATAGGACAAGCTACTCTGACCAACATTATTAATGCTACCGGCCATCTGTTACCTCCTTATCCTTATTGACCCATCTGCAGCGTACGCAGCAGCATTTGTTTACTAGCATCTGCTACTTGAACGTTCGTTTGGTATGAACGTGAAGCAGATATCATGTTAGCCATCTCTTCCATTACATTGACGTTCGGCTTGTAGATATAGCCTTCATCATTTGCAAGTGGGTGGTCAGGGTTGTATTCCGCACTTAACGGTTTATCACTTTCAACAATTCCCATCAATTTCACCGGCACCGTATAGTCGCGGCCATACTTTGCCTTACTCAACTCAGCTCCAAACACAGCATGACGCGCTTTATAAGTATCTTTCGCTGAACTAGCGATACTATCCGCGTTTGCTAGGTTACTTGAGGTCGTATTTAGACGAACAGATTCAGCGCTCATGGCAGAACCAGTTACATTGAAAACGTTAAATAAGCTCATCAGTTACCACCTTTAATTGCTTTCGTTAAGTTCTTGAATTTACTTCCTAAGAAGTCGAGTGACGCTTGGTGACGAATCTGGTTTTGCATAAACAAGTTACGCTCTAAGTCCACATCCACCGTGTTGCCATCACCCGTGTCAGGTTGCGTTGGAAGACGATACATTACTTCCCCTGTCACTTGTGTAGAGGCAGCGATGTGCCGACCATCAGTTCGGCTAAGACCAATGCTTGCCTCTGATGTTGCCGCCTGTAATGCCTTTTGAAAGTCCATTCCTTTTGATTTATATCCAGGGGTATTCGCTTGTGCAATGTTGCTAGAAATCAGCTCAGCATTGCGCTCACGTACTCCCACCGTGTATTGGTGAATACCTAGAGCTTTGTCAAAAGAAATAGCCATGTTGACCTCTACTTAAAGAACTGACCGTTAGTAATATTACAAAGCAATATGTGTACCAACTTTTATAATTAGTCCAATTTTGCTTTCACGTTCTGTACAGCAATAACCACGCCAATTTAAGAATTGGCCGTAGTATAGGGTTGAGATTTGGAATGCCTCACCAAAAGTATACTCGCTAGACTCCTAGTACTCGAGTTATTTTCTGGGCCGTAGATACGCAAAAGCCCAGCGATAAGGCTGGGCTTTGATTAGAAAGAGTCGAGCGCTCTATTTTAGTTTGTAGATGATTCCAGGGTTACAACGAACCATATCAAATCTATCGGTCAAACCTGTCAATGACTCAGATGCACCAAGCAACAAGTATCCACCTGGGTTTAAGCTATTAGCCATCTGGTTTAAAACCTGAGACTTCATATCTGGCGAAAAGTAGATCAAAACATTTCGACAGAAAATAATGTCAAACTTACCAAGCAGCGCATAGCTATCCATCAAGTTTTGTGGACGGAAGTTCACTAAGCGCTTTACGTTATCTTTCACTTTCATGCGACCGTCTCCCGCATCTTCAAAGAAGGTACGCCGGCGCTCAGGTGAAAGACCACGGCCAAGTGCTAAGTTGTCGTAAATACCCGCACGACACATATCTAGCATACTTGCAGAGATGTCGGTTGCAGTAATAGAAACACTTGGAAGCATGCCCGGCTTGCGTTGCTGCTGTTCTAATACCGTCATCGCCATTGAGTATGGCTCTTGACCTGAAGAACTGGCTGCTGACCAAATTTTAATTGGGCGTTTATTCGCTGCTGCTTCCGGTAGTAGCTTATTAGCGAGTACTTCAAAGGGGTAAGTATCGCGGAACCAAAGTGTTTCGTTGGTCGTCATAGCATCGACAGCAGCAACTCGCAGTTCACGGTTACGCCCGCTCACCACATCTCTTAATAGATCAGAAAGAGAAGCCAACTTGAACTTAGTAACAAGTGGGCTAAGACGACTTCTAACGAGGTATTGCTTGCTATCACCAAGAACAATACCGCATTGTGACTCTAAGAAACGGCTGAAATCACGATACTCTTGATCGCTTATAGTTATTGCTGTCATTCACTTCTCTTTTAATTAGTAAGTGCCGATTTCACTGCATTACCCAACTCATCAGGGTTAAATTTCGCAATAAATGAGTTTGCACCAACACGCTCGACCATCGCTTGGTTAAACACCCCACTCAATGACGAGTGAAGGATCACATACAAGTCTTTCATATCAGGGTGGCGACGAACTTCTGCAGTCAAAGTATAGCCATCCATCTCTGGCATTTCGATATCAGATATCACCAAAGATATCTGATCATAAATACTACCAGTAGCCGCCATTTCGACTAACTTATCATACGCCTCTTTGCCGTCTTTTGCCGACACAACTTCAAAACCTAGCGATGTGATCGCGCGCTCTACCTGTTTACGAGCAACCGTAGAGTCATCAGCAATAAGAATACGACGTACAATTTCTTTTTCAGTTTCTGCTTGGGCAATTTCTTCACTAATCGACGAGTCCATAGTCTCATCCACCGGAGCAATCTCAGCAAGAATTTTCTCTACGTCTAAAATTTCAACCAGTTCATTGTCGATATTAGTAACCGCGGTTAAGTAGTTCGCCTTACCTGCACCGTCTGGCGGCGGCAAGATTGCCTCCCAGTGCATGTTGATGATACGTTCAACAGACGTCACCAAAAATGCTTGTATCGTGCGGTTAAATTCCGCAATGACAACGAATGCCTTATCAACGTCAGTGGTAGGACGCCCACCAATCGCTAAACTAAGATCAATCACTGACACCGTATGTCCACGAATATGAGCAACCCCTTTCACTAGAGGGTGCAAGTTTGGCATTGAAGTAAGCTTAGGGCACTGAAGTACCTCTTTTACTTTAAATACGTTAATTCCGTAACGCTGGCGCCCCATTAGGCGAAAGGTTAGGAGTTCTAATCGGTTTTGACCGACGAGTTGCGTACGCTGATTCACTGAATCAAGAATACCGGTCATAAGCTCATCTCCATCTCAAACTTCATGCAAAAAAAATGGTAGTCTACGTAGTGGCCATGAAAAACCAGAGAAACAGAATGATATATCCTAGAACATCATCACGCTCAATTTCCATAACTAATTGTAGAGCTTTCTATAAAAAGTTTCGTAAGTCTATCGGCTTTTTATTCTTTTTCTTTAGTTTTTCAGTATTTTCCGCAACAGAAAGTCAAATTAAGCTTATTCAACAAACTGCAGAAGAGTACATTATCGCCGAAATTGAGTGGCCAATTGGAGGTAACCTTGAGGCGAAAGCGGCGAATATTGATAGTCGTATCTTTGCCACTGACTGTCCAAGTCCTCTATCGAGCTCTTCTTCGTCGACCAACCCCAGTTCCAGTAATATTACTGTTCTGATTGAGTGCCCCGAGGACAATTGGCGAGTCTATGTACCAGTACGCCTGATTCGCACAGGCCCTCAGGTCACCCTGGTCTCTCCAATTTCCCGTGGTCAGCTAATTTCTGAATACGATGTCACTATTAGTATGGTAGACCTACAACGTTTTAGACGGCAAGGATTTACCTCAATCGATGCTGTCATCGGCGCAAAAGCGAAGAAAAACCTTCGTGCTGGAGAAGTCATTGAAGACAGAGACATTTGCATTGTATGCCGGAATGAGACCGTTACTATCAAAGCTGTGAAATCAGGAATGACCATTACAACAAAAGGGGTTGCTCTGACAGATGGTTCACACGGTGAACAGATAAGAGTGAAAAATAGTAAATCCAACCGTATAATTGAAGGACGAGTATCTGGAATTTCGGAAGTCACAGTTATCTTTTAGCAAATCTGATAAAAATGCTAAAGTTCTCACCGTGATCGTCGATATTGACAGTACAAGTTCTATTTTAAAAAGGCTCATCTATGGCAGGCATTGATAATATACGTTCAGGGCAAACACTCTCGACAACGACGAGAAGCTCAGTTCGCAATGATAACTCGACCACTAGCGGTTCTGATTCAGCAAAAAAATCGACCGTTGCGCAAGACGCGGTTTCACTAAGCTCTCAGGGCAAAGCGGTCGGAGAAATGCATAATCAAATGGTTAGGCAACCTAGCTTTGATCAGGCAAAAGTTGCGGCGATAAAAGAAGCGATTGCCAACGGCTCTTACACAGTCGATCCGGAAAAGCTGGCAGATAATATGATGAAGTTCGAAAAAGAACTTGGCGGACTTTAAATAACAAGTGAGAATTCAATAGATGGCAGCGCTACATGGTTTGGTCGAGTTTCAGTTGAAGAATGCCCTAGAGCTTAGTGATGTTCTTGAGCAAGAAAAACATGCCATTACCAGCCGTCAATCTAAAAATATTGAACAGATAGCCACCAAAAAAGTCACCCTCATTGAACAACTTCAAGTCACTGATGATCGTATTCGTCGCCATCCTGACGTTGAAAGCTTAACCTCAAATCCAGAGTTGAGCCCTCTGGTAGAGCAAATCCGTGAGCTTATTTCTCAATGTCAGCAAGCGAATGAAGTGAATGGTCAAGCATTGCAACGCGCACAGTTAAGCTACAATAAGCTAAATAACTTGATGAAACAGTCTCAAGGCAAGCTTGGCATGACATATACTGCCGAAGGCCAAACGAAGAATGTGACTACGCTTGGAACAAATATTAAAGCCTAGCCAATTTGTTCATCAACTGCATAGAAAACCCAAATAAATAAAAGCGGCAATGATTGCCGCTTTTTCTGTATCTGGAGAGAATATTTCAACTAGAAAAGTGTTTGCTGCCTTTTTTCTGGAACCTGTTGAACTTCACCGTAATCACGCAGTTTGTTCATCTTATCGATATCTAAACGAAGTTCAGTCACGTAACTGTCACCAACTTTATAGCTTCTTACAACCTCAGCACCACGGATAACACCGTCTACAGCACCAGACGTAAGCTCCGTCCCGAGACGTTGATCTTTAAGATCGGCTCTGCCACTTACACGCATGCCATACACTTGTTCAGCGAGTTCACGATACGCATCAATTTTAGAGGCGCGCATCGCACGTACCTGCCTTTCATCTTCATTACGCCCCTTTTGTTCACTGATGCTGGCGTAACCAACTGCAGTCAACCAGTGGTCAGGACGCATGTTCTGCATAGGTTGGCAGCCAACCATCATCAAAGCAACAACCACAAGTAATAACTTTTTCATTGTCTCTCCTATGGACGCAGAATCACGGTATACGGTTGAGTTATCGTTGGGTCAGAACGAATTAGCACCCCATCTTGGGTACGAATGCTATTAAGTGTATCAAGATCTCGACCAATACGATCTGCTGGCAAGAACCCTTGAGCTGTGGCAACCACAATTCTTGACTGCATACCAACAACGCGTGCATTTACCAATACTCCCCCCTCTTGACGAAGCATGGTACCGGTCAGTACATATTGAATATCTTGCTCCTGCGCAAGATCTTTCCAGTCTCGGCTAAAAGCGAAATCACCTTGATTCGTCACTTGAATCGATCCTGTTGTTTTGTAATCAACAACCTTGAACCCTCGACGCTGAAACTGGTAAATAAATCCTTCCGATACAGAGTTACCTAACCAGTTAGTCGTATCCATATTCTGCAAATCAACAAATGACGTGACTGCAATCGGTGTGCGAGCCGATACACTGGTGTTGGAAACCATCAAGTCCTCGGTCATGCTCTCTACAAAAAAGTCAAGAGTATGACGCGGACTGTCCATCAGCATAAACTGTGAACCATTGTAAGGTTCTTTACCATTGTATATTGGCGCATACGCACAGGCGGTCAAAAACACCACCGGCACAAGCGATAACCATTTTTTCATTCTCTAATCTCCGATACATTAAGGCCTAAATGTCGACTCTTTTACAAAACAACGAAAAGTGGAACATTCTTTGCTTTTCTATCAATGCAACTATTCAGAAAGGCAATGCCTAAATCAGCTAAGGTTAATTAAGCAAAAAATGAACCAACTTGGTAATCAATCATGAAAAAATCGCTTCTGAACTTTTTATCAGCCATCTACTTAAGTCTGTTTGCACACGGCGCGCTGGCAGGTTGGTATGAAGTCACGGGGACTTCGACTATCGATTCATCAGAAGAAGTCGCCCGTGTTAATGCGCTAGAAGACGCAATCTACAAAGCAGTGAGCTTTTCAGGCGCTGATATCGGTAGCATCGCTAACCTCCGCCCATTGCTTGAAAGTGGGCGTAAAGAGTATCAGTTCACCGGTACGGAAGTGCGCTATATCTTAGTCGAAGAAGAAAGAGCCCGTAAAGACGTTATGTTTGTCAAAGCGCGCATCGATATTTACCCATCGGCAACAGGTTGCCATGTCAGCCAATATAAAAAAACGTTCTTAGTTGGAAACATTGACCTAGCCTCTCCACAGCAAGCGGTCATGGGGCAGATATACAGTATTGGAGATGATTTTGCCAACGTCATCAACCGCCAGTTAGATCAAGAGTCTGCTAGCTTTATTTCCGTTGGGACGACCGACTTTGAAATCAGTAAGAAATACCCCGAGCGTCTTAAAATGATCGCTGAAGATACAGGCGCGCAGTACATTATTGGTGGGGTAATTACCGACCTCACGGCAACGATTGAAAAAAACCTAATTAAAGATGATGTCATCAACCGCCAGTTTGCGCTAGAGATGACGATTTTCGATGGTAAAACCGGTAATGAAGTCTATAACCGTAACTACCGTGAAGTGGCACGTTGGCCATTTGCCAAAACAAGCCAAGTCGATACTAAAAGCGCTCGCTTTTGGGCTTCAACCTACGGCAACATGATGCTACGTGTCAGTCGAAACATCATGCTCGACCTCGAATCAGAAGTCTCTTGTAAAATCACCTTACCTGAAGTCGTCGCTAAATGGGACAATACCATCACAATCGACCTGGGGCGTGTTCATGGCGTACAAGAAGGTGACAAGCTAAAACTCTGGCACACGGGCTCGTTCATCGACCAGCGCGGTTTACCTCGAAACAAAGTCACAGAAACTGACATAACACTAACGGTATCTCGTGTGTATGAAAACGAAGCAGAGCTATCTGTCGATCAAGCAGAATTAGCAGGCAGTATTCAGATCGGAGATGTGATGCAGAAATTTCTGTAGCGATATGACCAAAATGACACTACGCTCCGTAGCACAGAGGTGTAGCTCGCTCTGTTGCTAACAGGTCGAATCCCACCATAAACACCGTCCTTATATTTGGGCCAAGTAAAAATGCTTGGCCCTTTTGCTTTCTTGACTTCACCATCCCTCAACTTTCATCTAAAATAATTATTAACAAAGTTATCTATAGTTAAACAATGAAAAAAAGTAACTTAGAGACCAACACAGGTCATCGTTTCATTTCTAAGGCCAAAACGGCCTTCAAAATTCACATCCATACTCCAGATGACAAAGTCATCCACCGGTCTGTCGGCTACATTCGTATTGGAGAGAAGAAAGGTCTGCAGAAAGCGATTAAGTTGCGAAATGAAATGGGCAGCGAGATGTGGGGCAAGTTTTGGCGCCGTCTACTCAAAGACCCTTACCTCATGACACGTCTACCCCACTCACTTGAACCTAAGATCATCTTTAAACCTCGACCGACAAAAGATAACCCAGACGCTAAAGATGAATGCTATATCGCCGCATGGCGCAACTATGATGAAAATGGCAAGTTGATCTATCGAAGCGTCGTTTGCTCCATTAAAAAACATGGACGATTAGCCGCCTACTCAAAAACCAAAAAAGCGCTCCTCGCAGCCAATAAGGAAAACTTAGAGATCTTGGAGTTTATGGGCCGATTAAACAGTATCGATTTAAAATAATTGCCAATTAACAAATACTCTAGCATTGCAAATGCTAGCCGTGATTAAAACAAAAAAGCCTTGGCATCGACCACAGTGTAGATCAGATAAGAATCGGTTGACCGACCCTTACCTGATCTACATTGCGACCTAAGTCAAGGCTTTTTCTGACGCTGTTATTTATAGAATTATTATTGAGCTACTTGGTACTCAAATTCAGGAACGCTCACTTCAACACGGCGGTTTTGCTCACGACCTTCACGAGTTTCGTTAGATGCAAGTGGGTTGTTTTCACCTTCACCACGAGCAGTAATACGTGAAGAATCAATGCCTCTCTCTTCTAGAGTTTTTGCTACAGACTCAGCACGTTTCTCAGAAACTACTTGGTTGTAGTCCGCAGCACCTGAAGTATCAGTGTAACCAACGATCTCTACGTTAGCTTGAGGGTAAGTATTTAGGAACTCTACTAGCTCGTCTAGTTGTTCTGCACTGTCTTGGGTTAGCTCAGTGCTGTTTAGCTTGAAGCTACCAGTACCGAGTTGTTGAGTTTCGAATGTTTTTGTTTCAACAATAGGTTCAACTGGAGTTTCTTCTACTACAACTTCTTCAGTCATTTCTTCTTCAACAACTACAACTGGTGCTGCTTCTTCACTGCCGCCAAATTTGTAAACGAAGCCAAGTGTTGCACTGTTACCCATAGCACGTACTTGCTCATTGTTTGCATCAGTAATTGTTTGGTATTCAATACGAACTGTCACATTTTCATGTGAATCAAATTCGATACCTGCAGCGCCTAGGTAAGAATAATCATCTTGATTGCCGTATTTTACGTATGCACCACCAAACTTACCGTAAAGTGAAATATCGTTAGTAATAGGAAGGTTTAGTTTAGGCGCTAAAGTGAATGCTTCAACTTTGTCATCATTTAGACCGTCAGCAGTGAATTTGCCTAGGTAATCGTAACCACCTTCAATTGATAGGAAATCCCACATTTCGTAGCCAGCGAACACACCTGCTGTAGATGCTTCGTCATCACAGTTTGCTGTTGTGCACGCGTCATCTAACCATGATTTACCTACTTTACCACCAACATAAAGCTCTGCCATTGAAGGTGCAGATGCGAGAAGAAGTGACGCTGAGATTACCGCTGCTAATTTTTTCATTACTGTTTCCTTAATACTTAAATATTAATGTCGTTATCGTTTAGCTTTTACCCTGCACTCAATCTCTCCAAGCAAAGTGGAGATAAGATCCATTCATTCACTTCCTGATGTGTCATTTCGCTCCAGGTTAATCCGGTGCTTTAGCTAACAATAAACGTGACTATATGTAACCAACGGGGAGGACTATAAAGAGGATCAGTTCAATTAATAAAGGGGGGGAATGTCATCATTTAGTTGCCTTAAAGTCAGAGGAGTTTCAGGAAACACTCTCAACTATTGCGGCATAAGGGCTAGCGTTCCTTCACACTTTTTGCGTGTTTCACGAAAAAAAACGCGTCTAAAAACAGTATTCTTAAATTCAAGACGATATTTTGTAGGCCATTTCCCAAATAAAACCAGCACCACACTCGGCAAGATTAGGTATTTTTGAAATAAAAAACCAATTGATATGTACAAGTAATCAATTCGTCAGTACGTAATAGTTGCCATAAGCACTCTTTAATACATATAAAAAAACCGCAGTATTAAACTGCGGTTTTGATATCTAATCGAGAGAATGGAAACTATGCGTTTGCTTCACGCTCTTCGATAAATGCGATAGCCATCTTAATACGAGCAACCACGCGCTCTTTACCAATAAGTTCCATCACTGCGTCAACAGACGGAGACTGACCACCACCAGTTACAGCTACGCGTAGCGGCATACCGATTTTGCCCATGCCAATTTCTAGCTCTTCACAAACTGCAGCAATAACACCTTCTTTGATGTTTACTGTTGTCCACTCTTCTAGCGCTTCTGCTTTTGCAAGAGCAAGCTCTAATGGGCCTTTAGCAACGCCACGTAGGTGCTTCTTCGCCGCGCCTGCTTCAAACTCAGCGAAGTCTTCGTAGAAGTAACGGATTTGCTCAGCCAGTTCTACTAGCGTGTTACAACGCTCACCGACAAGCTTAATCACTTCAGTGATCGCTGGACCATTCTCAATGTTTAGATTTTGGTTGTCTAGGTGCCACTGTAGGTACTCCGCTACGTATTCAGGAGCAGATGTCTTGATGTAGTGGTTGTTCAACCAAAGTAGTTTCTCAGTGTTAAATGCTGACGCCGACTTGGAAACAGCATCTAGAGAGAACAAGTTGATCATTTCTTCTTGAGAGAAGATCTCTTGGTCACCGTGAGACCAACCAAGACGCACTAGGTAGTTGTTTAGTGCATTTGGTAGGTAACCTTCATCGCGGTACTGCATTACTGATACTGCACCGTGACGCTTCGACAGTTTCGCACCGTCATCACCTAGGATCATTGCACAGTGTGCAAAAGTAGGTACTGGTGCACCTAATGCTTCGTAGATGTTGATTTGACGAGGTGTGTTATTGATGTGGTCTTCACCACGAACAACATGCGTAATGCCCATGTCCCAGTCATCAACTACAACCACGAAGTTGTACGTTGGTGCACCGTCAGTACGACGAATGATTAAGTCATCTAGCTGGCTGTTAGCAATTTCGATACGACCACGGATTTGGTCATCAAATACTACGCTGCCTTCTTTCGGGTTACGGAAACGGATAACAAACGCATCACCTTCTTTTGCTTCTGCATTTGCAGCAACAATTTTCGGGTGGTTTGCATCGTAACGAGGCATTTCTTTTGCTGCTTCTTGCTCTGCACGGACTTCATCTAAAAGCTCTTTAGAAGCGTAACATTTGTATGCTTTGTCTTCTGCAAGTAACTTATCAACCATCTCGTTGTAACGATCGAAGCGCTTAGACTGGAAGTAAGGACCTTCATTCCACTCTAGGCCCATCCACTTCATACCTTCTAGGATCGCATCCACAGCTTCCTGAGAGTTACGTTCTAGATCCGTATCTTCAATACGTAGAACAAATTCGCCGCCTTGGTTTTTAGCATAAAGCCAAGAGTAAAGTGCAGTACGTGCACCACCAACGTGAAGGTAGCCAGTAGGGCTAGGAGCAAAACGAGTTTTAACCGTCATGTAAAATACCTTGATTGTCTAAATGACCACACCAAGCCAAACGGCATGGTGCCAAAATTGCGCGTTATTTTAGCACCGATATGTAATTCTACAATCCTTGGTATTACTTTAAGTTTTGCATAGCCCACTGCATAAACTCTTGCTGTTGTTCACGACTTAAGTCGCTGAATGACTGCTTGAGCGATTTTGTTGCGGTTGGAGAATTTGTTATATCTGACGTTGTCCGCTGTTTATTCACCGCATTGTTGTAGTCTGCAACCTCTCTTTGATAATCACGAAACCCCTGAAGACCGCCTTTGTTTAATTGAGTCACCGAAAAACGAACATCATTACCTGCTTTGTCTTTCAAGGTAACCACAGGGTTCTTTTCAAATGCCTTTGCATCTTCAATCGTACGAAATTTATTGTAGGTCAGAGTTAACTGCGCATCTTTTTCGGCTTCAAATTCCAATAACAGCGGCTGTGAATCAAATTTTCGGCGCTTACCATCTTCAAATACAATTTGACCGACAGTTACAGCAAGTTGATTCTCCCCGTTTTCTAGCTGAATACCATTGTCATCAGAGACTAATTCCGGGGAGATGTACGCACCGTTAAGAACTTGAGGAGCTAATTCTGCTTGAAGCGTTAATCGAGCGGCAAATGCAGGCGCGGAAAGAAGTGCGCAAAGTCCTATTAGTGTTGTTTTTTTCATTATGGTTTTCTCGTCTTATACCAATTTAGATAAATCACTGAGTTAATAAGACAGTTCACCCAATGACTTATTTGAATTAGTATCAAAGCAAAAAAGGGCGCATGCGCCCTTTAAGCTTAAGCTCGATTAGAAGTAGTATTCAACACCCACAGAATATTCTACGTAATCGCCAGACTTACCACGAGTTGTACCGTTATCTGCGTCTTTAAAGCCATTTGTGTATGACACTTCATCACCGAAATCTAGAGAACGAGCACGAGCGTACAGTACCGCTGATGGGTCAACAAAGTACATGATCTGACCAGAGATTACATTGTCATCAGAATTATCGATTGTTTGACCATCACGCTCTAAATCGAAGTTAGCCGCGTAACCAATCTTGTACTGCCAGTCACCCGTCGTGTACATCACAGCTGCCGACATCGCATTGAGTTTCTCATTCACACCTTCACGAGATTTTGCTTCCATCATCTTGTACTGAGCGTAGAAAGAGATGCCATTTTCAAACCAACCTTGAAGACCAACTAGGTAAGAGTCGTTGCTCCACTCTGTATTTTCACCTTGAATGTTACGGTTACCTTCATATGCAGCATCAAACTGGATTGGACCTAATTTGTAGTGGCCTGCAATACCGCCAAAGTAATCATCACCACTACCTGTACCAGCTTTGTCACCAGCACCCGCTGCTATATCGAAAGAAAGGGCATCAAAGTAAGTTGGTGTATCCCAACGAATCGTATTAGATTGACGATCTTGGTATTTAGCACCACCAATTGTACCGCCCCAGTCGTACACATCACCTAGGCCTGGGTTAGATGCGGGCCAGTCAACCAGTTCATACATAGGTGTCAATACGCGACCAATACGTACCTGACCAAACGATTCACCTTCAAAACCGACAAATGTATCACGTTCACCAAGACCGGCTCCCTCACCACCAAAACTTGGGTCTACGTAGCCACCTTCAATTTGCCAAATAAATGTTGGCCCGAAGTTAGCAAAGTCTTTTTTACCACGGAAACCAATACGTGATTCGTTGTTAAACTGTAATCCACTAAGGTTATCATCATCAGCTTGAACACCGGTATCATAGTCACGAAACGCGGCCTGCATCGCAATAACACCGTAGACTTCATATGCAAATGAATCCTTAGTTAAGTAGTTCTTCGCTGCGTCAGCGTTTGCACCTTCAGCAAATGCAGCACCACTTAAAACCAAGCTTGATACAACTGCCCCTAGCAGTGTCTTTTTGAAATGAGACATAAGATTAACCCCTATTAGTAAGATGTTATTTTTTGTTAGCACTCCCCAACAAACCACCTAGCTGCATGACTTAAAGGGGAGAACCATTTATGGACGAGCTCATCTTGGCAAACTTTTTTTGCTTCAAAAAACCATCCAAAGAAAAATCTGACTCACTTCAAAACAGACTTAGTAAAAACCCCAAAAAGACACGTAAAATCAACACCTTAAAACGCACACATAAAACTTAAAAAACGTTAATTTTAGAAAAAAACAGCCAAACACCGCTCTCCCCCTACTAAAATTGTTATCTACATCTCATTGATTTTTGAATATTTTACGGAACTTTATATTCATCAATAAAAAAGTTAGAAGTAACTCGCATTAAAAAACGTGGAAAGACCTAAGCAAAAACCGAAGTTTGACGTTTTTGCATTTTGAACAATAACGTTTGACCTTCCCCCTAAGATAAGGTTTATGCTTAGTTATCATCGCTTTTAATATAGGTAAGGTTATGGCTAAGTTTGATATTCCCCTATCAGGGCTCAATTGCATGGGGTGCGCGAAAAAGGTTGAGAACAAACTCACTTCAGAACTTGATGCGGTAATCTATGAGCGTTCTCCAACCTTTATCTCACTAGAGAGCTCACTAACATTTCTTGAGATAGAAAAGTCGATCAAAGAACTTGGCTACCAAGCAGGTAACCATTATCAACTACACCTAAGTGGACTCAATTGTGGTAAATGTGTCGCCAAGCTTGAAAAAACATTGAGTGAGGATGAGTATGTGGGTCAATTCAGCGCCTCAAAAAGTGAGCTGTCAATCTCGACCCTACATTCATTAGAAACCTTACAAGCTTTGGTTGCATCACTTGGCTATCAAGCCACATTAAGTGCCCCTCAAGAAGAAGAGGTTAACGAAGACCTCCAAACCTCATCGGAAGAAGACAGCAGCATTGATCAACTTCATACCCACCAGCTTCTGATCTCAGGCATGACTTGCGCAAGCTGTGTTGCATCGGTCGAAAAAGCAATACTGAGCGTTGCTGGTATAAATAAAGCACAAGTTAACCTCGCAGAACAGAGTGCAATCGTATATAGCGCATTGGCGAGTGACCAAATTGAGACACAACTACTTCCTGCAATAAATAAAGCCGGCTACCAAGCGCAACTTGTAACTGACTCAGAAACGCAACAACTAAAACAGCAGCAACAGCAAGCATTGATACAAGCACACCACAAACGCAGCGCTTGGTTTGGTTTAGCCGTCGGGGCACCACTGATGCTCTGGGGAGTACTGGGCGGAAATATGATGATTCGCAGTCCCCAAGACCAAGTTGCTTGGGGCGTTATCGGCCTAATTTGTCTTTGGTTACTTGCAACAGCGGGCCGCTCATTCTTTGTTAACGCATGGCAAGCGCTTACTCACAAACGTGCGACTATGGACACACTGGTTGCATTAGGGGTTGGCTCTGCATGGACATTCTCGATGCTAGTTGTGCTAGTGCCAGGTTTTTTCCCAGCACCGTCGCGCCATGTTTACTTTGAAGCAAGTGCCATGATCATCGGCCTTATCTCTCTTGGCCACTATATCGAAGCCAAGGCCAAAGCTAAAACCACCCTGTCTCTTCAAGCACTAATTGGCCTCCAACCTCAAACTGCCAATTTAGTGACAGACCAAGGTGAGCAAGTTATTGATATCAAGGCTATTCAACTTGGCATGCTATTGAGAGTAAAACCGGGCGAAAAAGTTCCAGTCGACGGACGAGTTCAATCAGGTGAATCTTACTTAGATGAATCCATGCTTACAGGTGAACCAATGCCGGTTAATAAACAGAGCGGCGATACCGTCTCTGCGGGTACTATCAATCAAGATGGTTCTCTGGTTATTCAAGCTCAGGGCATTGGTAACAATACAATGCTAGCACGTATTGTCACTATGGTTCGCCAAGCCCAAAGTAGCAAACCCAAAATTGCAAAGCTTGCCGATCAAATTTCTGCAGTATTTGTTCCTGTTGTCGTCGCTATTGCACTTATCTCAGCGGTGATTTGGTATTTAGTTGGCCCTCAGCCAAGCGCGAGCTATATGTTGGTCGTCGCAACGACTGTTTTGATCATCGCGTGCCCATGCGCACTGGGTCTAGCAACTCCTTTATCTGTTACTGTTGGGGTCGGAAAAGCGGCTGAAATGGGCATTCTTATCCGTGACGCCAATGTTTTACAATCAGCGAGTAAAATCGATACGGTTGTGTTTGATAAAACAGGCACGTTGACCGAGGGTAAACCACAAGTTCAAGCTATCTATTCCTTGAGGGAAAATGAGTCTCAACTTCTTTCTCTTAGCGCTTCCGTTGAACAATACTCAGAACACCCATTAGCAAAGGCTATCGTCAATAGAGCTAAGGAGCAAAACATCGAGCTCGTTGATGTCACTGATTTTAAAAACCATCGCGGACAAGGTGTCGAAGCGTTATACGAAAACAACGCTATCTCACTGGTATCACTCAATGTTGCTGAAAAAAATCAGTGGGATTTACAGGCTCTACGTCCAACTTTAACTCAATACCTCAGCAATGCATGGACACCGATCATCGTCCAAATGGACGGAGTAGTACAAGGGGTCATTGCGATAGCCGACCCAATTAAACCGGACGCAAAAAAAGCGGTTGCCACCTTACAAGCAATGAATATTACCCCTGTTATGCTCACAGGTGACAATCAGATGGTAGCGGAAGCAATCGCCGTACAGTTAGGAATTAAACAAGTAATTGCACAAGTCTTACCGGACGAGAAAGCGAGTCATATAGAAGGTTTACAACGACAAGGTAAGTGCGTTGCAATGGTTGGCGATGGTGTCAATGATGCCCCTGCACTGGCGTTGGCTAGCGTTGGGGTTGCAATGGGTAGCGGTAGTGATGTCGCTATCGAGAGTGCACAAATGACACTACTCAACTCGTCACCACTTTCAATCATTAGAGCCATTGAACTTTCTAAAGCAACCGTTCGAAATATGAAGCAAAACTTATTTGGAGCGTTTATCTATAACTCTTTGGGGATTCCTATTGCTGCTGGTGTTTTATACCCAACGTTTGGCTTTTTACTGAGCCCCGTTGTAGCAGGGGCAGCTATGGCCCTTTCTTCGATTACCGTGGTTAGTAACGCTAACCGATTAAGATTATTTAAAACTTCGTAGAGGTTCCTATGAATAGCAAAACTATCGCTCTTACCGCAATAGTTCTCTTATCAGGCAATGCTGTAGCGGCAGATGTTCTCAATCATAAGTCGCCATACTGTGGCTGTTGTTCCGAGTGGACAAAACACATGCAAGACGCAGGCTTCACCGTCAAAGAAAAGCTACATGAAAATATGAATCCGATTAAGCAAAAGCTAGGCATAACACCAGAGCTAGCATCATGTCATACAGCTGAGATTAACGGCTATGTATTTGAAGGACATATTCCCGCAGAAGACATTAAAGCTTTCCTTGAAAATCCGCCGCGTAATGCGAAAGGTCTTGCTGTACCAGGAATGCCAATGGGTTCTCCAGGCATGGAGTATGGTGATAAAAAGGATGAGTACTCAGTGTACGCCTTTAATGAAAAAGGTCAGGTGTTTGAATACCGCCACTATAAAGGCAACCAATAAAAGCAAGCCCAGCAAATGCTGGGCTTTTTTCGGACAGTAATAAGTTTGGCTTAGAAGCCGTAAGATGCACCAAATACAAATGCGTTGTTCACTAGGCTGTCACCTGTTACGGTTTCAGCGCCGTGAGCCTGTGAGCGGAACTCGAAGTATGGCTGAACGCCTTGACGTGTCCACGTTGCACGAAGCTCATGGTCCATAGATTCTGCTTCAATCATGTATACGTTGTTGTAGCTAAGGCTAACATCTTCATTGACTACGTAACCAATGCGGTTATCCATGCGGTAGTCGGTCTTCGCATCGGCGTCAGTTGCATCAATGTGCGCGCGAGTACGGTTGCTTAGAGAAATGCCGTTGTCAAAGTTGTAGCCAATCTTAACTAACGGGCGGTATTGAAGGCTTTCGCCTGCAGAGAGTAGGTGTTGGTAACCAGCTGCAACCCATAGGTGATCGGTAATGTTAAATGACTGCTCACCACCGACAGTGATTGCTGGAGTCGTATTGCCTGCACCACCATTTTCTGTTTCTAGTTTACCGAGTTGAATACCATCAAACTCTGTGTAAACCGTAAGACCACCAAACTGGTTATCAAAAGTATGGCCAGCTTCTAGTGTTGAAGTCGCGTTAGAACCGTGGATACGACCATCATCATGGAATTGAACGTTACCTGTTACGTATGAAGAACCCGCGAATGCCGATGAAGCGAAAGCAAGAGAAAGTGCGCTTAGCGTAAATAGTTTTTTCATTAGAATCTGCCTTAAAGTATCAAAAGTAACCGCGGTTCTGATCTCGGTAATTCTTTACCATTGACCGCAAAGAAGGTTTGCCTCCCTGGCTTGCTTTTCATACTGCAAGAATTATTTTCCAATAAAAAATAAATAGCTACTTAGTGAGACATGGCTCACCGTCAAAAACAGAAAAGAAATTTAACTCTTTATTTTCAATAACTTAAATGAAGATAAAAATATCAAAAATGACGAGAGGTGATCACTATCACACCACACCCCTTATACCATGTGACTATATGGGTCTGGGTCACACCAGATTTATCTTTCACTTAATTTTCAATAATAATAATGAGATCTCGATCACTTCAATATAAGGACGATCAATACGATTCCTTTGACACGTTTGACTCAGCAAATCGTGGACATAAAAAAGGCTGCCTCACAGCAGCCTACTTGAACAACAATTTTTCATCTAATGACGGCGAATAAGCTCCGCCATCATCTCTATATGAAGTTGTTCATCATTTAAGCATGGGATATATCTGAACGCTTCTCCGCCATGCTCAATAAAAATCTCACGGCACTCTTCCGAAAGCTCTTCCAATGTCTCTAAACAATCAACGGAAAAAGCTGGAGCCATGATATCAAGCTTTTTAATCCCCTTGGTAGGCAGTGCTTCTAAGGTTTTATCTGTGTATGGCTGTAACCACTCCTCTCGTCCAAAACGAGACTGGTAAGTCATACCAATTTGCTCTGACGTTAACCCTAGCTCTTCTGCCAATAGTTCTGTCGTGCGCTGACAGTGCTGAGGATAAATATCACCGTTATCAGCATAGCGCTTTGGAATACCATGGTAAGAACAGAGTAGGTAATCTCCTTTTCCTTTCTCTTGCCATGTGCGTTTAACACTTTCTGCTAGTGCTTTGATATAAGTGGGATGATCGTGGTAATCACGGATAAACTGGAAACTTGGCGTAACGGGGATCTTTTTAAATGCTTTAGTCAAGCCGTCAGAAACTGCTGCCGTTGTGGTACCTGAATACTGCGGATATAAAGGCAGCACGATGACTTCCTCAACCCCTTGAGATAACAGTGACTCAATCCCCGTTTGCAGACTTGGATTACCGTAAGTCATGCCTAACTCAACGGGCATATCCAGCAACTGCTTTAACTTCTCAGCCTGACGTTTAGAGTAAACCATAAGAGGTGAGCCCTGTTCCGTCCAAACCGACTGATACAGTTTGGCGACCTTTGGTGCACGAATAGGCAAAATGACACCATGCAAAATTGGGCACCATAGCCAGCGAGTCATATCAACAACACGCTTATCATGCAAAAATTGACTAAGGAATTGTTTTACTGCTGGAGCAGTTGCTTCATCAGGTGTCCCTAAGTTAACCAGTAACACACCTTGTTTTTTATTATTTTGCATAGGTTCCTATCAATACTCAAATCGTTCTCTACGTGAAAAGGTCCATCATGGATCAAAGCGCAAGCATAAAAAAAGCGACCCAATAAAGGTCGCTTTCACTATAACAAATTTTCAAAAATCGCTGTTAGCGATTTATGCTAGCGCTTTCTCGATATCTGCACTAACTTCAGCAACTTGCTTAGTACCATCAAACTTAAGGTACTTAGTGCTACCGGCTTCAGCTTCTTTACCGTAGTAAGAGATTAGTGGAGCAGTTTGATCATGGTATACACCTAGACGCGCGCGTACTGTTTCTTCTTTGTCATCATCACGAACAACAAGTTCCTCACCAGTAACGTCGTCTTTGCCTTCCACTTTAGGCGGGTTGTAAACAACGTGGTAAGTACGACCTGATGGTAGGTGAGCACGACGACCAGCCATACGCTCAACGATTACGTCATCAGCAACGTCGAATTCAATAACGTAATCTACGTCAACACCCATATCTTTAAGACCGTCAGCCTGTGGAATAGTGCGAGGGAAACCATCTAGTAGAAAACCTTTTTCGCAATCATCTTGAGCGATACGCTCTTTGATTAGACCAAGGATGATTTCATCAGAAACTAGCTGACCAGCGTCAATTACAGCTTTAGCTTGTTTACCAAGCTCTGTACCTGCTTTGATAGCAGCACGTAGCATATCACCAGTAGAGATCTGCGGAACACCGTATTTTTCCATGATGAAATTAGCTTGTGTGCCTTTACCTGCACCTGGAGCACCTAGAAGAATGATGCGCATGTTGAATCCTCTTAAGATAATAATGATTTATACCGAAGCTCACTATACTTAGCCAAGTCACGACTTCGCCGCTTCTCACGGTAAGTTTCGGTATAACCGTTCTTGTATTTAACAATAAAACAGGCGTGCACATTACACGCCTGTCCACTTGGTTTCAAGATTGCATTCTACCATACAATTTAAAACCAAAGCGCGGTTTACGACTAAAGAATGCTTAAACACTCACATTCCCTACTCTTTCGCGCAATTTTATTCACGATGAGCGCAAATAAATCAAAAAGCCCGCAATATGCGAGCTTTTTGTACCAAATGAGCTATTAGCCCTTAGTCAAAAGCGTATTGATTGCACCTAAGAACTGGGATGGATCTTCGATTGAACCGCGCTCAGCCAACATGGCTTGGCCAAGTAAAACCTCAACCCAGCGACCAAACGCTTGTTCGTCAGCTTCATCCGCCATTTGCTTAACTAAAGCGTGCTCTGGGTTAATTTCAAAGATGTACTTCACTTCAGGAGCCGCTTGCCCCGCTGCCTCTAGAAGCTTCGCCATCTGAGTGCCCATCTCAAAGTCATCAGTCACAACAACAGCTGGTGTACTTGCCAGTTTGAATGTCGTACGAACTTCTTTAACACGGTCACCCAAATATTCTTTGGTACGCTCAACCACAGACTTAAATTCTTCTTCAGTCTCTTTCTGCTTCTCTTTTTCCGCTTCGTCTTCAAACTTGCTGAGATCAAGACCCGCTTTAGTAATTGATTGGAACGGCTTACCATCAAACTCAGTTAGGTAGTTCATCACATACTCATCAATACGATCGTACATTAGAACAACCTCGATACCTTTGGCTTTAAACTGCTCTAGGTGAGGGCTGTTTTTGGCCGCTGCATAGCTGTCCGCAGTTAGGTAGTAGATCTTATCTTGACCTTCTTTCATACGCTCAACATAAGACGCGAGACCCACAGTCTGATCCGCAGAGTCCACTTCAGTAGAGGCAAAACGCAGAAGACCTGCAATCTTCTCTTTATTGCTCATGTCTTCAGCAGGACCTTCTTTCATTACTAGACCAAACTGCTTCCAGAACGTTTGATATTTATCTTCATCATTCTTAGCCATGCGCTCAAGCATAGTCAGAACACGCTTAGTACAAGCACCACGTAGCGACTGAGTCACCTTGTTGTCTTGCAAGATTTCACGAGAAACATTCAATGGCAGATCATTTGAATCTATTAAGCCACGAACGAAACGTAGGTAAGATGGCATAAACTGCTCAGCATCATCCATGATGAATACACGCTGCACGTAGAGTTTTAGACCTGATTTGTGGTCACGGTTCATCATATCCCAAGGCGCTTGAGACGGGATGTAAAGTAGGCTTGTGTAGTCGTTTTTACCTTCTACACGGTTGTGACTCCAAACTAGAGGATCAGCGAAGTCATGCGAAACATGCTTGTAGAACTCTTGGTACTCTTCTTCGGTGATGTCTGATTTGTTGCGAGTCCAAAGTGCTTGCGCCTTGTTGATTTGCTCCCACTTTTTCTCGCCAGTTTCTTTGCCTTCATCATCACGCACCGCGGTTTGAATCGACACTGGAATACCGATGTGATCAGAGTATTTGCTGATCACTTCACGCAAACGCCACTCATTCAGGAACTCTTTGCCTTCTTCACGCATATGAAGAATGATATCCGTACCACGTGACTCTTTGTTGATATCTTCAATTGTGTACTCACCTTCGCCAGCAGAGTGCCATTGCACACCTTGCTCAGGCGTTAAACCCGCAGCACGAGTACGGACGGTCACAGCATCTGCCACAATGAAGGCAGAGTAGAAACCAACCCCAAATTGACCGATCAGTTGAGAGTCTTTTGATTGGTCTTCGGACAATTTCGAGAAGAAGTCCGCTGTACCCGATTTAGCAATAGTACCTAGGTGCTCAATAACATCTTCACGGCTCATGCCGATGCCATTGTCAGAAATCGTTAAAGTGTTAGATATCTCATCAAAAGAGAGTTTTACACCTAGATCGGCGTCGCCTTGATAAAGTTCCGAATTGGACAATGCTTGAAAACGCAGTTTGTCAGAAGCATCAGACGCATTCGAAATCAGCTCGCGAAGAAAAATCTCTTTGTTTGAGTAAAGAGAATGAATCATTAAATGAAGTAGTTGTTTTACTTCTGACTGAAAGCCACGAGTTTCTTTGTTATGTGTTGCAGTTTCGCTCATGATAACTCCATAAGTTCTATACTTATCAAGCCAATACATTCATACTAAGAATTGGTAATTGGCCTAAATCTGTCAGTTAACATGAGGGTGACAATTGTAAATTCAAGGTCAGGACACATAAAAACAGTGTTTTTTTGGTTTTATTTTGACTATCCTTGCACCTCTAAAAAGTCAAAATTTCTAAACTGAACACTTTCCGCATAAGTGACAGTCAGTACTGGGCAAGTACTATCTTCTGAAACTTTACAAAAATGGCCAATGATTGATGAGTAATATAGGTACTAAGTTTAATCTTGCAAACAGATTCACTTTTGACCCAAATACAAACTCTCTTATCGATAAGGAAACCGATAATGAGCTTATTCGCTTAGGAAGTAATGAGAGCCGTATTCTTCTGCTACTTTGTGAAAAACCGAGTGAAATTGTCTCCCGAAACGATCTGCATGATTTCGTTTGGCGCAAGCAAGGCTTTGAGGTTGATGACTCAAGCCTAACACAAGCAATTTCGACGTTGCGAAAGCTCCTTAAAGATTCTACTAAGTCTCCAATGTTTGTAAAAACCGTGCCAAAGCGTGGTTATCAGTTGATTTGTACTGTAGAACGTACTACTCCGCTAATGAGCGGCGAATCTGATATCGAAGAAAGCGTTAAGACGGACGACGTAAAAATTGTCGATATCATTGATACCGAGGCAGTCGTAGAGGTAGCGATTAGCCCTCAAGCTGAAGAAATGCAGCAGCCAAAACCAGTGGAACAACCGGCTCTTCGCTCAGGTTGGAGTATAATGTCTAAACTCTTCTTAGCATTGGCTTTATTCCTACCATTATGCGCAGTGCTATTTACCGGTACAGCAGAGTCAGAGTTCCGCGAACTGGGTGTATTTGACAATATTCCGGTGAAAACTCCAATTAATCACCCAGAATTAACTCAGTGGTACCCGTCAATTAAGCAATGTGTGAAAAAGTACAATGAGACACACTCGGGTGACCTAGCACCAATTGAAGTAATTGCAACCGGAGGCCAAAATAACCAACTTGTGCTGAACTATATTCACTCTTTAGCTCACTCTGGTGAAAACATCACATTACGTATCTTCGCTGAGCAAGAAGATCTAAGTAAAGTTTGCCAATAGGAAGCATCACAATGAATCAAAAAATTGCAGCTGGCCTACTTGTTTTTTCAGCATTTTTTAGTGGATGGCTATACTGGGGTAGCGACTTAAAAGTTGAGCAAGTTATTACTTCTCATGAATGGCAATCAAAGATGGTTACCGTCATTACAGCGCCACTTCAAGAAGAGTCCGTTGGCCCACTACGTAGAGTAGACGTTTCTTCTAACGTGAAGTATTTACCGAACAATACCTATATTCGTGTTGCCATAGTGCATTTATACGCTAATGACGATGAGTCTGCTGAGAGTGTTATAAACATATCTGAAACCGGTAATTGGGACATTAGCGACAACTACCTGCTGGTCTCTCCAACTGAATTCAAAGATATCTCCTCTGCGCAAAGCAAAGACTTTACAGAAGATCAACTTAAGCTCATCACTCAGATCTTTAAGATGGATGCGCAGCAAAGCCGTCGCATCGATATCGTAAATGAAAAGACCTTATTGCTGACCAGTCTGAATCACGGCTCTACCGTACTTTTCAGTAACTAAATTCAATTAAAGGGGCCTCAAGCCCCTTCCTTTTTTCTTAGTATCATGGATTGGATTAATACCTTCGCCCTCTTTATCGGCTCATTGTTAGCCAATACGCTCGCTTCACTCTCTGGAGGCGGAGCGGGGTTATTGCAATTTCCGTTACTCATTTTCTTTGGTTTACCTTTCTCAGTCGCTTTGGCTACACATAAAATAGCCAGTGTTGCTCTGGGACTCGGCGCAGCGTACACGCATATCAAAAATAAAAGCTTTTCTGTTGGCGTTGCGCTCTACTTGATTTTCGTGGGTAGTATTGGCGTCGTGATCGGCGCCAATATTGTTCTTCTCATTCCAGAAAACATTGCTCAAAAAATGCTAGGGGCAATGATTTTAGCTCTGGGTATCTACTCTCGCCTCAAAAAGCAACTTGGTCAGGAAGAGGTTCAGTCTCACCGTGACTCAGTTGGTTGGATCATTGGTGGCATTGGAATAATGCTCATCGGAATAATAAATGGTTCGTTAACTGCAGGATCAGGATTACTCGTCACTCTATTTCTTGTTCGATGGTTTGGCTATAGTTACAAACAATCTGTTGCCCTGACCATGCTATGCGTTGGTCTATTCTGGAATGGTATTGGCGGAATAGCCGTCGCTCAAGCCGGTGCCCCTATTTACTGGCCTTGGTTGCCTATACTATTACTGGGTTCGTTTTTAGGTGGTAGCCTTGGCGCTTACCTTACGACACATTATAGTAACAAGGTGATAAAAATCTGTTTTGAAGTTCTCACATTCGCGGTTGGCGTTAAATTATTAGTCTGAAGAAGGTGGCATGAAAAAAGCTAAAATTGATATTTATTACTGTCGCCAGTGTAACTGGATGCTACGTTCAACTTGGTTAACACAAGAGCTATTGCACACATTTAGTGAAGAAATCGAAACCGTCTCATTACACCCTGATACTGGTGGTAGATTCGAAATCCACTGTAATGGGAAGATGATTTGGGAGCGAAAACAGGATGGCGGTTTTCCTGAAGCAAAAGTGCTAAAACAACGCGTAAGAGACGAAATTGATCCGGAAAGAGATCTTGGCCACTCAGATCGAAAATAACCTATCTCATCGCCCTCAAAGTTATGGCAGCCAAGTAAGGCTGCCCTTCAACTAGCTAAGTGACGTTTGAGCGAGAACTTCTCCGTCAAAAGTAACCACGCTAAGTCGATTGTCTTCTAGCAAACCATAGCTCGCTGGGTAACCATCGCGTGGGAAAGTTATCGAGCCAGGGTTAAAAATAAACTGACCATTATCCAACTCTGCAACTGGGATATGCGTGTGACCATGAACAATAACATCACCTTGTTTCAGTGGTGGTCGCTTATTCGAGTTATAAAGATGGCCATGAGTTAAGAACAAACGCTGCCCTGAGGGTAACAGTACCCAAGCGTAATCCATCATCATAGGAAACGAGAGCAGCATCTGGTCAACTTCGCTGTCGCAGTTACCACGTACAGCAATGATCTGGTCAGCATAATGGTTGAGCAGCTCACTAACGGCTGGTGGGTTATACCCTTCTGGTACCGGGTTGCGCGGACCATGGTTAAGCACATCACCTAAAATAACCAGCATCTCAGCACCAGATTTTCTATACTCAGCCAGTACTTTTTCGGTTGCAGGCAAACAGCCATGCAGATCAGAGGCAAAAAAGAGTTTCACGACATCATCTCCTCAAAATTAATCAGGAAATTCTACGCACTCTGGGCCAATTAGTCATCCCTAGCCATACCATTAATCACGATATTATTATAACTGACCATACCGATGATTTTTCCCTGTTCAATCACAGGTGCTCGGCTAATACCGAACCGTTCAAACAAGCGCGCGCAGTACTTTACGTTCATCTCAGGCTCAACACTTAAAGCGGGTTTGGTCATAATCTCGTAGATATTCGTTCTTTCCGAAGAGCGGTTTTGAGCGAGAACTTTCTTCGCGATATCGTTCATTAAAACCAGCCCATACTCATCATCATCATGACGCTTATTGACCACCAACGCTTTAACACCATGCTCTCGCGCCAATTGGATCCCCTCTTTCACCGTTGTTAAGCCATCAATCATCACATAAGTATTGACCATGACATCCCGAACGCGGACTTTCGTTTGCTGACTCATAATTCATCCTCAACCACTTTAGTTAGCTTCTCTACTTGGTGTGCGACCCCAACGGCATCTTCAATATCGATCTGTATCGCGATACCTTGCCCTGACTCCTGATCAAACTCTCCAACATCACTGATTGTTTCGAGAATATGACGAGCTAAATGCTCTTCCACAACGAACAAGAGCACATCTTTTTGTACATCTAACGTCAGACCAAAAAAGGTTTTCTTTTGATTAAGCCCTTCGCCTCGAGCATTGTTAATTACTGTCGCCCCGGTTGATCCTGCGTCTCTTGCAGCAGTCAAAACCGCATCTGTTTTACTGTCTTCAACGAAGGCCAATAGCAATTTAAAGCGCATTTTCTTCATCCTCTCGTTTTGTTTCTTTATTGAGCCACTGCGTTATTTGCGCGTAGCCCATCACCGAAATAATTGGAAATAAGCTCGCAAACGCAATCAAGCCAAAACCGTCAATCATCGGGTTTCTCCCCGGAACTGTAGAGGCAAGCCCTAAACCTAATGCTGCAACCAACGGCACGGTAACGGTCGAAGTCGTAACCCCGCCGGAGTCATAGGCCAATGGAATAATCAATTTCGGTGCATAGAAAGTTTGAACAACCACAATCACGTAGCCGAAAATGATGTAGTAATGAATCGGGTCACCAACTACAATCCGGTAGCTCCCAAGTGAGATACCAAACGCAACTCCTAGCGCGACGGCAATTCTTAGCCCATTGACACTGATACTGCCGCCCGACACTTGATTAGCCTTTAGAGCAACGGCAATAAGCGAAGGCTCTGCAATAGTGGTACTAAAACCAATAAAAAAGGCGAAAAGGTAAACCCAGTAGTAATCAAACCACTCAAAGTTAGCGCCTAGTGAAAGCTGAAACTGCTTAATAAAATTTGGCGCGGTTAATTGAGTTGCCATCGTCTCACCAAGTGGAAACAAGGCGAGATCAAGACCGATAAGAAAAAGAGATAAGCCAAGTATGACATAGAAGAAACCAAGCATCACCTTGGTAGGATTGGCAATGGGTTTTCTTAATACGGCAAACTGGAAGCCAAAAATGATGCTCGCGATCGGTACAACATCGCTGACCGTATCAATGAATATTTCAGCAAAGTGACTCCACGCAATCATGCCACCACCATCCCGTACACCATGACAAACATCATCGGCAATAAAGAAGCGAAAGCGATCAAACCAAACCCGTCGATCATAGGGTTTCGTCCTTTAATTGCGGAAGCAAGCCCAACGCCAAGCGCTGTCACTAAGGGGACAGTAATCGTCGATGTGGTCACGCCACCTGAGTCATACGCAACACCAATGATGCTAGGCGGAGCGAACATAGTGAGAATGACTACGCCGATGTAGCCTGCGATAATCATGTACTGTATCGGCCAACCTTTAAGGATTCTCAGCACTCCTAATAGAATCGCGATACCGACAGACAACGCCACGGTATAACGAAGACCATTGGCATACTCTTCCATCGCAAGCGCTTCGTTAGCGATCATCCCGCCTTCAGCGGCCACTTCTGCAGCTTCTCCGGCGACAGCTGTTAAAGCAGGTTCAGCGACCGTAGTGCCAAAGCCAAGACAAAATGAGAAGATCAATAACCAAAAAACACTGCCTTTACGCGCAAACGCTTGAGCCATGCTTTCTCCGATGGGAAATAACCCCATCTCTAAGCCAAAAATAAAAAAGGTTAAACCGAAAACGACAAGTAGAAGTCCAAAGAGGATCGAGACTAAATTAGGCAGGGGCTCTTGTAGAACAACGAGCTGAAAGAAAGCAATCACAAGAATTATTGGCATCAAGTCACGTAAGCTACCAAAAAGCGCTTTTAACAGCGCGGTCATTGCTTCCATTTGTTGCCCTCACTTAATCTTATTACCCTGCCAAATGTAAGCATGGCAAACAATTCCCCTTTCTGATGTGATAGCAGCAACATAGCGCATGATAAATGTAACTAAATGTGAATTGTGTGATATTGCTACATGTGATCACGTTTAGTGCTAAGTCGCTATAATTAGTAACAATAGTTGGCTATGGTTAAAGACTAACGGTGGCATAAAAACCGATTCTAACGGAGTGAAAGAGATTCAAATGAAGGTATTGCTGACAGGTGGAACAGGGTTTATCGGCCGAGAATTATTAAAACACTTAACCACTCATGAAGTGGTGTTACTCACTCGACAACCCCAAGCGGCCAAACGCATACTCAGCCACACGGATATTGGCAACGTCATCTATATTTCTGATCTTAAGCAGTTTCACCATCTGAATGATTTTGATGCCGTGATTAACTTAGCTGGCGAACCGATTGCCGATAAACGTTGGACCAAACAACAAAAGGTCACTATCTGTAATAGCCGCTGGAAACTGACTGAAGATTTAGTGGCACTTATACACGCAAGCACGACACCTCCTGAAGTTTTTATTAGCGGCTCAGCAGTAGGCTACTATGGTGACCAACAAGAACACCCTTTTGATGAAACGCTACATGTGAGTGATCTAGGCTTTCCTCATGAGGTATGCGCAAAATGGGAACAGATTGCCAATCGTGCGCGATCTGAGATGACCCGAGTTTGCTTACTAAGGACCGGCGTAGTTTTAGCACCGCAGGGAGGTGCTCTAAATAAAATGCTGCCTCCATACCGTCTCGGGCTAGGCGGCCCGCTTGGGCAAGGAAACCAGTACATGCCGTGGATTCACATGCTTGATATGGTCCGTGGTATCATTTATCTCCTCGAAACTCCTCATGCGCATGGTGAGTTTAATCTATGTGCTCCCCATCCCGTCACAAATAAACAGTTTAGCCAAACCTTAGCCAAGACACTCAAGCGGCCTCATATTCTTATGACGCCTAAATGGGTGATGTCTCTTGCGATGGGTGAAAGCTCAGTCTTACTGTTTGATAGCATTCGAGCTAAGCCGAAGAAATTGACCGAGCTTGGTTTCCGCTTTAGCTACTCACGCATTGAGCCTGCGCTAAAAAACCTATTACAACACCATGAATAATCCAGTAATCTAGTCGTCTTTATGGATAACTTTTTTAGATCAAGATGAACAAATCTATTCTCATTACCGGATGTTCAACAGGTATCGGTTACGTCTGTGCACACGCATTGCATAAACGAGGCTATCAAGTCATAGCCTCTTGTCGCAAACAGAAAGATGTACAGAGACTAGAATCTGAGGGATTAACCTGTATACAGCTAGATTTAGCTAGTTCAGAAAGTATTGAGAAAGGCGTGACAGAAACGCTACGTCTTACCAATGGAAAGTTGGATGCCCTATTTAACAATGGCGCTTATGGGCAACCAGGAGCATTGGAAGATCTCCCAACAGACGCGCTTAGAGAGCAGTTTGAAACCAATTTTTTTGGTTGGCATCAGCTGGTATGTTTATTACTACCAACAATGCGAAAGCAAGGCCATGGGCGCATTGTGCAAAATAGCTCGGTGCTTGGATTTGCTGCAATGAAATATCGTGGTGCTTACAATGCTTCAAAGTTTGCTATTGAGGGATGGACAGATACATTGCGATTAGAACTGATGGACACAAATATCTATATCAGCCTAATCGAACCTGGCCCAATTGAAACACAATTTCGAGCTAATGCTTTACTTGCCTTCAAACGCTGGATTGATGTTGAGGGAAGCGCACATGAAACTCAATACCATCAACAAATGGCGCGCCTAGATAACGATAAATCTAATAATGCATTTGTGTTACCCGCAAAGTCCTGCATCGCACCATTGATTGATGCGTTAGAGTCCTCTAAGCCGAAGATACGCTATAGAATTACAACACCAACCAAGGTGTTTGCAGTGCTAAAGCGACTCTTACCAACTAGGCTACTCGACAAAATATTGAGACAAGCCGCCTAAAACAAAATGTATGTTTGTAATTATTCCGTAACAATAAGACGCTAAATTAATCATTAGGGCATACCCTAACCCATAGATTTAAGCGCTACATTCGGAATAATAATATGTCATTAAACCAGTTAAACTGGCTGAGTGTCGGTGTTGCGCTAACATTGTTTATCGTTTTATAGACACCTTCGCTTGCCCTTTCGGGGAACAAAAACACCGCCTTAGTTGGCGGTATTTTTGTTTATCAACATGACATTGTACAATCACTTACCTTGAACTCTTATCACTCAGCCCATATCTTTGCTGTATAGACCACGTTGCAAGGAAAACTCAGATGCAATCACCTTTTATTGTCGAGCTAAATGAACAGAACTTCCGTCAAGTGCTGGAAGGCTCAATGCAAACGCCTGTGCTTATCCATTTTTGGGCCCCAATGAGCCAAGAAAGTGCGCAAATTATTCCAGATCTGCAAATGCTCGCTCAACAATACAATGGCGCATTTACTCTCGCTTTACTCAACTGCGAACAAGAACAGGCGATAGCAAGTCAGTTTGGAGTTCAAACCTTGCCAACTGTCGCCCTATTTCTCAACGGTCAAGCGGTAGACGGCATGGGCGGACCACAAACGATTGACGCGATTAAAGAGATGCTAACCAAGCACCTACCTAGCCAAGACGAACAGACCTTAAAGCAAGTTAGTGAGTTAATTCAGACTGGTCAGCACGCTCAAGCGTTACCTCTTCTCGAAGGATTAGATGACGCCTTAAAACAAAAAGGCGATATTAAGCTTGCTCTTGCAGATTGCTACCTTGAAACGCAAAACTTTGATCAAGCAAAATCCTTGCTAGAACACATCCCTCTTGAATACCAAGACAATTACTATAAAGGTCTCGTGGCTAAGTTAGAGTTACATGCGCAAGCGGCGAACAGCCCAGAGATCCAATCTCTTGAGGCATCACTAGAGCAAGAGCCTGATAACCTTGAACTGATAAACACGCTTGCTTTGAGCTATCACCAAGTCAATCGTGACGAAGAAGCGCTGGAGTTACTTTGGAATCCTCTTAAATCTGATCTCAATGTGCTAGACGGCGAGCTAAAGAAATCCTTTATGGATATCCTCGCAGCATTAGGGCAAGGAAACCCCATAGCTGGCAAATACCGCCGCCAACTTTACTCCGTTCTCTATTAGACGATTCCAAATCAACAACTTAAAGTCGGCTTGTCCGGCTTTTATTCTGCCTAAAATAGACCTAAGTTCTCATTTATGCCATTGTTTCAACTGAGCAATTAAGCAACAATAGCTCAATTATTCGCATAAGGAACTTCAGATATGGCTATTGATTCATTGATTACAATTAGTATTTTTCTCGTTGTGGCGATTGCACTGATCATTGCGTCGGTCAAAACTGTCCCACAAGGTAATAATTGGACTGTCGAACGATTTGGTCGCTACACTCACACACTAAAACCTGGCCTCAACATAATCATTCCTTTTATTGATGGTGTTGGCCATAGAATCAGCATGATGGAACGAGTGTTAGACATTCCTGCCCAAGAGGTAATTTCAAAAGATAATGCTAACGTCACGATTGATGCTGTTTGTTTTGTCCAAGTCATCGATGCTGCTCAAGCAGCCTATGAAGTCAACGATCTTGAACACGCGATTCGTAATTTAACCCTGACAAACATTCGTACTGTGCTCGGGTCAATGGAACTTGATGAAATGCTTAGCCAGCGCGATATGATCAACACCAAGCTGCTTTCTATTGTTGACGAAGCCA
Organism: Vibrio sp. 2433-A1; assembly: GCF_056726085.1. Classification (NCBI taxonomy): domain Bacteria; kingdom Pseudomonadati; phylum Pseudomonadota; class Gammaproteobacteria; order Vibrionales; family Vibrionaceae; genus Vibrio; species Vibrio sp. 2433-A1. Next base: position 404,210 of record NZ_JBRESC010000001.1, read on the forward strand.
CTAACCCATGGGGTGTAAAAGTTACCCGTATTGAGATTAAAGATGTTCAACCTCCAGCCGATCTTACCGCAGCGATGAACGCGCAGATGAAAGCAGAGCGTAATAAGCGTGCAGAAGTACTAGAAGCCGAAGGGGTTCGCCAAGCCGAGATCTTAAGAGCAGAAGGCCACAAGCAATCAGAGATTTTAAAAGCCGAAGGTGATAAGCAAGCCGCTATACTTCAAGCAGAAGCTCGTGAGCGTGCAGCTGAAGCAGAAGCTCGTGCAACCTCGATGGTTTCCGAAGCCATCGCAAAAGGCGATATGCAAGCTGTGAACTACTTTATTGCTCAGGGCTACACCGAAGCGATTAAATCCATAGGCCAAGCCGAAAATGGTAAGATTATCATGCTACCGCTTGAAGCTACCGGCTTAATGGGTTCAGTCGCAGGCATTGCGGAAATGTTTAAGCACTCGAATGATAAGAGTGAGTAGAGGTCAGTTTGATTGAATTATTAGACAGCGTTAATCATTGGCACTGGTTAGCTTTCGGCCTAGCGTTGCTAGCGTTAGAGTTACTTGGTACAGCTGGCTATTTTTTATGGCTCGGTTTGTCCGCACTCATTGTTGGAGCGCTGCTTTTGGTAATACCAATGAGCTGGCAACTTCAATGGGTTTCATTTGCTGTATTTTCACTTGCTACAACTTGGTTGTGGTGGCGAAAGCAGTTTAAAGAAGATAAGCAAGGTGACGCCAAACGCGATCTCAATCAAAAACACAAACAGCTGATTGGCCAAACAGTGGTGCTAGAAGAAGACTTCCCAACTGGAAAAGGTCGTATAAAGCTCGGAGATACAACTTGGACAGCACAATCTTCACAAGATTTAAAAGCGGGATCTATTGTTGAAGTACAAGAAGTGAACGGAATTATACTGACAATTAGTAAAAAAATTTAAAACAATTTAGGCTCTTTATATAATTAAAGAGCCTAATAGCCGAACATTTAATACTAAACTAAAAACACTCCTTATAATTATCAATAACTTAAAAGCTATTAATTAAAAATTAAGTTTACACATCTATCGTCCTATACTTTAAATTTGCATTCACATTTAATAAAAATTCCACTATCTGATCATTGCTTTTCAATAGGTTATTGGTTAATTCTTCGTTCGAAGTAACTCTTAATTAGAGATGCTAAATTTGTATAGGTATTATTTTTTGATCTTTATCTAACTGTGCACATATTAGCTATATCACTAAGGTGATAACAATCACATTTGTTAGGAGAGATACCATGAAACGTTTATTTGCATTAATTGTAACCGGACTATTTTCACTGTCAGTCTATGCTGGTTATACTGGTAGTACCGAAATGGGACCATATGTTGACTGTCACTTACCTGATGGAAAAGTGGATTATATGCCAAGTATGATATGTAAGAGTTCGGGTGGAGTAGTTAAGTGAAGTTATTGTGAAACGCACCCGATTTAGTTGGGTGCGTTTAAAAATTAAAGACTAATTAAGTGTGCTAACACTTTTTTTCTTTCAGAGCTATTGGACTTATTAAACCAATAACCTAACATTTGTAATGGTTGGCTCGACTCTTCTGGGATATCAACTTCAGACTTATTTCTTCCTTTGAACGCAATTTCTGTAAACTGCTCGATATCTTCATCGCTAGCTTGTTGCAGCCAATATTCCATCATATTGTTCTCAGATGGCTGATTCGAAACGGTTATTTCTGATTTATCTTTAGTAGCATTTGATGCTGTCGCAGCAACTGCAACGGATGAGGAAGCAGCAATAAGCTCTGGGTAGTGTTTAGAGTTGAACTTAGCAAGTTCTTTTTCAAAATCTCGAGTGATACCACCAAGATTTGGCAACTCATCTAAATCATATTTGACGTCTTGCCCTTGCTTGTTTTTAACCAAGAAGCGAGGGTTAGCATCGAACGCTTCTGCTTGATCTAAGCGCATTATTTTTGCGTCGGGAGCAATTAATAGTTGCTGATTTTCTTCTGTAAACGTTAATACAAAAGCTTTTGAGTTAAACTTCTCTTTCTCTCCCAATTTTTCAACGAGTTTGGAAACTTTTAATACAACTTGATTAATTCCATCAGGAACCGTGTAGCCTGATTTCGAAAAAAAAGAATAGCCAACAGTTTCTCCGCCTACGAGCAGCGGCGAGATATCCCGATCAAATTCAATATTCACTTCCGCTCTTGGAGCAAATGAAGCAACCACTGCACCAATAACACACATCCTTTTTATTACTTTCATTTATTATCTCCTTGAGTGAAAAGAGCATTCTTATAAAAGAATGCTCTCGAGTATTGTATGGTAAAAGCTATCTAAATTAGAAGTAGTATTCCATACCTACTAACACACTGTTTGTCCAGTCACCACCATCCATACTGTAGTTACGTGAATCAATGTACCAGTATGAGCTTGGTAGTAAATAACCGAAACGAGCTGTAATTGCTTGGTCTGCTGTATTATCCGTTCCGTCAGCATCATCTGTTGCTGCGTAACCCGCTTTTAGTACGTACTTGCTATCAATAACGTACTGAGCCGTCGTTGAGTAAGCGTTTTGACCAACATCGCCCACTTCCATCGCTTTGTATGCAGCAGTAAGCGTGAAATCACCTAGGAATAACGAACCACCAACAATTGCGTAGTTACGGCTGTCAACAGTTTCAGTTTTGTTTGCGCCAGCATTATTCCATTTTGTCCACTCATCACTAATCTTTGGATTACCATTGGCATCAAATTCATACTTAGTCGGCTCATCTACACCTTGAGTGTATGAACCTTGATGGTAATAGCCACCATGTACGCTAAACATACCTTTAGTGAAAGACGCACCTACACTTGATACCATTTGGTCAGTATCTTGAGTCATACCACTCAATGTAGCTTGGAAGTTGAAACCACCAAAGTTTGCTGAGTCAAAACGTAGAACACTGTCAGCACGGTCTTGGTAGCCGCCATCGATATCGTTGTTCCAGTCAAATACGTTACCTAGACCTGGGTTTGAGTGTGGCCAGTCGACATAGTTGTATGCTGCAACCAACTGACGACCGTATTTGAATTGACCTACGCCTTCAAACTCAAGACCAAGGTATGTATCACGAGCACCTAGACCACCAGTTTTGTCGCCGTTGTTTGCGTTACCACCTTCCATCTGCCAAATAAAGTTTGGCGCAATATCATCAAACTCAACCACGCCACGGAAACCGATACGTGACTCAATATCGACACCAACACTCGTAGTATCATTGTTATCAACTAGTAGCATGTAACCAGCCGCTTGGCCGTAAAACTGAACTGCGTCACCCGCAAGTTGGATCGCTGCGTTTGCTGAACCAGTCATTGCAGCTGTTGCCACTGCTGCACCTAAAAGCGTACGTTTAAACATTTTGTCCATGGAATAAACTCCTAAAAATGGATATAGCTGTCTTATTATTTTTTCTCACCTTAAGTTGGCCGCCGAAGGGAGAAAGCATTTCCTATGTTGAAAACCAAAACTCATTGTGAACTTCAATTTTCTTTTTCCTGCATACACGCCGTGTATCCATGCTTCTCAGACTAACTTCGCACCGAAAAACATCAACCAGAACTTAATTTCCATATAAAAAAATATGACCCGCTACAAACTTTTATAATTCCAGTGATCCAGATCTCCATTTTACGCCATTAAATAGCCACAAAACATAAAATCCACATAAAAACAGCAAGTTACAAAATCAAAAAAGATAAACCAACTTGAAGTGACTCGCATTTTTTGTTTGATAAATTACGTTTTACTCATGAATAAGACATTAATCACAGAAGCGTACCCCGTGATATGAAGGTCAAAACTCAGACATTATTCCAGATATAAAAAAAGCCACCGCAATGGTGGCTTTTTCATCAAAATAGAAGGTTACATAAGGGAAATTAAGTCTTCCTCAGTGCGTATTTCGATGCCTAGTTCTTGCGCTTTTGCCAGTTTAGAGCCCGCATTTTCACCGGCAAAAAGAATGTCAGTCTTCTTAGACACACTCCCCGTCACTTTCGCACCTAAATTTTGCAAAGCCGCTTTAGCATCGCTACGTGTCAGTTGCGATAATGAACCAGTCAGTACAACTGTCTTACCCGCTAATGGCTGCGGAGTACTCTCATCTTTATCTTCGAGATCAGGCCAGTGAACGCCTTGCAGCACAAGATCATCAATCACGGTAAGGTTCTTTTCTTGAGCGAAGAACGCAGTGATATGACTAGCAACAACCTCACCAATGTCTTGAACTTCAATTAGGGCTTCATGGCTTGCAATTTTAACGGCATCCAACGTTTTAAAGTGCTGAGCTAAGTTTGCAGCTGTTGCTTCGCCAACCTCACGAATACCCAGTGAATATAGGAAACGTGGCAAAGTGGTCTCTTTTGACTTGTTTAGCGCATCAACCACGTTTTGTGCTGACTTTGGCCCCATACGGTCAAGTACGGTAATCACGCCGGCCGATAACTTAAATAGATCAGCAGGCGTTTCAACCATTTCACGATCGACAAGCTGCTCAATCACCTTCTCACCTAAGCCATCCACATCGAGAGCTTTGCGAGAAACGAAGTGTTTAAGAGCTTCTTTGCGCTGAGCCTGGCAGACAAGGCCACCAGAACAACGCGCTACCGCTTCGCCTTCAACGCGTTCAACTTGAGATTTACATACAGGGCAATTCTCAGGGAAAACAATCTCACAAGCATTGTCTGGGCGACGCTCACTAACAACCGACACAATCTGAGGAATTACATCGCCCGCACGGCGGATAACAACCGTATCGCCAACCATAACGCCAAGGCGCTCAATTTCATCGGCATTGTGCAGCGTTGCGTTACTCACGGTCACGCCACCAACGAATACCGGTTCTAGTTTCGCTACGGGAGTAATCGCACCTGTACGCCCAACTTGAAACTCTACATCATTAAGTAAGGTAATCTCTTCTTGTGCTGGGAACTTATAAGCAATTGCCCAGCGAGGCGCACGAGCGACAAAGCCAAGTTGTTCTTGGAGTGCAATATCGTCAACTTTAATCACCACCCCATCGATTTCATACGCAAGCGACTCGCGGCGCTCAAGAATATCTTGGTAATACGCTTTGACTTCATCAAGGCTAGAAACAGATTTAGTTTCGGGACACATTGGTAACCCCCAGCCTTTAAGCTGAAGGAAGCGCTCAAAATGGCTAGAGGACAGTTCAGTCCCCTCAACGACACCTACGCTGTAAGCATAAAAGCTCAATGGACGTGTTGCGGTAATACGAGAGTCTAACTGACGTAAACTACCTGCAGCTGCATTACGTGGGTTTACAAAAACCTTGTCACCTTTTTTTAGCGCTAGCTCGTTAAGTTTGTCAAAACCCGCTTTAGGCATAAACACTTCACCGCGAACTTCAATACGCGCTGGCCAACCTTCACCTTGAAGCTTAAGCGGGATCGCTTTAATCGTACGAACATTCTCGGTAATGTTTTCACCCGTTGCACCATCACCACGAGTTGCAGCCTGAACCAACACGCCGTTTTCGTATAAAAGGCTCACCGCTAAACCATCAAGTTTTGGTTCACAGCAAAATACGTCCAATGTCGCACTCGCAATTCGATCTCTCATGCGTTTATGAAAGCTTTCAAGTTCACCATCATCAAACGCGTTATCAAGCGATAGCATAGGGATCTCATGCTTTACAGAACCAAAGCCATCCAACGGCGCACCTCCAACACGTTGACTCGGTGAATCAATACTCATTAGCTCAGGATGCTGAGATTCAAGCTCCATGAGTTCACGCATTAAGCGATCATATTCAGCATCTGGAATTTCCGGACTGTCTTCAACGTAGTATTTCACTCCGTGGTAGTGAAGCGTTTCACGTAGCTGATTAAGCTTTTCTTGAATCTCTATAGACATGGCTAACTCTATTATTTCTTTAGTGCGGTGGTGATTGGTTCAATCATTTTGAGTTTGAAGGAGGGAGTATGAACATCCCCTTCACTCTTCGCAACTCTATCTTGATCGAAAAAAGGCTCCCAAAAAGGAGCCTTCTAAATTAGGGCGGTTGGCTTAAGATTTTTGAGACGCTTTAAACTGCTGAATTTGTGCTCTATAGCGATCCAAGCGGTTTGGAGTCATTAGGTTTCGTGCGTCATCAAGAACATTAGCACCTAGGTCATCTGCTATTTGCTGAGCCGTCTTAAGCATTAACTTAAAGTTCTGCTCTGCATCACCAAAGCATGGCATTGTCATAAAGAATGAGATGCCCTTGGTGGTAAATTCAGCGGGGTCATTGTGCTTCAAGGTACCAGGCTGCATCATGTTCGCAACACTAAATAGGACTTTACCGGTTCCTGATAGATCTGCATGGCGATGGAAAATATCCATCTCACCATAAATCAAACCATTCTGTTGCATACTATCAAAGAGCTTAGTGCCGACAAATGGCTCATCTCCCGCGCAATGAACGTTGAGTACAATCACTTCTAATGGAACCTCTTGCTCAAGCTCTGTTTCTGGCTCAGGCTCAGGTTCAGGTTCAGAAATAGGTTCTTCAATCACTGACTCAGTCACTACGGTCGTTATTTCCTCCACCTCATCAAGCGACTTAGTGGAGAATGATGGTACCTCGAGCTCGAGCTCTTTATCTGAAACAGTCGCTTGTTCTGGGTATTCTTGAGTTTCAGAAGTTGGGTAACTATCGATCAACGGATCAGCAACCATCTCCTCATGCTCAACAAAACCTGGCTCTTTGCGCTCTTTCTTGATGATTTCAAAATCATCTTCTGGAGTAAACGCTCGTTCAGGTACTACGTCCGTGTCATCATTGTCGATATCTAACTTACCAAGCGGTTTATTGCCAAACTTGGCTTTCCCTTCTTTTTTACTTGTCCATAAACCGTGGAACAATAAAGCGGCAATCGCTAATGCTCCGACAATTATGAGTACAAATCGCAGTTCCTGCATTTTTAGCTCTCATTTGCACGATACAAGCCGAGTTACCCGACCAATATCGAATCTGTTTAAAACATACTGTGAGTTACTCTACCAAAACTCTCCCCTGTTTTAGAACAACTTAATGTTAGAAGTTCCTATAATGTTGTGATTTTGAACACGCTTTTTTCTTGTTAAGATAGAAAGCGTTCGTTTTTACACCACTAGTAATGATTATGAAAACACATTTACAACAACGTTCAGGCTTTGGCTATTTCTTTCATGGCATTGAACTCGCACTTACTCCCGGCATTCGTCAATTTGTTCTCATGCCGCTGCTTGCCAATGTCATTCTTGTTGGTGGAGCACTATTTTATCTTTTCTCAAACCTCAATATTTGGATTGAGCAGTTAATCGGCCAGTTACCTGACTTTCTCTCTTGGCTTAGTTACTTACTATGGCCTTTGTTAGTGCTAACTATCTTGGCAACCTTCTCTTACTTCTTTAGTACATTGGCGAACTTTATCGCTGCGCCTTTTAACGGATTACTGGCAGAGAAAGTGGAAGAGCACTTAACGCAAGAGAAGGTTAATGAAGATGGAATGCTAGCGGTAATTAAAGACACGCCAAGAATTTTAGCTCGCGAGTGGCGCAAACTTATCTATGTTCTGCCGAAAGCCATTGGCCTGTTTATCTTGTTACTGATTCCAGCACTAGGCCAAACCGTTGGTCCTTTCCTTTGGTTTATCTTCACCGCGTGGATCTTAGCTATTCAATATTGTGATTACCCGTTTGATAACCATAAAGTGCCTTTTAATGACATGCGAAACAATTTGAAACAAAAACAAGGTAAAGCCTACGGGTTTGGGGTTTTAGTGTCAGTGTTTACTACCATTCCAATCTTAAACCTTATCGTTATGCCAGTGGCGGTGTGCGGTGCAACTTCAATGTGGGTTTCTGAATTTAATAACCAGAACCACTAATCAAATTTAAGACTCTTTAAGCGCATGTAATAACGTGCGCTTTGTCCAATTTCATATCATATAACTTTTTAATCCTTTTCTCGGCTCACTTCCTACCATAATCTTCTAAGCAGACAACTATTTAGTCATATTAAGAAAATTATCTTGTTTGATGATTGTCACACACAAAGTCGAACAAGAATTTAATCAGATGAAGGATCACACCATGAGCAAAATCTACGAAGACAACTCTCAAACTATTGGTAATACTCCTCTAGTACGCCTTAATAAAGTCAGTAATGGTAAAGTCCTGGCTAAAATTGAAGCTCGCAACCCAAGCTTCAGTGTTAAGTGTCGTATTGGCGCCAACATGATTTGGGAAGCGGAAAAAGCTGGCACTCTTAAGCCAGGCGTAGAACTTGTAGAACCAACGAGTGGTAATACTGGTGTTGCACTTGCGTTCGTTGCAGCGGCTCGTGGTTACAAGCTAACGCTGACAATGCCTGAATCAATGAGCCTTGAGCGTCGTAAACTGCTTAAAGCCCTTGGTGCTAACCTTGAGCTAACAGAAGCGGCGAAAGGCATGAAAGGTGCGATTGCTAAAGCGGAAGAGATCGTTGCTAGCAACCCTGAAAAATTCCTACTATTGCAACAGTTCAACAACCCTGCGAACCCACAAATCCATGAAAAGACCACTGGTCCAGAGATTTGGGATGCAACTGATGGCGACATCGATGTGTTCGTTGCTGGGGTAGGTACAGGTGGTACTATCACAGGTACAAGCCGTTATATTAAAGGTGAGAAAGGCAAGAATATTGTTTCAGTAGCCGTAGAGCCTGCAGAGTCTCCAGTGATTGCTCAAGCCTTAGCGGGTGAAGAAATTCAGCCAGCTCCGCACAAAATCCAAGGTATTGGCGCAGGTTTCATTCCTGGCAACCTAGATTTAGAAGTGATAGACCGCGTAGAAGCCGTTACTTCTGATGAAGCGATAGAGATGGCTCGTCGCCTAATGGAAGAAGAAGGTATTCTAGCGGGCATCTCATCAGGTGCCGCAGTTGTAGCAGCAAACCGCCTAGCGGAACTACCTGAATTTGAAGGAAAAACTATTGTAACCGTGCTACCTAGCTCTGGTGAACGCTACCTAAGTACAGCCCTATTTGCTGGCATCTTTACTGAGAAAGAAAACCAACAGTAATATGTTGTCAAATCAATTTTTCGTTTAAAAAAGCCCCATTCAGGGGCTTTTTTGTTGATCCCTGCCTCACCTTTGGTAATATCAGGGCTGTTTTATTTCTAGCTTCAAAATAAAAGCTAAATAAGAATTTTTAGCAATGGCGAAAGAGAGCATAGACTGGAATCGCGATTGTAAAATTTATAACCAGTATCAGTTCTGACACGAAATCAACGTTCTTCGTCTAGCAGAATGTAAAATTTAGAGTTAAGCTAGTTCTGGTTAAGAAACTATCAAAAAATAAATCAATTGGGGTATATAACATGTACGAGAAGCAAGTAGAAATCACTGCAGAAAACGGTCTTCACACTCGTCCAGCTGCGCAGTTCGTTAAAGAAGCTAAAGCATTCGACGCGGACATCACTGTGACTTCTAACGGTAAAAGCGCTAGCGCAAAGAGCCTTTTCAAGCTACAAACTCTTGGCCTAGTTAAAGGTACAGTAGTTTCTATCTCAGCTGAGGGCCCACAAGCTCAACAAGCTGTTGACCACCTAGTTGCTCTAATGGACCAACTACACTAATCCGGTCTCCTATTTTCAAAGCCATTTTGTGAAAGCAAAATGGCTTTGTTGGAAATAGGCCAAAATATAAGCTACAAATATTCGTTAGCGCACTCATTATTCTCCCGTTTTTAAAGTTGACCAATTTAAGGTAAGGCTATGATTTCAGGCATCCTAGCATCTCCTGGTATTGCTATCGGTAAAGCACTACTACTTCAAGAAGATGAAATCGTTCTAAACACTAACACTATCACTGAAGACCAAGTTGAAGCAGAAGTTCAGCGTTTCTTTGACGCTCGTAACAAATCTTCAGCTCAACTAGAAGTTGTTAAGCAGAAAGCACTTGAGACTTTCGGTGAAGAAAAAGAAGCGATCTTTGAAGGTCACATCATGCTTCTTGAAGACGAAGAGCTAGAGGAAGAAATCCTAGCACTAATCAAAAAAGACAAGATGCACGCTGATAACGCGATTTACACTGTTATCGAAGAGCAAGCATCAGCTCTAGAATCTCTAGACGACGAATACCTAAAGGAACGTGCAACAGATATTCGTGATATCGGTACACGTTTCGTTAAGAACGCACTAGGCATCAACATCGTTTCTCTAAGCGATATCAATGAAGAAGTTATCCTAGTTGCTTACGACCTAACGCCATCTGAAACAGCACAAATCAACCTAGACTACGTGCTTGGTTTTGCTTGTGATATCGGCGGTCGTACTTCTCACACTTCAATCATGGCGCGTTCACTAGAGCTTCCTGCTATCGTTGGTACTAACGATATCACTAAGCAAGTGAAGAACGGCGACATGCTTATCCTAGATGCGATGAACAACAAGATTGTCATCAACCCATCTGAAGCAGAGCTAGAAGAAGCGAAAGCAGTTAAAGCTGCATTCATTGCTGAAAAAGAAGAGCTAGCTAAGCTAAAAGACCTACACGCAGAGACTCTAGACGGTCACCGTGTAGAAGTTTGCGGTAACATCGGTACTGTTAAAGACTGTGACGGCATCATCCGTAACGGTGGTGAAGGCGTTGGTCTGTACCGTACTGAATTCCTATTCATGGACCGTGATGCACTTCCTACTGAAGAAGAGCAGTACCAAGCGTACAAAGAAGTTGCTGAAGCAATGAATGGCGAGTCGGTAATCATCCGTACTATGGACATCGGTGGTGATAAAGATCTTCCTTACATGGATCTTCCACAAGAGATGAACCCATTCCTAGGCTGGCGCGCAGTTCGTATCAGCTTAGACCGTCGTGAAATCCTTCGTGACCAGCTACGCGGCATCCTACGTGCGTCTGCACACGGTAAGCTTCGCATCATGTTCCCAATGATCATCTCTGTTGAAGAGATCCGTGAACTGAAGAAAGCAATCGAAGAGTACAAAGCTGAGCTTCGTTCTGAAGGTCTAGCATTCGACGAAAACATCGAAATCGGTGTTATGGTTGAGACACCAGCAGCAGCAGCTATCGCGCACCACCTAGCGAAGGAAGTAGCATTCTTCTCTATCGGTACTAACGACCTGACTCAGTACACACTAGCAGTAGACCGTGGTAATGAGATGATCTCTCACCTATACAACCCACTATCTCCAGCTGTACTAACAGTGATCAAGCAAGTTATCGATGCTTCTCACGCAGAAGGTAAGTGGACTGGTATGTGTGGTGAGCTAGCAGGTGACGAGCGTGCAACGCTACTTCTACTAGGTATGGGTCTAGATGAGTTCTCAATGAGCGGTATTTCTATCCCTAAAGTGAAGAAAGTTATCCGTAACTCTAACTTCGCTGAAGTGAAAGCAATGGCTGAAGAAGCGCTTTCTCTACCAACAGCAGCAGAAATTGAAGCAGTTGTAGAAAAATTCATCGCTGAGAAAACTCAATAATCAACTAATTCCAATGAGATAGACGGTAAAAAAAGTCGTCTATCTCGTAAGATTGGTATACTATAATTCGACAGAATTAAATAAAAACGTTAGGAGCATGACACAATGGGTCTGTTTGACAAACTTAAGAAGCTAGTATCTGACGACAGCGCTGACGCTGGTGCAATCGAAATCATCGCACCTCTTTCTGGTGAAATCGTAAACATCGAAGATGTGCCAGATGTTGTTTTTGCTGAAAAAATCGTTGGTGATGGTATCGCGATCAAGCCTGCTGGCGACAAAATGGTAGCTCCTGTAAACGGTACTATCGGTAAGATCTTCGAAACTAACCACGCGTTCTCTATCGAATCTGACGACGGCGTTGAGCTATTCGTTCACTTCGGTATCGACACTGTTGAACTAAAAGGCGAAGGCTTTAAGCGCATCGCTGAAGAAGGTCAATCAGTTAAAGTTGGTGATACTATCATCGAATTCGATCTAGCTCTTCTAGAAGAAAAAGCTAAGTCAACTCTTACTCCTGTAGTTATCTCAAACATGGACGAAATCAAAGAGCTGAACAAGCTTGCTGGTTCTGTAACTGTTGGTGAAACGCCAGTACTACGTGTAACTAAGTAATCTTACTTAGACAAACACTAAAAACGCAGCCCATTGGCTGCGTTTTTTATCGCTTAGAATAAAGCATGTATCTACTTTAATCCAAGAGCATATTTCAACACTTGCGCTTTAAGTGGCCCAGTACTTTCAGCAATCTTTAACGCTACATTACGCACTAATTTTAACGGCGCAATATCATTGCTAAAACCTTTGTAGAAAAAGTCCATTCCTGACTGCATCAGCAAGTTATCTGGGCGACGCTTTCTCTCATACTTGGCTAGAACGCTTTGCGATAGTGCCTCTTCGCCTTTTGTCACCTCAAGCAACACTTCAACATCTTTAAAGCCAAGGTTTACGCCCTGCCCTGCCAGTGGGTTTATCGTATGCGCTGAATCTCCGATAAGGACGCACTGATTGGCGGAGTATGATTGCGCATGACGCCTCGTCAGTGGAAATGAGCCAGCTTGAAGCACTTTGATATCACCAAGCTCTTGCGGAAAGTGAGCCAATACTTCTTCGCGCAATTGTACCTGTGACATTGTTGATAAACGCTTAATACGACTTGGGGAGTCATACCAAACCAGCGAGCCTTGAGCACGCTCCTTTCCATCAACTTGAAGCGATGCAAGAGGAAGAAACGATCTTGGACCCGACGGAGTAAACTGCTGCCAAGTTATATCCTGCTGAGGAAGCTGCGTTTCAACATTAATTAGCATGCAGTGCTGACGGTAATCCCAAGCGGTAATACCGATACCGGCTAACTGGCGAACTTTTGAGTTAGCACCGTCAGCGCCGACGATTAATTCTGCAGTGATAGATTGACCAGATGACAGTTTAACCTGATTCATTTCGCCAAATACAATGTCATCAAGTGTATCAGGACAATACAGTGTTACGTTTTCAAGCGATTCTAACTGCTGCCATAAGCCGAGTTGAATCAACCGATTTTCGACAATATATCCCAACTGCTCCATGCCCAGAGATTCAGCGTGAAAGCGAGTCCGACACTCAGGATGCTCCCAAGTTTCTAAGCGTCGATAAGGGCAAACACGCATAGATTGGATTGCATCCCATGCACTTAACTCTGTCAATATAGAAACTGAGTGCTCAGAAATAGCAGAAACACGAATATCTAATAGTTGTTCAGGGCTAAATGGTTTAAGCTCGGCTCCTTCAACCACCGCTACTTTACGGCCTTGTTTGACAAAACCAATAGCGGTTGCAGCCCCAACCATGCCTCCACCAATCACTGCAACATCAAAATTGCTCATAATTTGTACTTCATCATATTGATTATTTGGCTATTTTTTATTGTACGTTTTCATTACCAAAATGTAACCCAAAACCTCAATTGCTATACGTTCAAATCCCTTGTTTGATAACGCTTTGAATTGATTTACCCACAACACTAGTCAGTTGGTTTTTAAAGCAGTACAATACGCCGCTCTCTGCACTGTGAGCAGAAAATTCGGTCATCAAGCATTACTTTTATAGATGATCTTAAGTAACACTGGGCGATTTGCTCCCTTAATTTAAACTAACGATCGAGCGAACAAAATGAGTAAGAAACTGCTAATTAAAACCTGGGGCTGCCAGATGAACGAATACGATTCATCTAAAATGGCGGATCTACTGAACGCGGCTAACGGCTATGAGCTGACGGAAGAACCAGAAGAGGCAGATGTACTACTTCTTAATACCTGTTCAATTCGCGAAAAAGCGCAAGAAAAAGTGTTCCACCAGCTTGGTCGTTGGAAAACGCTAAAAGATAAGAAAGAAGGCGTTGTTATCGGTGTTGGTGGTTGTGTTGCAACACAAGAGGGTGACCATATCCGTGAGCGTGCACCTTTTGTAGACGTAATATTCGGTCCACAAACTTTGCACCGCCTTCCTGAGATGATCAAACAATCTCAATCGAACGAAGCGCCAGTAATGGACATTTCTTTCCCTGAGATCGAAAAGTTTGACCGCCTTCCTGAGCCTCGCGCTGAAGGCGCGACTGCATTCGTTTCTATCATGGAAGGCTGTTCTAAGTACTGTACATACTGTGTTGTACCTTACACTCGTGGTGAAGAAGTTAGCCGTCCAATGGATGACGTGCTATTCGAAATCGCACAGCTAGCTGATCAAGGCGTTCGTGAAGTAAACTTACTAGGTCAAAACGTAAACGCATACCGCGGTCCGACACACGAAGGTGATATCTGTTCATTCGCTGAACTGCTTCGTCTTGTTGCTTCTATTGATGGTATCGACCGTATTCGTTTCACAACTAGCCATCCACTAGAGTTTACTGACGACATTATCGCAGTTTATGAAGATACGCCTGAGCTTGTGAGCTTCCTGCACCTACCAGTACAAAGTGGTAGTGACCGCATTCTTACTATGATGAAGCGTCCTCACACCGCTATCGAATACAAGTCGATCATTCGTAAACTACGCAAAGCGCGTCCTGATATTCAAATCAGTTCTGACTTCATTGTTGGCTTCCCTGGTGAAACAGCAAAAGATCACCAAGACACGATGAAGCTAATCAAAGATGTTGATTTCGATATGAGCTTCAGCTTTATCTTCTCTCCACGTCCAGGTACGCCTGCAGCAGACTACCCATGTGACGTACCAGAACAAGAGAAAAAAGAGCGTCTATACGAACTACAACAAACGGTTAATGCACAGGCAATGCGTTACTCGCGCCTAATGCTTGATACAGAGCAGCGCGTTCTTGTTGAAGGCCCGTCTAAGAAGAACCTAATGGAGCTTCGCGCACGTACTGAAAACAACCGTGTAGTCAACTTTGAAGGCAGCGCAGACCTTATCGGTCAGTTCGTTGATGTGAAAATCACTGACGTATTTGCTAACTCTTTGCGTGGTGAACTGGTGCGCACTGAGAAAGAGATGGATCTTCGTACAGTCATCTCTCCGACTCAGATGATGGCAAAAACAAAGCGCGAAGATGAGCTAGGTGTAGCAACCTTTACGCCTTAAGCTTGAAAATCGCTGTATAAGTTACCATCTTAGAGATAGGTAACGATCGCCATTAGAAGCCCGGTCTAAATCGGGCTTTTTTAGAGTGGCACACTTTGAGAGGCAACTTTGAGCAATAAAATTGTAACTCTAGAAATCAATCTAGAACCTTCTGACAATCGCCGTCTAGCCAGCCTTTGCGGTCCTTTCGACGATAATATCAAGCACTTAGAGCGTCGCTTAGGCGTTGAAATCAGCTACCGTGGTAACTTCTTTACCATCGTAGGCAAGCCACATACCAGTGCTGCAGCGCTTGAAATCATTAAAACACTTTACGTCAATACGGCACCTGTTCGCGGCAACATTCCTGATGTTGAACCAGACGAAATCCATCTTGCGATTAAAGAAACAGGTGTACTAGAGCAAGATCTAGAAGCGAGCTTCGAGCACGGCAAAGAAGTGTTCATCAAGACTAAAAAAGGCGTCATCAAACCGCGTACGCCAAACCAAGGTCAATACTTGATGAACATGGTTACCCATGACATCTCTTTCGGTATTGGTCCGGCAGGTACAGGTAAAACTTACCTAGCAGTTGCTGCAGCAGTTGATGCTTTAGAGCGCCAAGAAATTCGTCGTATTTTGCTTACTCGTCCAGCAGTAGAAGCCGGTGAGAAGCTCGGCTTCCTACCAGGTGATTTAAGCCAAAAAGTCGACCCATACCTTCGTCCACTATACGATGCCCTTTTTGAAATGCTAGGCTTTGAAAAGGTAGAGAAACTGATTGAGCGTAACGTTATCGAGGTTGCACCACTGGCTTATATGCGTGGTCGTACACTAAACGACGCATTCATCATCTTGGATGAAAGCCAAAACACGACCGTAGAACAGATGAAGATGTTCTTAACACGTATCGGCTTTAACTCTCGCGCGGTGATTACTGGTGATATCACTCAGATTGACTTACCTCGCGGGGCGAAATCAGGCCTGCGTCATGCGATCGAAGTGTTAAGTGATGTCGATGACATCAGCTTCAACTTCTTCTTAGCTGATGATGTCGTTCGCCACCCTGTGGTCGCGCGCATCGTTAACGCTTATGAAAATTGGGAAGCGAAAGATCAGAAAGAGCGTAAAGAACGTGACCGCATCCGCCGTGAAGAGCGTGAAGCTCAGCAGGCCGCTAACCAAGCGCTAGTTGACGCTGCGGCAACGGTAAACAATACGACGGCAAAAGAGAGTAACTAGGCATGAGTATTGAACTGGATCTTCAATTAGCTGTCGAAGATGAAAACGGCTTACCGACTTTTGACGATATTCATCTCTGGTTAAGCTCTGCTGTGACAAGCTTTCAACCACAGGCCGAAGTAACGGTTCGTTTAGTGGATGAAGAAGAAAGCCACCAGCTTAACCATGACTATCGTGGCAAAGACAAGCCAACTAATGTGCTTTCTTTTCCGTTTGAAGCGCCTCCGGGCATTGAGATGGATTTATTGGGTGATTTAATCATCTGCCGCCAAGTTGTTGAACGTGAAGCCATCGAGCAAAACAAACCTCTAATGGCTCACTGGGCGCATATGGTTGTACATGGCAGCTTGCATCTGCTAGGTTATGATCATATCGAGGATGACGAAGCTGAAGAGATGGAGTCACTCGAAACAGAAATCATGCAGCGTATGGGCTTTAACGACCCCTACATTGATGAGAAAGAGTAGTGTAAGTAACCATACTTACACTACTGACGTGAGCTATCACACATCTGATAGCGTTACTTAAATGAGAAACAATGAACGAAGACAATTCGCCCTCTTCTCTAGAAGGTAAGAAAGAAAAATCTGAAGGTCCGAGTAGAAAGTCCTTCTTCGGACGCCTAGGGCAAATTTTTCAAGGTGAACCAAAAGATCGCCAAGAGCTTGTGGAAGTGTTCCGCGACTCTGAAGAAAATGACCTGATCGACCACGACACCCGCGACATGCTAGAAGGTGTTATGGAGATCTCTGAAATGCGTGTGCGTGACATCATGTTACCGCGTTCGCAAATGGTTACGGTTGATCGTAGTGACGATTTAGACACTCTAATTAACCTCATCACTGATGCTCAGCACTCACGCTACCCAGTAATCAGTGAAGATAAAGACCATGTAGAAGGCATTCTGCTTGCGAAGGACTTACTTAAATACTTAGGCTCTGGCAGCGAACCATTTGATATCGAACAAGTTATCCGCCCTGCGGTGGTTGTTCCTGAAAGTAAGCGCGTAGACCGCCTACTGAAAGAGTTCCGCGAAGAACGTTATCACATGTCTATTGTTGTCGATGAGTTTGGTGGGGTTTCTGGCCTTGTAACTATCGAGGATATTCTGGAAGAAATCGTTGGTGAAATCGAAGACGAATTCGACGACGAAGAAGAACTGGATATTCGCAAACTAAGCAAACACACATTTGCAGTAAAAGCTCTGACGACAATCGAAGAGTTCAATGACACCTTCAACACATCATTTAGTGATGAAGAAGTCGATACTGTAGGTGGCATGGTAATGACTGCATTTGGTCACCTGCCATCACGCGGTGAAGTAGTCGAAATTGAAGGGTATAACTTCAAAGTGACCTCTGCTGACAACCGTCGTGTGTTACAGCTACAAGTGACCATCCCTGACGAAGAGCTCATTACGGACTCTACCGAAGAGTAACGCTACGCTCCCTAGCGGGAACAAAAAGAATAATACCGATGATCAATTCCTTTTTTCATCGCCTCAAACGGCCGCTCGCGGCCTTTTTTGTTGGCGCATCTACGACACTTGCCTTTGCTCCTTACGAGCTATGGCCTATCGCTTTTATCAGCCCAGCTCTGCTTCTTTTACTGATTCACCAGCAATCCGCTAAGCGAGCGCTTTGGATTGGTTATGCTTGGGGCTTAGGTCAATTTGCAACCGGCGTCAGTTGGGTGCACATCAGTATTGATAATTTCGGTGGCATGCCAAAGATAGCCAGTGTATTTTTAATGTCACTGCTTATCGGCTACCTTGCCATTTATTCCGCGCTCTTTTCTTGGAGCCTGAACCGTTTCTTCCCTCACGGTAATCGTACCCGCTATTTATTAGCGGCCCCTGCTCTGTGGCTCATTTTTGATTGGCTACGCGGTTGGGTAATGACAGGTTTTCCTTGGTTATGGTTGGGCTACAGTCAAATCGAAAGTCCACTGGCTAACTTCGCCCCAATTGGTGGTGTTGAGCTACTCACTTTACTTGTGGTTGCGAGTGCTGGTGCTGTTGCCTACTCAGCGCTAAACCGACAATGGCTGCACCTACTGATCCCAGCCGTTATTGTCATGACAGGCTACGGACTGCAATCAGCTCAATGGGTGACACCTAACCCAGAGAAGACCACTAAGGTCGCCCTGATTCAAGGCAATATTCCTCAAGAGCTGAAATGGAAACCGAGTGAGCGTTGGCCAACCATCATGAAGTACACCGATCTGACCCGTGAAAACTGGGATGCAGACATCATCATTTGGCCTGAAGCAGCCATCCCTGCTTTTGAATTTGAGATTTCATCGTTCTTACGCAACTTAGATGCCGCCGCTCGTATGAATAACAGTGCGATTATCACAGGTATCGTAAACCAAGGTGAAGATAAGCAGTTTTACAACAGTATTTTGACCCTAGGCCAAACTCCTTACGGTGATTACAGTTATGATATGGACAAGCGTTACCACAAACATCACCTACTTCCATTTGGTGAATTTGTTCCGTTCGAAAATATCTTAAGGCCAATTGCACCTTTCTTTAATTTACCAATGTCTTCGTTTAGCCGAGGTGACTTTATCCAGCCGAACATCAGCGCCAACAATATGCAGATGGCACCAGCGCTATGTTATGAAATCATCTTTAACGAGCAAGTCCGACAAAACGTCAATGACCAAACCGATTACATTCTCACTCTCTCTAACGATGCATGGTTTGGTAAATCGATCGGTCCGTTACAGCATATGGAAATTGCTCGTATGCGCGCTCTAGAGCTAGGTAAACCGGTGATTCGTGCGACCAACAATGGCCTCACCGCCGTGACTGACTATTTGGGCCATATCACTGCGCAAGTACCACAATTTGAAACTGCAGTATTAAGAGCAGAAATCACATCTACCACAGGTGAAACACCTTATCGAAAAATGGGCACTTGGCCACTGTATATTTGGGTGATGTTTAGTCTGGTTATTGGTTGGCGGATGAGAAACTAACGAGAAATCTTAGGGTTGGTGTGAAAACATCAACCCTTCTTTTTCTCTATGGCTTCAATGGCTGACGACTGAATCCCTTACAGCCACACTTGGTACATGGGATGATAACTGTTGGGTGGTTGTACTGAGTTTTATGCCCACACTCATCACAGACCAAATGCCCCAAACCAATCACTTCACCAACTTGGTACAGACCTTGATGCTCTAAGTCTTGAAACAGCTCTACCCATTCCACTTTGGTTCGGTCAGTGATATCGAGCAAACCTTGCCAAATAGAGTCAGCAACCATCAGGTAGAATGGGCCGCCTTTAGAGTCTTCATAGCTGTCTGCGAACTCTTTTAAGTCTGACTTAACGTAGGCTGAAACCAGCGCCATCTCATCTTTAGTCAGGTCATTCGCGGCTTGAGCCACTTTCCCCGACGTTTCAATGACGTGGTTCACTTCATCAGGGCTATGTTTGAGCGTTTCAACCACGTCATCTAGCATCTCTTCATAACCAGCTTTGCGTTTTGGCATAGCGAACCTCCTCAAGATTTCAATCCATGTGCTCCCCTAAATAGCAGTATGACGGGGATAGCTATTGTTGTACCTCGTTCCTTTAGGTATTCTATGACGATCTATTTAAGTCTGTTCTAACCGAACTCACAAATTCCAAGATAACCGGACATCATCGATGCAAGAACAATACAACCCGCAAGATATTGAACAGAAAGTTCAACAGCACTGGGACAACAACAAGACCTTTGTTGTAAGTGAAGACCCAAATAAAGAAAAATTCTACTGTCTATCAATGTTCCCTTACCCAAGTGGCCGACTGCACATGGGCCACGTGCGTAACTACACTATCGGTGATGTAGTCTCTCGTTTCCAACGCCTGCAAGGCAAAAACGTAATGCAACCAATCGGTTGGGATGCGTTTGGTCTTCCTGCAGAAAACGCAGCGGTGAAAAACAACACAGCGCCTGCGCCATGGACTTACGAAAACATTGAGTACATGAAGAACCAACTTAAGCTTCTAGGCTTTGGTTACGACTGGAACCGTGAATTCGCAACTTGTACCCCTGAGTACTACCGTTGGGAACAAGAGTTTTTCACTAAGCTTTACAATAAAGGCCTAGTTTACAAGAAGACATCTTCTGTTAACTGGTGTCCAAACGACCAAACTGTTCTAGCAAACGAACAGGTTGAAGATGGCTGTTGCTGGCGTTGTGACACGCCTGTAGAGCAAAAAGAAATTCCACAGTGGTTTATCAAGATCACAGAATACGCTCAAGAGCTACTAGACGATCTAGATAACCTAGACGGTTGGCCTGAAATGGTTAAAACCATGCAGCGCAACTGGATTGGTCGCTCTGAAGGTGTTGAGCTTAAGTTTGAAGTTAAGGGTCAACAAGACCTCGAAGTTTACACAACACGTCCAGACACACTAATGGGTGTGACTTACGTGGGTATCGCAGCAGGTCACCCTCTAGCAGCAGTAGCAGCAGAGAACAATCCTGAGCTTGCAGCCTTCATCGACGAGTGTAAGAACAACAAAGTAGCGGAAGCTGAGCTTGCGACCATGGAGAAGAAAGGTATGGCGACTGGCCTTACTGCTATTCACCCATTGAACGGTCGTGAAGTGCCAGTTTACGTAGCTAACTTCGTACTAATGGACTACGGTACAGGCGCCGTAATGGCAGTACCTGCACACGACCAACGTGATTTCGAGTTCGCAACTAAGTACGGTCTGGATATCATCCCGGTAATCAAGCCAGCTGACGGCAGCGAGCTAAACATTGCTGAAGAAGCGTACACAGAGAAAGGTGTACTGTTCGATTCAGGTGAGTTCGACGGTCTTGAATTCCAAGCGGCATTTGATGCAATCGCAGCGAAGTTAGAAGCAGAAGGCAAAGGTACTAAGACAGTAAACTTCCGTCTACGTGACTGGGGTGTATCTCGTCAACGTTACTGGGGTGCGCCAATCCCAATGGTAACAACTGAAGATGGTGAAGTTCACCCAGTACCAGCAGACCAACTACCAGTAATTCTTCCTGAAGACGTAGTAATGGACGGCGTAACTAGCCCAATCAAAGCAGACAAAGAATGGGCGAAGACAACCTTCAACGGCGAACCTGCTCTACGTGAAACTGATACGTTCGATACGTTCATGGAGTCTTCTTGGTACTACGCGCGTTACTGTTCACCACAAGCTGATGACATTCTAGATCCAGAAAAAGCGAACTATTGGCTGCCAGTAGACCAGTACATCGGTGGTATCGAGCACGCTTGTATGCACCTACTGTACTCTCGCTTCTTCCATAAATTACTACGCGACGCTGGTTACGTAACGTCTGACGAGCCGTTCAAGCAGCTTCTATGTCAAGGCATGGTTCTAGCGGATGCGTTCTACTTCGAGAACGACAAAGGCGGTAAAGAGTGGGTTGCACCAACTGACGTTGCTGTTGAGCGTGACGGTAAAGGCCGCATCACTTCGGCAAAAGACAACGAAGGCCGCGACGTAACACACTCAGGCATGATCAAAATGTCTAAGTCGAAGAACAACGGTATCGACCCACAAGAGATGGTAGATAAGTACGGTGCTGACACAGTACGTCTATTCATGATGTTTGCATCACCTGCTGACATGACACTTGAGTGGCAAGAGTCTGGCGTTGAAGGTGCAAACCGCTTCCTGAAACGTGTGTGGAAGCTAGTTAACGAGCACGCTTCAAAAGGCGCGGCAGAAGCTGTTGATGCATCTGCACTATCTAGCGACCAGAAAGCACTTCGCCGTGACGTTCACAAAACTATCGCAAAAGTGACTGACGATGTTGCTCGCCGTCAAACGTTCAACACAGCAATCGCTGCGATCATGGAACTAATGAATAAGCTAGCGAAAGCACCTCAAGAGTCTGTACAAGATCGTGCAATCCTTGATGAAGCACTAAAAGCGGTTGTAGTAATGCTTTACCCAATCACTCCGCACATCTCTTACGAAATGTGGGCGGGTATTGGTCAAGGTTCTGAAAACTTAGTTGATATCGACAACGCAGCATGGCCAACACACGATGAAAAAGCACTTATTGAAGACGAGAAGCTGATCATCATTCAGGTTAACGGCAAGCTACGTGCGAAGCTAACAGTACCAGCAGATATCTCGAAAGAAGATATTGAAGCGCTAGGTCTAAACGATGAGAACGTAACTAAGTTCACAGAAGGTAAAACCGTACGTAAGGTTATCTACGTACCGGGTAAACTTCTAAACATCGTGGCTAACTAAGAACGGCTGTAGCGAAAAGTGCGAACTAATCGCTTTTAAATAAGTCATAAGCAGGGTAACTCTTAAAGAGTCACCCTGCTTTATTTATCTTAAGGTTTTAGCCTCAAACTATGAGTCATAGAATCGTAAGATAAGTATTCCAATAATCGAGAGCCCTATACCCATGTTTCATAGCGCATCACGCCTGATTACCAAATCATCAATCAAGCTTACTAGTGTTGTTCTAATGGCAAGCCTTCTATCGGCTTGTGGTTTCCATCTTCGCGGTGATTACTCTGTACCAGAAGAGCTAGAAACAATGTCTCTAACCAGTTACGACCAATACAGTACCTTTACTCGTATGATGAAGGGTCAGCTACGTATGAGTGAGATCGAAGTGGTTCCACCAGCAGAGAACGTTCCTAATCTACACCTTATCAGTGAAGGCGTTGGTGAGCGTACACTTTCGCTTTACCAAAACACGCGTGCAGCGGAAAAAGAACTGACATTCCGCACTTCTTACCGTGTGACGATTCCAGACCTTGGAACCAAAACTTTCTCAACCAGCGTAACGCGTATCTACCTAGATAACCCGTTAACAGCGCTAGCGAAATCGGTTGAGCGTGACATGATCGAAGATGAAATGCGTAAACTTGCCGCGACTCAAATCATTCGTCAAATGGGCCGACTAAGAGCCGACATTGAAGCCAATGAACTGCTTGAGCAAGAACAAGAACAAGGCACCCAACTGAAAGCGGAAGAAGAGCAATACCGAGTAAAAACCTTCTACACTGAAGACGCTCAAGGCCAAACAACTTCTGAAACATCAGTGAATCAGTAATTATTATGCGAGTTTTCGCCGATCGTTTAGTGGAGCAGCTAAATAAGCAGCTCCACCCTACTTACCTCATCTTTGGCAGTGAACCTTTACTCATTCAAGAGTCTCGCCAAGCCATTCAAAAAGCCGCCTTTGCGCAAGGTTTTGCAGAACGCCATCGTTTCGCCATCGATAGCTCATTTGATTGGAATGCCGTTTACGACTGCTGCCAAGCAATGAGTCTATTCTCAGCTCAGCAAATCATCGAACTCGAACTACCTGAGTCTGGCGTTAACGCTGGCATTGCCAAAGAACTGCTTGCCGTATCAGAGATGCTGCATAGCGATATTATCTTTGTCTTGATTGGCAGTAAGCTGACCAAAGCTCAAGAGAATGCAAAATGGTTTAAAGCACTGGCAAATAATGGTTGCTGGGTGAACTGTTTAACCCCTGATATACAAAGGTTACCCCAGTTTGTTCAAGCTCGTTGCCGCGCATTAAGCCTAAAGCCTGATCAGGAAGCCGTGCAAATGCTCGCTCAGTGGCATGAGGGTAACCTATTCGCATTGACCCAGAGCCTTGAGAAGCTAGCGTTGCAATATCCAGATGGCATATTAAACCTAGTCAGACTGGAAGAGTCACTAAGTCGCCATAACCACTTTACCGCTTTTCACTGGATTGATGCCCTACTTGCTGGTAAAGCAAAACGCTCACAAAGAATACTCCGCCAACTTGAAGCGGAAGGTGTAGAAAGTGTCATTTTGATCCGCACGGTGCAAAAAGAGCTGACCCAACTGCTGAATATGGCGAACCAGATTCAGATAAAGCCAATTGGGCAAGTTTTTGAGAGTTATCGTATTTGGCAATCAAAGCGCCCACTCTATTCAGCGGCGCTCCATCGATTACAAGCGAGCAAATTAATTCAATTGCTGCAACTATTGACCAAAATAGAATTACTGGTAAAAACCCAGTACGATCAATCAAGCTGGCCATTACTTCACCAATTGAGTGCCGAGATTTGCCTGCCGCAAGTGAAGCTATAAAAAGCGTGATATACTTCGCCGCCGCAAAATAGAAACCCGCTACAACAGCGCAACATCAACGAGGACAACACCTTGCAACTTGAAGAGTTAAATAACTTCCTAGTCGACAAAGTAGATGACATGAAAGCCCAAGACATCAAAACCATTGATGTTCAGGGTAAATCAAGCATTACCGATTTTATGATCGTATGTACTGGTACGTCGAAACGTCACGTCGCTTCTATCGCTGAGCACGTTGCAAAAGAATCAAAAATGGCCGGCTTAGAACCTCTTGGCATTGATGGTGAAGCAGAAGGTGAATGGGTTGTTGTAGACATGGGTACAACCATTATTCACGTAATGCAAGAAGAGCAACGTGAGCTTTACCAACTAGAGAAGCTTTGGGGCTAATCGATGAAGATACAGTTGATTGCCGTTGGTACAAAAATGCCCAAATGGGTGGAAGAGGGTTTTCAAGAATACAAACGCCGCTTCCCTCATGATATGCCATTAGAACTTGTCGAAATTCCAGCCGGAAAACGCGGGAAAAATGCCGATATTGCAAGGATTCTGCAAAAAGAAGGCGAGGCAATGCTGGCTGCAGTGCCAAAAGGCAATCGAATTGTTACTCTCGACATCCCTGGTAAAAAGTGGGATACACCGCAACTAGCCGAGCAGCTAGAGAGCTGGAAGCTGGACGGACGTGATGTATCTATCCTTATCGGGGGGCCCGAAGGTCTAGCTCCTGCTTGTAAAGCAGCTGCAGACCAAAGCTGGTCGCTATCAGCACTCACTTTACCGCACCCTTTAGTGCGTATTGTCATGGCAGAAAGTTTATACCGAGCGTGGAGCATTACCGCTAACCACCCGTATCACCGAGAATAACAATAGATGTTACGAAAGCGTACCCAGATAAGGGATTACCATGAGGAAGCGCGACTATTCAAGAGTCGCGCTATTGTCGCTTTCATTGGTATCGTTACTATGATGGGGCTTCTGGTTACCAACTTATACCATATCCAGATCAACCAATATCAAGATTACAAAACTCGCTCTAACGATAATCGAATCAAAGTCGTTCCTATCGCACCAAACCGTGGTTTGATTTACGATCGCAACGGCAATCTATTAGCTGAAAACCGTCCGGTGTTCAGTCTTGAAATCACACCTGAAAAAGTCAAAGACATGGATGACACCATCCAACGTCTACAACAAATCCTAGAGATTACCCCTGAACAAGTTGAGCGTTTTAAGAAAGAGCGTCGTCAAACACGTCGCTTTAAGTCAGTTCCTATTCTGACTCAGCTTACTCAAGATCAGGCTGCAAAGTTTTCAGTTAATCAATACAAATTCCCCGGCGTGTCGGTAAACGCAGCTTTAAAGCGTCACTACCCTTATGGAGAGGTTCTCACGCACGTGGTTGGCTACGTATCACGAATCAATGATCGTGATATGCAGAGACTTATCCGAGAAGAAAAAGACGCCAACTACCAAGCCACTCGTGACATCGGTAAGCTGGGTATTGAGCGCTACTATGAAGACCTTTTGCACGGTACAGCAGGTTATCAAGAAGTCGAAGTTAATAGCCGTGGACGTGTTATTCGCACTTTAAAGTATGTACCACCGGTGCCAGGAAAAGACATTGTTCTTAATCTTGATATTGAATTACAGCTCTATATTCATAAGTTACTTGATGGACGCCGTGGTAGTGCAGTGGTTTTAGACCCTCATGATAACGGCGTTCTGGCCATGGTATCGAGCCCTAGCTATGATCCAAACCCATTTGTACATGGCATTTCGGGCACAGCGTATCGAGCATTACTCAATGACAAAAATCGTCCTTTAGTTAACCGAGCAACACTAGGGATCTATCCTCCTGCATCAACCATAAAACCATTTATGGCAGTGGCGGCACTACAAGAAGGGGTAATCACACCCTATACCACTCGCAATGACCCTGGTTACTGGAAAATTCCAAATTCAAAAACGCGTCCATTTCGTGACTGGTTAGCATGGGGACACGGTAAGGTTAATATTGTTAAAGCGATTGAAGAGTCAGTAGATACTTTCTTCTATCAAATCGCTTATGACATGGGTATTGACCGAATTTCTCGCTGGATGATGATGTTTGGTTTTGGTGATTATACTGGCATTGATATTCACGAAGAGAGTAAGGCGAATATGCCAACTCGTAGCTGGAAGATGGCTCGTCACCGTGTACCTTGGTATCAAGGTGATACTATCCCTGTGGGCATCGGACAGGGCTATTGGACCGCAACTCCAATGCAAATCGCCAAAGCGACTTCTGTATTAGTGAATAACGGTAAACGCATTGCCCCTCACCTTTTACGCGCAACGATTATCAACGGTGAGCGATTCGAAAAGCGAGAGTTGTCAGGTCTTGAAACTTATACTCACCCTCCAATTGAAGGGGTAAATGAGAAATTTTGGGATATTGCCATCGAAGGAATGCGACTTGTTAACTATGGCAAAAAAGGAACAGCTCGCAGAGCTTTCTACAATACGGAATATATCAGTGCAGGCAAATCAGGGACGGCACAAGTATTTGGCCTGGCCGAAGATGAAAAATATAACGCAGATGAAGTCGCTGAACATTTACGAGATCATGCGTTATTTACTGGCTTTGCGCCATTAGAAGATCCAAAAATCATAGTTACCGTAGTGCTCGAAAATGCGGGAGGAGGATCAACCCATGGTGGCCCCGTTGTGCGCAAAGTGTTTGATCATGTATTAATAGAAAATAAAGAGACTGAACATAATGGATCTTGATCCGTCAACAGGCCAAAATCGCGCTCTATTTGAGCGCTTCCATATAGACTTACCATTGCTGCTTGGCATTCTTGCATTAATGGGCTTTGGTCTCGTGGTGATGTACAGTGCGAGCGGACAAAGTCTGGCGATGATGGATCGTCAAGCGATGCGCATGGGCCTGTCGCTTGGTATAATGCTGCTTTTAGCGCAAATCCCTCCACGTACTTATGAAGCCTTAGCACCACTGATGTTTGTTAGCGGTGTTGTGTTACTGCTTGGGGTACTTTTCTTTGGTGAAGCCTCCAAAGGTGCGCAGCGTTGGCTGAATTTAGGTTTTATCCGCTTTCAGCCGTCGGAACTATTAAAGCTGGCGGTTCCACTGATGATCGCTCGCTATATTGGTAAGCGCCCACTACCACCGACATTTCAAACTCTCGTGATGTCACTCGTCATGGTGTTTGTACCAACCATCTTGATCGCTAAGCAGCCTGACTTAGGCACCTCAATCCTTATCGCAGCTTCAGGTATCTTTGTTATTTTCCTTGCCGGCATTAGCTGGAAGATCATCTTTGCCGCAGCGTGCGGTCTAGGTGCATTTCTACCAATCCTATGGTTCTTCTTGATGCGTGAGTATCAAAAAGTCAGGGTAAGAACCCTGTTCAACCCAGAGTCCGATCCGCTTGGCGCTGGCTATCACATTATTCAAAGTAAAATCGCGATTGGTTCCGGTGGTATCTCTGGCAAAGGCTGGCTGCAAGGCACCCAATCTCAGCTTGAGTTCTTACCTGAGCGACATACTGACTTTATCTTCGCGGTAATCGCTGAAGAATGGGGACTGATAGGCATCTTACTGCTACTCAGCCTGTATTTATTTATCATTGGCCGAGGTTTAGTATTAGCGAGTAAAGCGCAAACCGCTTTTGGCCGAATGATGGCAGGAAGTATCGTATTGAGCTTCTTCGTCTATGTGTTCGTAAATATTGGCATGGTAAGCGGCATCTTACCGGTAGTTGGTGTTCCTCTACCTCTTATCAGTTATGGCGGTACATCAATGGTTACCCTAATGGCCGGCTTTGGCATTCTAATGTCAATTCATACCCACAGAAAAGCATTCTCTAAGGCAATATAAATGATAAACAAGCAGCTACTGCTCCCTACACTTCTGGCTAGCTTTGTGCTGGCTGGGTGTTCTTCATCCCCATCAAAGCGTTATTCGATTGATGATGATATTGCCCCTGATGCACCGATCAGTGTTGACCATATAGAAGATGCAACACCGCAATATGAACCTTATAGTTTAGGTGGCAACAGCAATTATACTCTGCGTGGTGAGAGCTATACCATCATCAAAGATCCTAAAGGGTTTAAGCAAGAGGGTCTGGCATCTTGGTACGGTAAGAAGTTTCATGGTCATTTAACATCCAACGGTGAAATCTATGACATGTACTCGATGACAGCAGCGCATAAAGAGCTACCAATCCCTAGCTATGTTAAAGTCACCAATAAGGACAATGGAAAAACCACTGTGGTTCGAATTAACGATCGTGGTCCTTTCCATCCTGGTCGCATTATTGATTTGAGCTACGCTGCAGCATTGAAGCTTGATATCATCCGCACCGGAACCGCTAACGTAGCAATTGAAGTCATCTCCGTCGATAAGCCTACCCAAGCACACAAACAAGAAGCTCTGCCAATGTTCGTTGTACAAGTGGCTTCATCAAAACATCAAGATCGCGTTGAAACTTTAGCGCAAGACTTGAGTCAAAAGCTATCGGTGAAGAGCTATGTAAACTCTACTAACGATATTCACCGTGTGTTTTTAGGTCCGTTTAACGACTATATGCTGACCCAAAAAGCACTAGAGCAAGTAAAAGAGCTGGGTTATACCAGCGCTTTCATAAAATCCCACTAGTCCTCAATCCAGTGTACTTAATTACTACACTGGCTTGAGTGATTGATTCTGTTAAGATATGGACAGTTTTAGATAAACCTGTAGTTACTATGAAAAATACATCACTATTAAAATCAGCGTTAGTGTCATCAATTGCGCTTTCTGCAACTTTCGCAGCGTCTGTTTTCGCTTCACCAATGGTTGTTCCTGACGCTCCGCAAATCGCTGCGAAAGGTTACGTTCTTATGGACTTCCATTCTGGTAAAGTTTTGGCAGAGAAAGAAATGAACACCAAACTTTCTCCTGCAAGTCTTACCAAAATGATGACCAGTTACGTGATTGGCCAAGAGATAAAACGTGGCAACATTTCACCCCAAGATGAGGTAACGGTCAGTAAAAACGCTTGGGCAAAGAACTTCCCTGACTCATCAAAGATGTTCATTGAGGTCGGCACAACGGTAAAAGTGGACGACCTAAACCACGGCATTATCATTCAATCAGGTAACGATGCTTGTGTTGCGATGGCTGAACATATCGCAGGTTCTGAGGACGCGTTCGTCGATCTTATGAATGCATGGGCTGACTCTATTGGCATGAAAAACAGTCACTTTGCAAACGTGCACGGTTTAGATAACCCTGACTTGTTCTCTACACCTTACGATATGGCTCTACTTGGCAGAGCCCTGATACGTGATGTACCCGATGAGTACCGCATATACTCACAAAAGAAATTCACCTATAACGGCATCACCCAGTACAACCGTAACGGTTTACTTTGGGATAAGAGCATGAACGTTGATGGTATTAAAACAGGCCACACCAGTGGTGCAGGCTTCAACTTAGTGAGCTCAGCAACTGAAGGGCAAATGCGCTTAGTTGCGGTTGTAATGGGCACAAAGAATGCGAATGCTCGTAAGTCTGAAAGCAAAAAGCTACTTAGCTACGGCTTCCGCTTCTTCGAAACAGTGGCTCCGCATAAAGCAGGCGAAACCTTTGTAAAAGAAAAGATCTGGATGGGTAACAAAGATACTGTTGCTCTGGGTCTTGACCAAGATACCTACGTAACACTACCTCGTGGCCAAGCGAAAAACCTAACGGCTAGCTTTGTACTTGAAAAAGAGTTAGAAGCCCCAATTAAGAAGGGAGATGTAGTTGGTAAGCTATACTATCAACTAGAAGGTGAAGATATTGCAGAGTACCCACTTCTAGCACTAGAAGACGTAGAGCAAGGCAGCCTATTTAGCCGCCTATGGGATTACATTGTAATGCTGTTTAAAAGCTTCCTGTAATTTCGGGATATAGCTGATAAGAAGCCGCCTAGTGCGGCTTTTTTAATTGTATTGATAACAGTCAGCCGCGAATCACGATACCTTGAGATCCTTTTCGATAGGCATTACTATTCCGCGCTACAAACAACGACTTTCAACTTGGAGTTCCAACATGCTGAACATTAACTCAGACGCTAAACTGAAAGACCTGCTTGAGTTCCCTTGTTCTTTTACTTACAAGGTTATGGGCTACGCAAAGCCTGAACTGCCAGAGAAGGTTTTAGAAGTGATCCAACGCCATGCTCCAGGTGATTACAGCCCAACAGTTAAGCCAAGCGCTAAGGGTAATTATCACTCGGTGTCAGTGAACATCACTGCTACTTCAATCGACCAGGTTGAGACCCTATACAAAGAATTGGGTGAGATCGACATCGTACGCATGGTCCTATAATTTAATTTTAATCTATCAAATTATTTTGAAAGCAGCGAAAGCTGCTTTCTTTTTAGATATCAAATAGATAAATATCCTACAGAAACTCTAGGGTTAAAAATGTGTTACTGGCATATAGTTCGATAGCCAGAAGCAGTTTATAATCCGTTTACTTTATTAATCGACGATGGAACAGCGGAATGCAAAACAAGCTTGTGGTGAAACATCTCGGCAGACAAGATTACGAGCCAATTTGGCGCGCAATGCATGACTTCACCGATAACAGAACGGATGAAACCGCCGATGAGGTTTGGCTCGTTGAACACAACCCCGTTTTCACTCAAGGACAAGCAGGTAAAGCAGAACACTTACTAAACCCTGGTGATATTCCAGTGGTACAAAGTGACCGCGGTGGTCAAGTGACTTACCATGGGCCAGGTCAGCTAGTCGCATATTTCCTGATAAACCTTCGTCGAAAAAAAATTGGTGTACGAGATCTCGTCACGCATATCGAGAATCTCGTAATTAACACGCTAAAGACATACAATATCGACTCTGCAGCACGCCCAGATGCACCGGGTGTTTATGTAGATGGCAAAAAAATCTGTTCCTTAGGTTTGCGAATCCGTAAAGGATGTTCGTTCCATGGTTTAGCATTAAATGTAAATATGGACTTATCACCATTCCACCGCATCAATCCTTGTGGTTATGCTGGAATGGAAATGGTTCAAGTGAGTCAGCTTGGTGGTCCAAATGACATCATCGAGGTCGAACACAAGCTAGTCGAAGAACTGGTGGCTCTACTCGGTTATGACCACGTTGAATCCACAACATTAGCCAGCCAATAAGACAAACAGTAACGAGAAGTAAGAGAAGCATGAGTAAACCAATCCAAATGGAAAAAGGCGTTAAATACCGCGACGCTGACAAAATGGCACTGATTCCAGTAAAGAACATGCCAACAGAGCAAAAAGAAGTTCTTCGTAAACCTGAATGGATGAAGATCAAGCTCCCAGCGGACAGCCAACGTATCCAAGACATTAAGTCGGCTATGCGTAAAAATAACCTCCACTCTGTTTGTGAAGAGGCTTCATGTCCAAACCTAGCGGAATGTTTTAACCACGGTACCGCTACGTTTATGATCCTTGGTGCAATTTGTACTCGCCGCTGCCCATTCTGTGACGTTGCCCATGGCCGCCCTCTTACTCCTGAAGCGGATGAACCGAAAAAACTAGCTAAAACCATCCAAGATATGAAGCTTAAGTATGTCGTTATTACGTCAGTTGACCGTGACGACCTACGCGATGGCGGCGCGCAACACTTTGCTGATTGTAACCGCGAGATCCGTGCTCTTAACCCGAACATTAGAATTGAAACTCTTGTCCCTGACTTCCGTGGCCGTATGGATGTTGCGTTGGATCTAATGAAAGACAATCCACCAGATGTATTTAACCACAACCTAGAGACGGCACCGCGCCTATACCGTAAGGCTCGCCCAGGGGCGAACTACAAGTGGTCACTACAACTGCTACAGAAATTCAAAGAACAGCACCCTGATATCCCAACAAAGTCTGGTGTTATGATGGGTCTTGGCGAAACAAAAGAAGAGATCATCCAAGTTCTGAAAGACCTTCGCGAACATGGTGTTACCATGCTGACACTAGGCCAGTACTTAGCTCCGAGCCGTCACCACTTACCAGTAGAGCGTTATGTTCCGCCTTCTGAGTTTGATGAGCTTAAAGAGATCGCACTTGAGCTAGGCTTTACTCATGCAGCTTGTGGCCCATTCGTACGTTCTTCTTACCACGCTGACCTTCAAGCGCAAGGTGTAGAAGTAAGCTAAACGTTTATTAAACGAATAAAAGGCTGGCTAAATATGTCAGCCTTTTTTAATTTCTATTGAATGAACAACTACTCTTATATAGGCTTACCTAACTAGTTATAAGCACAAGATAAAATCACCTAAGGATTTATTATGAAGAGATTAGGATTAGTCGCAATTGCGCTGGCGACACTTACTGCTGGCTGCGCTTCAAATACAAAGCAAGACAACTTTCGTGAAGCCTCTTTTGAGCTTTGTAATACCGATGTTTCTCTTTATTCAGTTAGTGATGATGAGCGTGTACGCATTGTTTGTGCCGATGGCTCTAAGTTCTCCCTCAACAGCGAAGAAACGCTAGCAACAATGCGTGATATTAACTTCGACTACTGTGATGGTGAAGGTTTAGGTAAGTTTAGTGAAAGCAGTAAGTACTATTCATTTAAGTGTAAGTCAGGCACATTAATCAGCCTGCCTAAGTAAACGAGTTTCGAGTTTCGAGATTCCCTACTCGCTCCTTCGTCGCTCTATGGAATGACTGAATCTCAGAATTTAAAAAAGCCCCATCAAATGATGAGGCTTCAATTCATTTTCAACTGAATGGTTTCTAGTTCAAGGAAAAGGCGCGGAGTTTACGATAGTAAATGAGCACCTTTGACGCAGAAATAGAACCATTCAGGCAGAAAAATTACGCGTAAACAGGTAGACGCTTACAGATATCGAGCACTTTTGCTTTCGTTGCTTCGATAACTTCCTCGTTGCCGATGTTATCTAGCACGTCACACATCCAGTTCGCTAGCTCTTTCGCATCTTCTTCAGTGAAACCGCGACGAGTAATTGCTGGAGAACCTACACGGATACCAGACGTAACGAATGGGCTACGTGGGTCGTTCGGTACTGAGTTCTTATTTACCGTGATGTTTGCTGCACCTAGTGCTGCATCTGCATCTTTACCTGTGATGTCTTTGTCGATTAGGTCAACTAGGAAAAGGTGGTTTTCAGTACCGTTAGAAACGATTTTGTAACCGCGCTCTTGGAACTGAGCAACCATCGCTTTTGCATTTTTAACTACGCGAGCTTGGTAAGCTTTGAATTCAGGTTCCATTGCTTCTTTGAACGCTACTGCTTTACCAGCAATAACGTGCATAAGAGGACCACCTTGACCACCAGGGAATACCGCTGAGTTCAGCTTTTTGTACATCTCTTCACCCGCATTAGACAGGATAAGACCACCACGTGGACCTGCTAGCGTTTTGTGAGTCGTTGTCGTTACAACGTGAGCATGTGGTACTGGTGTTGGGTATTCGCCAGCAGCGATTAGACCCGCTACGTGAGCCATATCAACAAATAGCCAAGCGCCTGCTTTGTCTGCGATTTCACGCATGCGAGCCCAATCAACGATTTGCGAGTATGCAGAGAAACCGCCGATGATCATCTTCGGCTTGTGCTCAAGCGCAAGTTGTTCCATCTCGTCGTAGTTGATTTGGCCTGCTTCGTCGATACCGTAAGGGATAACGTTGTAGTGCTTACCAGAGAAGTTTACTGGAGAGCCGTGAGTCAGGTGACCACCGTGCGCTAGGCTCATACCTAGAACCGTATCGCCTGGGTTCAGTAGTGCCATGTAAACAGCGCTGTTAGCTTGAGAACCAGAATGTGGCTGTACGTTGGCGTACTCACAACCAAATAGCTGACATGCACGGTCGATAGCCAGAGCTTCTGCTTTGTCAACGTACTCACAACCACCGTAGTAGCGCTTGCCTGGGTAACCTTCAGCGTACTTGTTTGTTAGCTGAGAACCTTGAGCTTCCATTACACGTGGGCTGGTGTAGTTTTCAGAAGCGATAAGTTCAATGTGTTCTTCCTGGCGAAGAGTTTCTTCTTGGATTGCTGCGAACAGTTCCGCATCGTAATCTGCGATGTTCATATCACGCTTTAGCATCTGTATCTCCTGACTCAGATTAAGACTTAAAAATTGCAAAAAAACTGATTTTTGACCTCAATACCGACGTTTCTCACCTGACGCAAACGTTTGCATTAAGCTAATGACGCGCATTTTACATAATTTGATCTAGGTCATAAAGAGAAAAATTCATTTTTTCTCATGCAGTTTTTTCATAATGCTTTACGAAGAATATCATGATGACCTTTTCACCAAGTGTTTACTTAGCAAAGTGTCAATTTCGTCCTTTACACTCCGTAAAACGATAATTACATAGGTTTACCTCAAATTTCGCTCTCAAGCTACCGAAATCCTTCATTTTTAAATAGTATGCTCGCCATTATTTACTAGTTAAATTTCAAATTGATGGAAAAACACTCAAGAAAAGAAGATTGGATCGCAATTTTAACTGGCACCTTCTTAGTTGCTCAGGGCGTCTTCTTTTTACAATCAGCGTCGCTACTGACGGGTGGTACCACAGGCTTAGCTCTATTGGCGAGTCAATTCGTACCTCTCTCTTTTGGTGTGCTTTATTTTGCTGCTAACTGCCCTTTTTACCTTTTAGCATGGAAACGCTTTGGTTCTCGCTTTGCTTTTAACAGTGCAATTTCAGGCGCTTTAGTGTCAATCTTTGCTGATCACCTTTATTTAGTCATCAGTTTAGACAGCATCAACGCCGTTTATTGTGCCGTAGCAGGTGGATTACTGATGGGCTTAGGTATGTTGATCCTATTCCGCCACCGTTCAAGCTTGGGCGGTTTCAATGTCTTATGTCTATTCATTCAGGACAAGTTTGGAATTTCGGTGGGCAAATCTCAACTCGCGATCGACTTTGTTATCTTGGTTGCTTCATTCTTCTTCGTTTCGCCTGAAGTGATTGGTCTATCTATCCTTGGTGCTATCGCTCTAAACCTAGTGCTAGCGATGAACCATAAGCCGACCCGCTATAGTGTAAATTACGGCTAACAAAGAGCAGAACAAAAAAGAGGGTTGACGCGAAAACGTCAACCCTCTTTAGTTTGAGTAAATAAATTCGTCATCCTCAATAGTGAGGGATGAACGAGTTGGGGATCTCTTAAAGCAAATCAAATACTCGATGAGATTCCCTACTCGCTCCTTCGTCGCTCTATGGAATGACAGTTTCCTAGAGCAAAGCCTGTTCCCGCCTGCTTAATTAAGGTCTCCGTGTGAGGCACGAGCCTTCACATCATGACTAAGCTCTTTGTTTAGCTCGGCTTCGACATGACCCGGTGATTGAGTAGATGCTGAAATCAAACGATACATCGCAGGGATAACAAACAAGGTCACCAAGGTCGCAAAGGCCATACCGAAGAAGATTACCGTACCGACAGCAACTCGGCTTTCATAACCGGCACCTGTCGACATAATCAACGGAATCGCACCTGCCAATGTAGTAAACGCTGTCATCATAATTGGGCGAAGACGACGGGCAGACGCATCGACAATCGCTTTTTCAAACTCGATACCACGGTCACGCAGTTGGTTAGCAAACTCGACAATCAAAATACCATTCTTGGTTACCATACCAATCAGCATGATCATGCCAATCTGGCTATAGATATTGAGGCCCTGATTCATCAAGAACAAACCTAGGAAGCCACCAAATACCCCCATAGGAACCGTAAACATCACGACCAATGGGTTAATAAAGCTTTCAAACTGAGCAGCCAGTACTAAGTAGGCCACCAGCAATGCGAGCGCGAATACAATCAGAATACTCGATTGGTTCTCTTTGTAGTCTTTAGACTCGCCAGAGTAACTTACCGAGATATCGCCAGGGAGAAGCTCAATTGCTTGCTGATCAAGGTAATCTAATGCCTCACCAAGCGTATAACCGTCCGACAAATTTGCCGTTACAGTAATTGCTTTTTGCTTGTTGTAGTGTGAAAGGCGGATTGATGACGCAACTTCTTCAATCTTAGTTACCGCATCGAGCGTCACCAACTCTCCGGAAGCAGTGCGCATATAGATTTGGCTTAAGTCAGAAGCGTTGTTGAAGCTGTTCTCATCACCACGTAAATAAACGTCATACTCTTCACCGCGCTCAACAAAGGTCGTTTCACTCTTACCACCGAGCATAATCTCAAGCGTTTCAGAAATATCTTGGACACTGATGCCTAGCTCAGCCGCGCGCTGTTTATCGACAGAAACAACCAGCTCAGGAGTTTTCTCAGAGTAGTTAATATCTGCGCCTTCCATAAACGGCGACTCTTCCGCTAACCGCTCCAACTTCTCTGCCCATGCTTTGAGTTCAGGGTAGTCAGAACCACCAAGTACAAACTGAACAGGTTCGCTCGAACCACCACGGAAACCTGGCATGAATGGGAACACTCGCACATCTGGAATACCCGCTAACGCTTTACGTACTTGCCCTAACGCTTGCTGCGCTGTGACATCACGGTCATTCCAGTCATCCAGAATCATGATTACAAAGCCGGTCTGATCCCCAGCATTACCGCCAAATGCCGGTGATTGGATACTGAAGGACTTTAAGAAACCTTGGCCAAGCAATGGCATTAGACGCTCTTCGACAATGTCCATATTCGCTGACATACGGTTATAGCTAGTTGCATCGGCACCACGCACAAAGGCAAAAATTACACCGCGGTCTTCAGAGGGTGTTAACTGAGCTGGTACTTGCTGCATTAGCCCCCAACTGCCACCAATACAAGAGAGAATGATAAGCGGAGCTGCCCACTTCCATTTCAGTGCCCCCTTGAGGGCCTTTCGGTAGCCCGACTCTAAACGGCCAAACATACGATCAATGAACATATTGAAGCGGCTTGGTTTTACATTCGCTTTAAGCAGTTTGCTGCCAAGAACAGGTGTCAGTGTCAGAGCAATCAGTGATGAGAAGATCACTGACATCGCGAGTAACACTGAGAACTCAGTAAATAGCAGACCAACCATGCCATCCATAAATGAAATAGGTAGGAAAACCATCACCAGTACTAGCGTTGTAGCAATGACCGCAAAGCCGACTTCTCTCGTTCCTTTATAAGCGGCAAGCAGTGGTTTTTCACCCCTTTCGATGTGATGGAAGATGTTTTCAACTACAACAATCGCATCATCAACTACCAGACCAATCGACAAGATAAGAGCCATCAAAGTGATCAAATTAATCGAAAAGCCAAAGTAATAAGCGGCAATGAAAGAAGATATAAGTGATACAGGTACCGTCACTGCAGGGATTAAGGTTGCACGCGCTTGACCAATAAAGATGTACAAGACCAGTACAACAAGACCACCAGTAATAAATAGTGTGCTATACACCTCAGTGATGGAACGTTCAATGAAGACTGTCGAGTCATAGTCAATCGCAAGGCGAGTACCATCAGGCAAGAACTGCTGAATGTCTTCAACTTGCTTATGAACTAATTTGGCGACTTCTAATGGGTTTGCGTCCGATTGAGGCACAATACCCATACTGACATTCACTACACCATCACTTTTAAAGGTTGAGTTTTCGTTCTCTGCGCCAATGTATACCTCCGCTACGTCACGTAGGTAAATTGGTGAATTATCACTCGCACGTTTAACGACCAAATACTCAAAGTCTTGCGTCTTATTGTAGCTACGTGCAGTGCGAACTGACATAACGATTTGGTCGTTGCGCACCTCACCACCAGGGCTTTCGATGTTTTCACTGCGCAGTGCTGACGTAATATCTGATGTAGTCACTCCACGGCCAGCCATCTGCTCTGGTTTAAGTTTTACGTACATGACTTTGTACAAACCACCAGAAACATCGACTGAACTCACCCCTGAAATCAAACTGAAACGGTCCATCAATACGCGCTCGGCATAGTCTGTCAGCTGAGTTCGGTCCATTTCAGACGAACTAAGGTTGATATAGAGTGAAGCCTCACCTGAGCCGTTGTTTTTAAATACGATCGGATCATCAGCTTCATCAGGCAGCGAGCGCTGCGCACGAGCAACTGCATCACGTATATCGCTCACACCTGTATTGAGATCATAGCCTAGGTCAAAGGTGATGGTAATACGAGACATACCATTACGCGTGGTTGACGAAATTTCATCAATACCACTTATCCCCGACAACTGGTCTTCAAGGTTGGAAGTGATTTGGCTTTCAATGATGGTCGCGGAAGCACCTTCGTAGCGCGTGCTGATCGAAACAACCGGACTTTCAATGTCTGGCATTTCACGAACCGCTAACTTGTTAAAAGAAACAATACCGAACACACACAGCAATAAGCTAAGGACGACAGCGGCAACGGGTCTCTTTACAGAAACGTCAGATAACAGCATTAGTTCGCCCCTTCTTGGCTCTTATTCGCTACTTTCGGACGAGCATCGCTGCCTAGCTCAGTCACGGCAATGCCATCGCGCATATTTACGATGCCTTGTACGACAATCTTTTCACCAATCTCTAATCCTTGTTCAATCACAACGAGGTTATCGATTCGCGCACCTAAAGTGACTTCAGTACGCTGGACTTTGCTGTCTTCACCGACCACATAAACAAAACGCTTAGTGCCTGAATACTCTAATGCTTGAACGGGGATGATTGGCGCTTCGATGGCAGGAAAATCCATATCAGCAGACACTAGCATGCCCGGTTTTAAATATTGCTCGGCATTAGCGAAGTGGATACGTACACGCAAGTTTAAAGTTTCAGAGTTAATGCGTGAGTCTATGCCTACCACTTCACCTTCGAACTGTTTACTAGGCCATGCAGCCGTCGTTGCTTTTACTTTCATACCTTGCGATAACAGAGAGAGGTATCGCTCTGGTACTTGGAGGTCGAGCTGCATAACGGAAAGGTTATCTAAATTGAGAAGTTCTGCACCTGCACTAACCATTTTCCCGCGACTAAAGTCAATAAAGCCTACCGTACCATCGAAAGGCGCACTAATATGAAGTTCTTTCAGATTAGCATTGGCAGCATCAAGACGAGCTTTCGCAATATCAACGCTAGCTTGTTGAGCATCAATCTCGGTCTGAGTTATCGCATTGCGCTTCACTAAACGCTGAAACTCTTTGAGCTTACGTTGCTCGTCTTTTAAATAGGCAGTAGCTTCTGTGACCGCTGCACGCGCTTTATCATCATTTAACTGAACTAAAAGCTGACCTTTACGCACCACTTGATTGGCTTTAACCGCGATAACGTCAACTTTACCTGTGACCTCAGGAGAAATGGCCACCGATTGCTCGGCATCGAGTTTTCCGACTAATTCAAGCGACTGAGATACTTCATGTGTCTGCACTTGTTCGGTCACAACCGTCACTGAAGATGGCCCTTGCCTTTTAGCGTAAGCTGTTGGTACTGCTGCAATAATAGACAACGACAGCAAACTCAAAACAATTTTATTTTTCATAGCGAAGTTCTGTATAGAGTAATTACCCGTATTGTATCCCTTTATACTCAATTTAAACGTCAAGTAATGTAAAGAGCGCGAAATAATGTGTAAGTAAAACCGTTGATTGTTTAAGCTTTATGGTCAATTACTGCCACCTTTGCCCAAAAAGGCACCATTCAATTCAAAATTCTAAGAAAACGCTTTACAGCTTGAGCGAGTTTGCTATGATTCGCTCCGCACTTGAGCAATGTGTTGGGAAATCATTGTCTAAGTATAAAACACCCTGGAGGGGTTCCCGAGTGGCCAAAGGGATCAGACTGTAAATCTGCTGGCACTGCCTTCGATGGTTCGAATCCGTCCCCCTCCACCATATTTCTTCTTGTGACTTTCTTTAGGTGAACAACCTTTTGATAAGTTGTGAGAAACACTTGATTAACGTGTTGGGAAAACATTAATTAAGCTATTCCGTAAAAAGAATAGAAAACACCCTGGAGGGGTTCCCGAGTGGCCAAAGGGATCAGACTGTAAATCTGCTGGCACTGCCTTCGATGGTTCGAATCCGTCCCCCTCCACCATATTTCTTCTTATACTTTCTTCAAGGTAAATAGCCTTTGTAGATAAGTTATAAGAAACACTTGATTAACGTGTTGGGAAAACATTAATTAAGCTATTCCGTAAAAAGAATAGAAAACACCCTGGAGGGGTTCCCGAGTGGCCAAAGGGATCAGACTGTAAATCTGCTGGCACTGCCTTCGATGGTTCGAATCCGTCCCCCTCCACCATATTTCTTCTTATACTTTCTTCAAGGTAAATAGCCTTTGTAGATAAGTTATAAGAAACACTTGATTAACGTGTTGGGAAAACATTAATTAAGCTATTCCGTAAAAAGAATAGAAAACACCCTGGAGGGGTTCCCGAGTGGCCAAAGGGATCAGACTGTAAATCTGCTGGCACTGCCTTCGATGGTTCGAATCCGTCCCCCTCCACCATATTCAAGAAAGCCAACTCACTGAGTTGGCTTTTTTCGTTTCTGACATCCACAAATACTCCCTCATCCACATTACTCATCCAATAATCTCCAGATATAAAAAAGCCCCAACCAAAGGCCGAGGCGATAACTAACAGGGGGCGTTAGTTATTCAAAAGGATAATTCGAGTTTCGTATGGTCTCAAAACCTGGTGCTGTGACACTCTATCAGCCTGAAGATCATAGTTAGCTAAAGCGTACTCAGCGTTACCACAATCAAAATCGTCAGGTAATACACACTCTGCTTCTTCACCATAATAGTTATTCAAACAGATTAATGTCTGATTTTCAGATTTACGTTGGTAGCCAAAGATAGCACTGTGTTGTGGATAGAGATCCACATAGTTACCTGTGGTGATCACTTCAATCTCTTTACGCAGCTTAATGAGTTGCTGATAGAAGTAGAACACTGAGTCATCATCAGCGACTGCTTTGTCGGCATTAATGTCTGGGTAGTTGCTCGCAACCTCAAGCCATGGTTGGCCTTTAGAAAAGCCAGCATACGCTTCGCTGTTCCACTGCATCGGGGTACGAGAATTATCACGAGATTTCTGCGCTAAGATCGCGATCATCTCGTCATGGCTAACACCTTGCTGATTGACCATGATGTCGTACATATTGGTACTTTCAACATCACGATATTGCTCAATCGAGGTGTAGCCTGGGTTGGTCATGCCGATCTCTTCACCTTGATAGATATATGGCGTACCTTGCATCATATGGACTGACGCACCGAGCATTTTTGCTGACTCAATTCGATACTGTTGATCATTACCTAAGCGGCTCACAACGCGTGGCTGATCGTGGTTACACCAAAATAACGCCCCCCAGCCTTTGCCATTTAAGCCGGTTTGCCAGTGATTGAAAATCTGTTTTAGTTGTAGGAAATCAAA
This sequence comes from Vibrio sp. 2433-A1, assembly GCF_056726085.1. Taxonomy (NCBI): domain Bacteria; kingdom Pseudomonadati; phylum Pseudomonadota; class Gammaproteobacteria; order Vibrionales; family Vibrionaceae; genus Vibrio; species Vibrio sp. 2433-A1. The sequence continues at coordinate 445,967 of NZ_JBRESC010000001.1, forward strand.
TGGTGCTTTGGTCCACTTCTCACCATTTGGGTAATCCACTTTTAGGTGATGAAAGTTAAACACCATCGACAATTCTTTATTGTCTAATGATGAATACTGCTGGCAATGCTCTAGCGTAGTCGAAGACATCTCTCCCACCGTCACGCTGCCATACTTTTGAAATACCGCTTCGCTGATCTCTTGTAAGTACCCATGCACACGTGGGCCATCAGTATAGAAGCGGCGACCATCACCAATATCATCACTTGGGAAATCTTGCTGTTTAGAGATAAGGTTAATCACATCTAAGCGGAAACCATCGACACCCTTCTCTGCCCAAAAGCTGATCACTTCTTTTACTTCAGCGCGAACGGTTGGGTTTTCCCAGTTTAAATCCGCTTGCTCTTTAGCAAATAAATGCAGGAAGTATTGACCACTTTTCTCATCAAGTTCCCAAGCACTGCCGCCAAACTTTGACTGCCAGTTGTTCGGTGCTTGACCTTCAACCGGATCTTTCCAGATGTAGTAATCACGATAAGGGCTATTCTTATCCGCCAAAGCCGATTGGAACCAGTGATGCTCGGTAGAGGTATGGTTAACCACGATATCCATAATGATACGAATACCACGCTGATGTGCTTCAGACAGCAGTTGGTCGAAATCTTCCATACTGCCAAAGTCTGGGTTAATCGCATAGTAATCCGAAATGTCATAGCCATTGTCAATCATCGGTGATTGATAGACTGGGGTTAACCAAATCGCGTCAATCCCTAAGAGCTTGAGGTAGTCGAGCTTAGAGATTATGCCTTGAATGTCCCCTGTCCCTTTACTGCCGCTATCACAAAAACTCTTTGGATAGATTTGGTAGATAGACGCTGTTTTCCACCAATTTGCATCATTAACCTTCGTTGTCATGACTAAACTCACTTACCAAAAATAAAAATCGTTGAAAACGGAGCGGCAAACCGCCGCTCCAAATTAGGAAGAGTAATTAAGCGTTAGCAGGCTCTAGTTCACCTTTCATTTGCGCACGTTTGTAGAAGAACAGAGTCAATGCGACAGGGACAACAATAGCGACTAACATAGCGATAGCGAAAATGCCCCAAAATTGTGGTTGAATTGACAGAATGCCAGGTAGACCGCCAACACCGATACCATTCGCCATCACACCTGCGCTACCACAAATTGCCGCAGCAATCGCACTACCAATCATCGCGCTTAGCATTGGAAACTTGTATTTCAAGTTGATGCCATACATAGCAGGCTCTGTAACACCTAGGTAAGCAGAGATAGCCGCTGGTACCGAAATATCACGCTCGCCATGCTTTTTACTAATGAGAATGACACCGACAACTGCTGATGCTTGCGCAATGTTTGACAATGCAATCAGTGGCCAAATTGGGGTGCCGCCAAGTTCTTGCATTAGCTGCAGATCAACCGCGTTAGTGGTGTGGTGAATACCAGTAATCACCAATGGCGCATAAAGAAAACCAAACACCATTGAGCCAATCATAGCGAAATCACCTGTCATCGCTGCTTTGGCTGCAAATGCAACACCATCACCTAATACGCGACCAAAAGGACCGATTAGTGAATGGGCTAGCACAACAGAAACAATGATAGATACAAACGGTACAACCACTAAGTACAAGTACGACGGAACGATTCGCTTTAAGTTGGTTTCAATAAACGCCAGTGCGACACCAGCCAGCATCGCTGGAATGACCTGAGCTTGATAACCCACTTTTTCAATCACAAATAAGCCAAAGTCCCACACTTCTGGAACTTGCTTACCAATCAAATAAGCGTTCATCAACTGTGGCGATACCAGTGTGATACCTAAAGTAATACCAAGAATTGGCGTGCCACCAAGCTTCTTAACCGTAGACCAACACACACCGACAGGAAGGAAGAAGAAGATCGCTTCACCAATCAACCATAGGAAGCTATGTACTGTTGCCCAAAATTGGCTAATTTCAGTCAGCGACTGACCATCAAACATTTTGATGTCGCCAATCACGTTACGGAAACCAAGAATTAGACCACCTGTAATGATGGCAGGAAGCAGCGGCACAAAGATTTCAGCGAGATGGGAAATACCGCGTTCCAAGATGTTCATGTTCTGGCGAGCGGCTTGTTTGGCTTCGTCTTTTGACGCCTCGCTCTTACCAGCTAGCTCGATAAGTACCTTGTATACTTCATCAACTTCAGTACCAATCACAACTTGAAACTGACCTGCGTTAGTAAAGCAGCCTTTAACTAAAGGCAGTGCTTCTAGCGCTTTCTCATCAGCTTTGCTTGTCTCATTCAATACAAAGCGAAGGCGAGTTAGGCAGTGACTTACGCTCGCGATATTGTCACGTCCACCGACTAGTTCAATTAGACGCTCAACTTCTTGTTTCGCTATCTTACTCATATCCATGTCCACCCTAATTGGATTCTCATTCTGTTCAATTCAAACTGACTTGATATTCTTTGGTTTACATTTTTGGGAACATTCCCAATGATGGTTATTATACTGTCAGATCTAATTTTGAATTAAAATGGGAACAGTCCCATTAATTGAATAAGATCACAGTATAATTTTAAATCACTTTAGAAATAATGGCTTATAGAGCGAGCGGTTCCTGAGTAAGATGAACCTGTTCTTTTTCGCCATTTATATGAGAGATCAACAGGTTAGCCGCTTTTTCACCAGCTAAAGAATAGCCAGGGTCTATGCTGAATACTTTGGGGAAAAGAAATGAAAGTAGCTCATTTCCACCGACGCCCGTCACTATCACGTCTTCTCGGTTGAGCTCTTGCAAACGCTTGATCACGCCTAAGGCTAAGGTATCACTGGCACACACAATCGCTTCAGTCTGCTCGGTCAAGACATTATCCACCAGCAAATAAGCACTTTCGTGGTTGAGCTGTCCAGTTTGATAATGAGCCACCACCGAATGGCGCTGACACCAATTTAGGTAAGCGTTGAGACGTAACTGACCAGTCGTTTTATCACTAGGATCGACACCAATAAAGCCGATATTGTCGACATCCTTTTCTTGTAGGTATTCCAGAGCTTTGGTAATGACTAGAGCATTATCGTAGTTAATCGAAGAAACTTTATCAGTATCCATGGCGATAACAACACTACGATTTTGCCAGCTGGAGAGCTTATCAATATCAAAATCACTAAAACCAAACACAATCACACCATCGACATTACGCTTCTTGAGCACATCAAGGTGATCATTGGTCTTATCTCGGTCGAATTGGCTTTCCATGATCACCACGTCATAGCCTGCTGCATAAAGCGTGTTGAGCATACTACCGACAGCTTTGTTCTCAGATGGCGAGTCTAAGCGAGAGATAATCACCCCGACCACTTTTTGGCTGCCACCACGCATCGACTGGGCAGACTTAGAAGGCACATAACCGGATTCTTGAATCACGCGTTCGACTTTTTCTCGTGTCGCGGGCTTTACTTTGGGATCGTTCGTCAACACACGTGATACGGTCGATTTACCAACGCCAGACAATTTGGCGATATCAAGAATGGTTAGTTTTTTGCTCATAGGTGTTTAAGATACTTAGGGTGCTGATATGAAGTAATGGAGGCAAACATTCTGCCTCCGAGTCATGATTGGCTATTATTCTTCGGTTACACAGTTCTTGTAAACGACGCGCCCTAACTCTAAGCGAGCTTGATTGCCTTTTGTGAAAAGCGTCACTGGATTTAGCGTCTCAGAGGTACCGTCATCAAGAATATACTTAACACCTGAACCTGAACGCACTCGAACTAGGCGGTAGTCATTTTCAGGAAGGCGTAATAACGCTTTGGGGTCATTTGGCATATAAGCCACTTTAAAGCTCTTATCCTCTTGGCAAGCATAGCTTTTAAACTCACCTTGGTATGCGCTCTTAGGCTCCACTTCGTTGTATGAACACCCAATAAGACCCACTCCGACAAGAGCGACTAATAATGCACGATACTTCATCAAAACCTCCAGAGAAAATAAAGGTCGCACGTAGCGACCTATCTGAGCTTATTTAGTTAGGAATGCTGGAACATCTTTAATACTATCAAGCACAACGGATGCTATCGTCTCACCCTTTTCTGTCACTGGCTTACCTGTACGAACTAAAATCTTAGTCCCAACGCCAGCGGCTTCGGCTGCCATCATATCTTCAGCTTTATCGCCAACCATAACAGAGTTAGCCATATCGATTTTTAAGAAATCGCGAGCAGAGATAAACATACCTGGCTTTGGCTTACGACAATCGCAATCTTCTTTATATTTACCTTGACCATGTTCAGCATGATGCGGGCAGTAGTAAAAACCATCGAACTCAACGCCATTATCGACAAAGTTCCAGTCCATCCACTGAGTTAAGTCTAGGAAGCGATCTTCACTGAACTTGCCACGTGCTATACCTGACTGGTTGGTTACTAAGACCAGTAAGTAGCCCATATCTTTCAGTTTCTTGGTCGCTTCAAACACGCTTTCAATAAATTCAAAATCGTGCTCATCGTGTACATAGCCATGATCTACGTTAATCACGCCATCACGATCTAAAAAGACTGCTGGTTTCGCCAAAATATGCTTCTCGTTATTTGCTTTATATAAAGAAGATTATACCCAAGTCGTTGCAATATGCCATCTTATCAAGCGCGGCAAACCCTCAGTCATAGCAAGGAACAGGTTGGTTAATCTAGCGATATTCTGGTAACCAAACTTAACGCTTATTGCCGAAATCTCTATCTAATGACAAATTGATTTGGTCAATAATACGTTTAGACGTCTAGACGTAAAAATATCTATTGACAGCTTTCGCACAAAGCCATAGCATCCTCTAGTAAATGAGATATAGTTCAAAATAATCTACTGCTCCTAAGCTGAAACGAGTTTCTCGATGATTGAAATTAATCAAGTAAATAAGGTGTTCTATCAAGGTACTAAGGAAATCCATGCCTTGAAAGAGATTAACCTACAGATCCCACAGGGAAATATCTTTGGTGTTATTGGCTCGTCAGGAGCAGGGAAAAGTACACTTATTCGTTGTGTAAACATGCTAGAAGCCCCTACAACGGGTTCTATTATTGTTGATGGTGTGGATCTCACTAAGCTATCAAAATCGGAGCTGTGTGAAGCTCGCCGTAACATCGGTATGATTTTCCAGCACTTTAACTTGCTCTCTTCACGTACCGTGTTTGACAACGTCGCACTACCTTTAGAGCTAGCAGGTAAAGATAAGGGCCATATTTCAGCAAAAGTGACTGAGTTGCTAAAACTGGTGGGCTTAGCTGATAAGCATGAAAGCTACCCAGCCAACTTAAGTGGCGGCCAGAAGCAACGTGTTGCGATTGCCCGCGCTCTAGCGTCTGATCCTAAGGTGCTTCTGTGTGACGAAGCGACCAGCGCACTTGATCCGGCAACAACTCAATCGATTCTAGAGTTGCTGAAAGAGATCAATCGTAAGTTAAATATCACCATTCTGCTCATCACTCACGAAATGGATGTAGTAAAAAGCATCTGTCATGAAGTAGCAATCATTGGTGGCGGTGAATTGGTTGAGAAAGGTACCGTTGGCGAGATTTTCGCGCACCCTAAAACAGAGCTGGCACACCAATTTATTCGCTCGACACTCGATCTATCGATTCCTGAAGATTACCAGGCTCGACTACAAGAAACTCGTGTTGAAGGAAGCTACCCACTTGTTCGTTTAGAGTTTACTGGTGCGACCGTTGATGCGCCTTTAATGACTCAGATTGCTCGTAAGTTCAATATTGATGTGAGCATCCTAAGCTCGGATCTCGATTACGCTGGCGGCGTTAAGTTCGGCATGATGGTGGCTGAGCTGTTTGGTAATGAACAAGATGACAATGCAGCGATTGAGTTCCTGCGTGAGCACAATGTAAAAGTAGAGGTGCTAGGTTATGTCCTTTAATGAAATTTCACAGTGGCTGAGCCTCAACAGCAACCTATTGCTTGGTGCAACGTGGGAAACACTCTACATGGTTGCAGTCGCAGGTATCGTTGGCTTTGCGGTGGGTATTCCACTCGGTGTTATTCTTCATATTACCAAGAAAGGCGGACTACTTGAGAATACCAAACTTAATGGGATTCTTGGTGCTGTGGTCAACATAGGCCGCTCAGTACCATTCTTAGTACTGATGGTAGCAATCATTCCGGTGACTAAGCTGTTAGTGGGTACCTTTATCGGCACCACAGCAGCAATCGTACCGCTCACGATTGGCGCAATCCCATTTGTTGCGCGTCTGATTGAAGGTGCTTTGTTAGAAGTTCCGACGGGCTTGGTTGAAGCAGCGCAGTCTATGGGCGCAACACCAATGCAAATTATTTCTAAGGTACTGCTTCCTGAAGCGATGCCTACGATTGTTAACTCGGTAACGATTACCCTAGTGACGCTAGTCAGCTACTCTGCAATGGCAGGTACAGTAGGCGGCGGTGGTCTAGGCGACGTCGCGATTCGATACGGCTTCCACCGCTATGATGTCGTGATTATGGCAGTGACAGTTGTGATGTTAATCGTACTCGTGCAAATCATTCAATCTATCGGTGATGCGATTGTTCGTCGCGTTGATCACCGATAAAAATATAACAAATTCAAAGATTATTCATAAGGAGATAGTGATGAAATTCAGTATTAAAGGTCTTTTGACTATAGCAGCAGCAGCGTCTGTACTAGTTCTAGCGGGTTGTGGCGAAAAAGAAGCCGACACAAGCAAAATAAAAGTAGGTGTAATGGCGGGTGCTGAAGCACAGGTTGCTGAAGTTGCAGCAAAAGTGGCTAAAGAGAAGTATGGCCTAGATGTGGAGCTTGTTACTTTCACGGATTACGTAACGCCAAACGCAGCACTGGATGACGGTTCAATCGACATCAACGCATTCCAACATAAGCCATACCTAGATCAGCAAGTAGCTGACCGTGGTTACAAGCTAACTATCGCGGGCAATACATTTGTATACCCAATTGCTGGTTACTCTAAGCAAGTAAAATCGGTTGATGAGATCCAAGATGGCGCTCGCATCGCAGTACCAAACGATCCAACTAACCTAGGTCGCTCTCTACTATTACTTGAGCAACAAGGTCTACTTAAACTACGTGAAGGAGCTGGCCTTCTTGCAACGGTTCGTGACATCGTAGAAAACCCTAAGAACATCACGATTGTTGAACTAGACGCTGCTCAGCTTCCTCGTTCTTTAGATGACGTAGCTCTTGCTGTAATCAACACAACTTACGCTAGCTCTATCAACCTAACTCCACAAAAAGATGGCATTTTTGTTGAAGATAAAGAGTCTCCGTATGTAAACCTCATCGTTGCACGTGAAGACAACGCACAAGCTGAAAACGTAGTTAATTTCGTTAAAGCGTACCAAACTGAAGAAGTTTACTCTGCGGCATCAGACATCTTCCAAGGTGGCGTAGTTAAAGGTTGGTAATCACTTACTCGCTTACATAAACAACAAGGGCTGTCGTTAATACGTCAGTCCTTTTCTCTTACCTCACGCTCTTTTAAGCGTTCGAAATAGCGATCAATGATCGCCTCATAGCGGCCATCTTCTTTCATGTCTCGTAGTACTTCATCGAATCTATCCCGTAGCCACGCATGCTCTTTGAGTTTCGAAAAAGCGATATAGCTTGGCGTCGCCTCAATAGGCGGAGATAATATCTCCAAGATATCTTCCATTTGCTCACTGGCCATGATGCTGCGAGCACCAAAATCATTATTAACCCAGACATCAGCACGCCCAAACTGGACATTACTCAATGCTCTCGCCCATGGCAGCACTTCTATCGATATCGGAACATTTAACTCTTCAAACACCGACTCCACCAGTTCTATAGCCACACCGGATAGCTCTCCGTCATGAGTGACAATATAGGGAGGGTAGTCGAGCGTAACTAACTGTATAGGGGGCATACTCGATACATTGAACGAGAACAGGCAACCTAATACCGATAAAGTAAAACGCCTAATCATAATTTTTCAACTCTTAGACTAAGGCACTAGTAAAAAACACAGGCTTAGGCATAGCGATACTCTTACCAATGATTCATCCCCAAAAAATTTCATCCATAAGATAAGTAAAGTTCAGCGCCATCACTTGTCAATTCTGTTGCTAACTACGCTTAAAAATAAAAAAGCCAGAGCAAAGGCTCTGGCTTTTAAATATAGGCTATCTACATAGATTAAGGCGTGTAGTACGTTGCCGCACCAGGACCAACAGGTAGACCGAATACGAATACCCAAGCGTAGAACAACACACTCCAACCTACGATGAAGCAGATTGAATAAGGTAGCATGGTTGCGATTAGCGTACCGATACCTAGATTCTTCATGTAACGAGTCGCTACCGCCAGGATTAGACCGAAGTAGCTCATCATTGGAGTGATGATGTTAGTCGTTGAATCACCTATACGGTAAGCCGCCTGAATCGTTTCTGGCGCGTAGCCAACTAGCATTAGCATTGGAACGAAGATTGGCGCTGTTACAGCCCACTGAGCTGATGCTGAACCGATCATTAGGTTAATGAAGCCACACATTAGGATAAATGCGAAGAACAACATTGGGCCTGTTAGACCAATTTCCTGTAGGAAGCTTGCTCCCGCTACTGCGAATACCTGACCAAAGTTCGTCCACTTGAAGAAGGCAACAAACTGAGCTGCAAAGAATACTAGTACGATGTACATGCCCATAGAAGACATTGACTTCGCCATTGCATCAATCACGTCACGGTCAGTCTTCATTGAGCCTGTTACTTTACCGTAAACGAAACCTGGAACTGCAAAGAATACGAAGATAAACGCTACGATACTTTTCAGGAATGGTGAGCCAGCCACTGTACCTGTTGCTGAACGTAGAACACCGTCTTCAGGAACAATTGTCCAAGCTAGAAGTGCTGATACAGCAACAACCGCTAGACCTGCCAGTTTCAGACCTTTCTTCTCAACGTCTGTTAGCTTGCCCATTGAATCGTTTGATAGGTCTTCTGACGCTTCTTCATCGTTGTATTTGCCTAGTTTTGGCTCAACGATTTTTTCAGTTACGAACGCACCCGTAATTGCGATGAAGAACGTTGATACAAACATGAAGTACCAGTTTGACTCAGGACCTACTGTGTAAGACGGGTCAATCATCTGAGCTGCTGTTTCTGTGATACCAGAAAGCAGTGGGTCAACGGTACCGATAAGAAGGTTTGCAGAGTAACCACCAGAGACACCCGCAAATGCCGCCGCTAGACCTGCTAGAGGGTGACGACCTAACGAGTGGAATAGCATTGCTGCTAGTGGAATTAGAACAACGTAGCCAAGCTCTGATGCCGTGTTAGAAATGATACCTGCGAATACCACTGTCACAGTAACCATGCGCTTAGACGCACCCATTACCATGCCACGCATTGCTGCAGATAGAAGGCCAGAGTGCTCAGCGATAGCAACACCAAGCATTGCCACTAGTACAGTACCTAGCGGTGCAAAGCCAACAAAGTTCTTAACTAGGTTAGTTACGATAAGCTGTAAGCCTTCAGCATTTAATAGACTCACAACGTGGATCATGCCGTCAGCAGCACGACCTTTAGCACCTTCTGGACGAGGATCCATAACAGATACTTCGAAGTAACCAGCGATGCCTGAAGTGACTAGAATCGCAACACAGAAGATTGCAAATAGTGTGATCGGATGGGGTAATAGGTTCCCCAAATACTCAACGCCATCGAGAAAGCGAGTAAATAAAGGTTTCTTTGGCGAATTGTTTCTAATTGAAGCAGATGAACTCATCCGTTCCCTCCTTGTAGTTATTCCTGCGCAATTGTGACAAAAATGTTCCAAATGCCAGCGCAGAGTACTCGACAAAAGACTCAATTAGAAACGTAAAATGTTACAAAGTATGTAACAAACCACGCCATTTAACGTCATTTGAACAAAATTCTAGCAAATAACACCAAATTAAAAACCTAAGTTAGATTTATAATTCATATAAATGCATTCATTCTGTTTATATCCAGAATTGTAACTTACTGATTCAACGACCATAAAAATAACAAACCTTGTTTAAAGCTGCGTCTAGCGCATGATTTCATCACTCTTCACATTCAATTAATTCTTTCGCTACCAAGGAGGGAGTTTTTTGTTCAACTTTGCATATTGATCACACCTAGAAGATGCTTATTTTTGCACCGCTTTGAATCTTGGATTGGTTTTGCAAATGACATACAGTCGCCCTCTTCTCTTTACGATCTGGCAATCAGGATGACGACTCTTGGCGCTTTTTAACGATTTAACGACCTTCATTTACTCTTCTCCTTTTGAAAACTGGGCAAAACGGCGGTTAAAGTTGGCCACTCGTCCTTCTTTTTGAATCACGCGCTGTTTACCTGTGTAGTAAGGGTGTGATTTCGATGACACCTCAACAGTGAAGTATGGGTAGGTCTTACCATCTTTCCATTCAATGGTTCGATCAGTTTGTAGCGTCGAACCAATAACAAAATACTCATCGATACTGGTATCGTGAAACACCACTTGGCGATATTCAGGATGGATGTTCTGCTTCATTTCTTTCTCCTACATTCATTCGTTATGTTATAACATTGCAATTAATAATCATTATCAACAAGGAATGCAAGAGGTTTTTATGATATTTTCTTTTCAGAGTGATAGTGAAGAGAGACAAACATGTACTCCATAGAACCGATCGGTTTCGTTGAATCTCCCTATAAAGAGAAGTTTGCCGTACCTCGCCAACCAAGACTTGTCACCGCTGCGACCTCTAGGGTACGCCTGTATGGCCCTATAAATTGCCTTGAAGCTGTACGCGGGATCGAACAATTCAGTCATGTATGGCTGCTATTTCTATTTGATCAAAATCTTGAGGCGGGATGGAAACCTACGGTTAGACCTCCGCGCTTAGGTGGCAATGAACGCGTTGGTGTGTTGGCGTCTCGCTCTACATTCAGACCCAATAGTATTGGTATGTCGGCAGTTGAATTAAGAGGCGTCACACAGCAAGGCGATCAAATCTACCTTGAACTGGGCAACGTCGATCTTGTCGATCAAACTCCGATTGTGGATATTAAGCCTTATATTCCTTATTCAGATTCGGTAGCAGGCGCACTTGGCGGTTATGCCGAACTTGAGCCGGAAACTGCGCAAGTTATCTTCTCTGATCCGGCTAAAGCAGCGCTTGAGAAGCGCAATGAAGGGAGAATGGAGAGCCAGGTAATTGAGCAAGTCTTAGCCCAAGACCCTCGCCCAGCCTATAAAAAAAACAAGACCGATAACAAAGAGTATGCGGTCAACTTGTTCGACTTAAACGTAAAATTCACTGTTGAGGGCAATTTCGTCACGGTTACGTCGATCGAATGCTTTTGACAAAGCCAATTGGCTGATATTATAGACGGCTTAGAAAATTTCCCTGTATTGGGATTTCATACTCTTGTCCATTCTGGCTTGAGTAATCAACTTTAATAAACGGATAAATTTAATGCGTACCAGTAATTATCTTCTTTCTACTCTGAAGGAGACTCCAAACGACGCAGAAGTAGTAAGCCACCAGCTTATGCTACGTGCAGGTATGATCCGTAAGCTAGCTTCAGGTCTTTACACCTGGCTACCTACTGGTCTACGTGTATTGCGTAAAGTCGAAAACATCGTTCGTCAAGAGATCGACAATGCAGGTGCTGTCGAAACTTTGATGCCCGTTGTTCAGCCGTTTGAACTATGGGAAGAGACTGGTCGCAGCGAAAAGATGGGCCCTGAGCTACTTCGCTTTACTGACCGTCATACTCGTCCGTTTGTACTTAGCCCAACAGCTGAAGAGGTTATCACTAGCCTTGTGCGTAATGAAGTGAGCTCTTACAAGCAGCTACCGCTAAACCTTTACCAAATCCAAACTAAATTCCGTGACGAGCGTCGCCCACGTTTTGGCGTAATGCGTGCACGTGAATTCTGCATGATGGATGCTTACAGCTTCGACATCGATAAAGAAGGTCTAGAGAAATCTTACCAAGCGATGCACGATGCTTACTGTAAAGCCTTCGATCGTATGGGCCTTGAGTACCGTCCTGTATTGGCTGACTCTGGCGCTATCGGTGGTAGTGGCTCTCAAGAGTTCCACGTACTAGCGGAAAGTGGTGAAGACCTAATCGCATTCTCTACAGAATCTGACTACGCAGCAAACATCGAAAAAGCAGAAGCGGCAGCGCCTGCTGGTGAGCGTGCGCAGCCAACTCAAGAGATGACACTAGTTGATACGCCAAATGCGAAAACAATTGCTGAGCTTGTAGAACAGTTCGATCTACCAATCGAGAAAACAGTTAAGACGCTATTCGTTAAAGCCTCTGATGAAGTTGACGCCGATATCATCGCGCTTATCGTTCGCGGTGACCACGAACTGAACGAAGTAAAAGCAGAAAACCTTCCTCAAGTCGCCGCTCCTCTAGAGATGGCAACAGAAGAAGAGATTCGCGCACTGATCGGGGCAGGCCCTGGTTCACTAGGTCCTGTTGGTCTTGAACTGCCATTCATTGTTGACCGTACCGTAGCTGTAATGAGCGACTTTGGTGCGGGTGCTAACGTGGATGATAAACACTACTTCGGTATCAACTGGGGTCGTGACGTAGAGCTAGGCCAAATTGAAGATCTACGTAACGTAGTAGAAGGCGATCCAAGCCCATGTGGTCAAGGTACGCTGATGCTTAAGCGTGGTATCGAAGTAGGTCACATCTTCCAGCTAGGTAATGTTTACTCTCAAGCGATGAACTGTGGCGTGCTTGGTCCTGATGGTAAGAACGTAATCCTAGAAATGGGTTGTTACGGTATTGGTGTATCACGTGTTGTTGCTTCTGCAATCGAACAGAACCACGACAAATACGGCATCATCTGGCCTGACGCACTAGCGCCTTTCCAAGTCGCTATCGTGCCAATGAACATGCATAAGTCTGAAGAAGTGAAAGAAGCGGCTGAGAAGCTGTACACTGAACTGACAGCTATGGGTATCGAAGTGCTATTCGATGACCGTAAAGAGCGCCCTGGCGTTATGTTCTCTGATATGGAGCTGATCGGTATCCCTCACACTATCGTGATCGGTGATCGTTCAATGAAAGAAGGTAACTTCGAGTACAAGAACCGTCGCTCTGGTGAGAAAACAGCCGTTGCGATGGCAGACATCGTTGAGCACGTTAAAGCGCAACTTGCTTAAGTTGTTTAACGCTTAGAAATATCAAAGGCCGATGGAAACATCGGCCTTTTTTGTTTTTGCCGTCATCCTCAAGAATGAGGCACGAGAGAGTTGGGGATCTCTTAAGGTGAGGTCGAATACCCGATGAGACTCTCTACTCTAACGGCTCTGTTGGCGCTTGGCTTGCGACTTTCTTCGGCGCGTATGGCACATCAATAAGTTCGTCGGCATTGCCATCTATCAATTCACCAAAGTGGAAAATACCAAACTCGCCCGGCTTCATCCGGTGCCATGTTTCATTGTCTGTTAATGGCTGAGTGGCAATCACAGAAACAATATCATTCGGCGTTGTTTCTTCTTGGAAGTTAATCTCAACGTCTTCATCAATCAGTGACGCCTTACCAAATGGAGCACGACGCGTGATCCAATACAAATGATTGGTGCAGTAGGTTACGACATACTCACCGTCAGAAAGCAGCATATTAAATACCCCTTTCTCACGCAGTTTGTCACAACACTCAGCAACAAAACGGAACACACCGACCATGTCTTGTGGTGGCTCAGGGTAGCGGTCTTCCATCTGCTTTAATAGCCAGCAAAATGCCAATTCACTGTCCGTTTGGCCTACAGGGCGATGCCGACCCGTATGGAAATATTGATAGTCACAAAGCTGGCCATTATGTGCAAATGTCCAATAACGTCCCCACAATTCACGAGTAAATGGGTGAGTATTTTCTAGATTGACGCCACCGCGGTTAGCTTGCCTGATATGGCTTATCACCGCACGACTCTTTATCGGATAGTTTTGCACTAGCTCCGCTATTTTTGAGTCGCAACTCGGGTTGGGATCTTTAAAGGTACGAAAGCCCTTACCTTCATAGAAAGTAATCCCCCAGCCATCACGATGCGGGCCAGTGTTACCGCCTCGCTGCATCAAACCAGTAAAACTAAAACAGATATCAGTTGGAACGTTAGCGCTCATTCCGAGCAATTCACACATGGTCTAGCAAACTCCATTCTTCCTTGCGTGTCAGACTTATTTAATAACATAAGCGCCAGCAAGATTGCTAGCGCTTATATTTATAAGATAGGTGATGGAAACGGCAGTTACGCGCTCTCCATCTCCTTTTCAATCAATTGAATCACAATGTGGATGATTTTGATGTGGATTTCTTGGATACGATCAGCGTAACCAAAGTGCGGTACACGGATTTCAATATCCGCTAGGCCCGCCATTTTACCGCCATCTTTACCTGTCAACGCGATGGTTTTCATCCCTTTAGCTTGTGCAGCTTCAATCGCTTTTAGAATGTTACCTGAATTGCCTGATGTCGATAATCCAAATAGAACGTCACCTTTGCTGCCTACCGCTTCAACATAACGTGAGAAAACGAAGTCGTAACCAAAATCATTGCTCACACATGATAGGTGGCTAGGATCTGAAATCGCGATACCCGGTAGGCCAGGACGGTTTTCACGGTAACGACCTGTTAGCTCTTCAGCAAAGTGCATCGCATCACAGTGTGAACCGCCATTACCACAAGACAGAACTTTACCACCTTGCTTGAATGAATCAGCAATCATCTTCGCCGCTGCTTCAATCTGAGCAATATTATTATCATCACTCAAAAACTTATTCAGTACATCGGCAGCTTCGGTCAATTCGTTTTTAATTAGGTCCTGGTACATAGGTTTATCTCTAATTTTTGTAATAAATAGTTCTGCATCAATTACAGAAAGCATTACCTACAGAGTTTACTCAAACAATTCTCACTGTCGATAGCCCACAGTTAACAATTGCACCTTTATTGCAAATCTCTCCTCACAAAATCTGTATGACTCATCATTTTTAGACCTTTCACTCTACTTAGATCACTTTTTGAACAAATTGCCGTTTTACATTTTATTAATGTTTTGATTACACTTGACTGGTTAGACCTCTTACTACTTTAAAGACGTACAACACATACAAGGCCGCCGTAAAAGGAAAAAAATATGGACATCTTGCTCTCTATCTTAGGTTTTACCGCTGTACTAGCGGTCTGCTTATACCATCGCAGTTCGCTGCTACTCTCTATCTCGGCTCTGACCGCTACTATGGTAGCTCTGTCTATCTTTGGCAGTGCAGGCTCGCTGAGTTGGATTCTATTCATCGCAGCGGTAGTAACTTTAGCTATCCCATCGGTGCGCCAATCTCTGATCAGCAAAAAAGCACTAACTCTGTTTAAGAAAGTGCTACCTGCTATGTCTCAAACGGAAAAAGAAGCCCTTGATGCGGGTACGGTTTGGTGGGAGGCAGAGCTTTTCAAAGGTAAGCCGAACTGGAACAAGCTACATGAGATTAAAGATCCTAAGCTAAGCGCTGAAGAGCAAGCTTTCCTTGATGGACCGGTAAGCGAAGTGTGCGCTATGGTAAACGACTACCAAGTAACTCATGAACTAGCCGACTTACCACCAGAAGTATGGCAATACTTAAAAGATCATAAGTTCTTCGCCATGATCATTAAAAAGAAATATGGCGGTCTTGAGTTCTCCGCTTATGCGCAATCTTTGGTGCTACAGAAATTGACTGGTGTATCCAGCGTTCTGTCATCAACGGTAGGCGTACCAAACTCTTTAGGCCCTGGTGAGTTACTGCAACACTACGGCACTAACGACCAAAAAGATTACTACTTACCTCGCCTAGCGGAAGGTAAAGAGATCCCTTGTTTTGCCCTGACTAGCCCTGAAGCTGGCTCAGATGCTGGCTCTATCCCTGATTTCGGTGTGGTATGTAAAGGCAAATGGGAAGGTAAAGAAGTTCTAGGGATGCGTCTGACTTGGAACAAGCGCTACATCACTCTCGCCCCTGTTGCGACGGTACTAGGTTTAGCATTTAAACTGCGTGACCCAGATGGCCTACTTGGTGAACAACAAGAACTCGGCATCACCTGTGCTTTAATCCCAACTCACCTAAAAGGCGTTGAAATTGGTAACCGTCACTTCCCATTAAACGTTCCGTTCCAAAACGGTCCAACTCGCGGAAACGAGCTGTTTGTGCCATTAGATTTCATCATTGGTGGCCCGAAAATGGCAGGCCAAGGTTGGAGAATGCTAGTAGAGTGTTTATCGGTTGGTCGTGGGATTACCCTACCTTCAAACTCAACCGGCGGTATTAAAACTGCCGCACTTGCGACGGGTGCGTATGCACGTATTCGCCGTCAGTTCAAACAGCCGATTGGTCATATGGAAGGTGTCGAAGAGCCGTTGGCACGTTTAGGTGGTAATGCTTATGTTATGGATGCAGCAAGCTCATTGACGGTTGCAGGTATCGACCTAGGTGAAAAGCCATCGGTGATCTCTGCCATTGTTAAATACCACTGTACTCACCGTATGCAACATAGCGTGATTGATGCAATGGATATTGTCGGTGGTAAAGGCATCTGTATGGGCCCATCAAACTTCTTAGCACGTGGCTACCAAGGTGCTCCCATCGCTGTCACTGTAGAAGGCGCGAATATTCTTACTCGTTCAATGATCATCTATGGTCAAGGTGCTATCCGTTGCCATCCCTACGTTCTAGCAGAAATGAATGCCGCCTATTCAGATTCATCAGACGCTCTGGATAAGTTTGACAGCGCTCTAGCGGGTCACGTTAGCTTTACCATGAGTAACTTCGTGCGCAGCTTGTGGTTAGGCCTCACCGATGGTCGCTTCTCTAATGCACCTGTTAAAGACCAAACAACCCGTTACTACCAACAGCTTAACCGCTACAGTGCCAATATTGCCTTCTTGTCAGATATCTCAATGGCGGTATTAGGAGGTTCACTGAAACGTAAAGAGCGCCTATCCGCACGATTGGGTGATATTTTGAGCCAGTTGTACTTAAGCTCGGCAACACTGAAACGTTATGAAAGTGAAGGCCGTATTGCCGATGATCTACCGTTGGTTCACTGGGGTCTACAAGATAGCTTGAAACAGACAGAGCATGCGATTGATGAATTCTTAGCTAACTTCCCGAATAAGTGGCTAGGTAAAGCACTTAGAGTGATGATTCTCCCGTTTGGCCGCATTCGTAAAGCACCAAGTGACAAGTTGGATAGCCAAGTCGCGCAAATTCTACAAACGCCAAGTGCGACACGTTCTCGTATTGGCCGCAATCAATACTTTGAAGCAAGCGAATTTAATCCAGTTGGTAAGATTGAGAAAGCACTACATATCATTCTAGAGGCAGAGCCTGTGTTTGATAAAGTATGTAAAGCAACCAATAAGCGCCGTCCGTTCTTACGCTTAGATCTCGTGGCTGATATCGGTCTAGAACAAGGCATTATTGATAGCAGCGAAGCTAACTTGTTACGTGAAGCTGAGCAGCATCGTCTGTACGTCATCAATGTTGATGATTTTGACCCAAAGGACTTAGCGGCAAAGCCCCAGCCAACGCTGACGCCGATGGATGAAGTCGCTTAACCAGAAAAGATCTCGATAAAACAAAGGGCTGCCAATGCAATGGCAGCCCTTTTTGTTGTTACGAAGTCAATGCAATGCGTTATTTCTTAGGCATTTCTAACTGCATCTCTGGTATCGCTTGTTTCTTCGCTCTCAGCTTGCCGATTACAAACCAAACAACCAAACCAAGAATCAGTACTATAAAGTTACCCACACCGATAATAATCATGGTGCGCGTTTTCTTTTGTTCTCTCATCTGTTGAAGCTGCATTTTTTCAAGCATCTTTTGCTGCTCAATTCTCTCTAGCTCCTGCAAACGGCGGGCTTCAGTAAGGTCAATATCTTTAACTACACTGTAGGTATGCTCAGTAATGTCAAACATTAGTGGTCGCTCTGACCCCATTTTTGTGGCAAACACTTCACCCGACCATGAATACTGACCGATCTCACCGTTGTTGGGGATCTCTAACTCCAACTTGTTAGCATCTGCTTCTGAATTACCTTGAACAGTCACTTTGTCTCCATCTGGGCTCATATGCTCAATATGCGCAGATATCGACCCTTGTTTAATCATCCCCAATTCACCATTGATCACCACCTTATGCGGTGTACTGGCATCCCGAGATTGAATAAAAGTCAATTGCAGCGGCTGAGGATAGATCAAGACTTCTTGTTCTTGGGCACGTAAAAAGACGCCATTTCCAGAGGTAATACGCACACGATATTTACCCGGTTCGCTCGTAACGGGCAATAGCACGGTGAAAATACCGTCTCCCGCCACTTCATCTAAACCACGTCCATCGTCAGCAAACTCACCAATCACTTCAGGTATTGGTCGCGCTTCTTTGACTAAGGTTTCTTCATTCTCAATAAACTTGGTGAAGGTCACCTTAAGTTTGACTCGATCTAAGAAATCTCGCAGGACAAGTGGCTTCCCATCAGAGGTAAGACGCGCACTAAACTTAATCGACTCTCCCACGAAAAGACGATGCGGAATCTTATCGGTAGATAGCTCTAAATGGGAGATAAGCTTAATTTTATTTTTGGGCGTTACTTTGCCAATCGCCTGCCAAGGCCCCGGCATCGGATTGTCGATCGAAATGATGTCCATTGATGACTCTTGGTACCAACGGACATTATCAGGAGAGCGCCAAGCATAGTATTTTTTACCATCTGGACGAACTAAAACCACAGGTTGTGAGCTCTTTGCTCGATAGATAATAAAAGTGATCTGCTTAATCGACGGATCAACTCGAAAGCGGTTATCTAACAAAGTCATTGAGGATTCTTCAGCTGAGTAGCTTAAAGCACTAAATACAATCCCTACAATGGCAATCCAAATCCTCAACATCCTTTCTCCTACTGACGCCAGAGACAACTTCCGTTTTTCTCGACGATATCTAATCTTTTATTATGGGCATCTATTTCATCGGCCGTTGCACGTAGAACCTTTAACGCTTTTCGTCCACTGTCTGCACGTTTTATCGCTTCCCCACCGTCATCATTCGAACTACCAGCATTGAATTGCAGCGATGTTTGACCACCAGTCATTAATAGGTAGACGTCGGCTAGGATCTCCGCATCGAGCAAAGCGCCGTGAAGAGTACGATGCGAGTTATCAATACCGTAACGATCACAAAGCACATCGAGGTTATTTCGCTTGCCAGGAAAGATCTTCTTCGCCATGGCCAGCGTATCGGTCACCTTACAATAGTCGTCCGTTTTACCAATGGTCGGATCGAGCATAGAAAACTCGTGATCCATAAAACCGGTATCGAAGGGCGCATTGTGAGCCACTAGCTCTGCGTCTTTAATGAAATCGAGGAACTCAGCGTGAACATCTTGATATTCAGGCTTGTCGACCAAGAACTCATCGGTAATACCGTGGACCTCAACCGCATCGGGCTGGATCTCACGATCTGGCTTAATGTAGACGTGGAAGTGACGGCCAGTGAGCTTACGGTTGATAATTTCTACCGCACCAATTTCGATAATGCGGTGGCCTTGATAGTGTGGACCACCTTCACGGTTCATACCGGTGGTTTCCGTATCGAGAACAACGATACGATGCTGCTTAGAATTGTTGCTAGTATTCATAACAATATGTGTGTCAGACTATGCCAATAATGTGCTTAACCCAATAGTATCAAATCATGACGAAACAAGTGGAAATTTTCACTGATGGTTCTTGTTTAGGTAATCCTGGCCCTGGTGGCTATGGCGTCGTATTACGCTATAAACAGACTGAAAAGACTCTTGCTAAAGGCTACACTTTAACGACGAATAACCGCATGGAAATGCTAGCAACCATCGTTGCACTGCAAGCGTTGAAAGAGCCTTGCGATGTCATTCTTACCACTGATAGCCAATATGTTCGTCAAGGCATCACTCAATGGATTCATAACTGGAAAAAACGTGGTTGGAAAACCGCTGATAAGAAACCAGTTAAAAATGCCGACCTTTGGAAAGCGCTTGATCAAGAAACTGAGCGCCACACGGTAGATTGGCGCTGGGTAAAAGGTCATGCTGGCCATCGTGAAAACGAAATGTGTGATGAGCTTGCTCGTGCTGCAGCTGAAAACCCAACCGAAGAAGATACCGGCTACATTCCCAACTAGTGCTGCTGTTTATTCGAGACCTTATAATTGACGCTCACGGGTGTCAATTTTCGTTTTAGCTTCCAGTGCGGTTTAATCGGTTTTAACGGATAGGTACGTTTACGCGCGACAATAAAGTACAAGCTGCCCATCGGCGACGCCCAATCTCCTAAGCTGTTTTCAAGCCAAGTCCACATCGTTCGATACTTTTGCATTGGAAACAGCGCATAGCTATCACACTCAACCACTTGATAGTTCAGCAGTCCTAGCCAATCTTTAATCCGATTAGGGGTAAACATACGACCGCTCCATGGCAAATTATTACGTCGCCATGGCATTAAACTCCCCAATCCAGTTAAACTAATTGGGTTAAAGCCAGTAATAACCAGATAACCATCATCAATCATGACTCGGTCAACTTCACGCAGCATGCGGTGAGGGTCATTACAGTAGTCAAGCTGATGCGCCATCAAGACAGCATCAAAGCTTTTCTCTAAAAAGGGCAAATCGTAACCATCTGCAATCACATTATGCAAAGGGTTCTGGATATCTAACTGAACTTGATGTTGAATGTTACAGTTGAAGCTGGTTAACTCGCAGCTCAAACCACCCAACTTGAGTAAGTGATACCCAAATAACCTAGGGCACCATTCATCAATTCGGGTTTGGATGGAGTCATTGACCCATTGACCATTTTTTAGCTGAGACCATGAATGAGGTTTTTCAAGCTTTTTGGCGCTACGTGCTGGTTTCATATCTAACCTGCTTCACCCTTGGGAGACACAACTATGTTGAACATCAAAAGCATACCTGCATTTAATGATAATTACATCTGGCTGATCGAAAATAGCGATCACCGTTGTGCAGTTGTCGATCCAGGTGATGCAAAGCCTGTGCTTGATTACCTTGCTGAACACGATCTGAGTTTAGAAGCAATTCTTATCACCCACCACCACAACGACCATATTGGCGGTATTGCTGAATTAGTCAGGCAATTCCCTAACATCGATGTCGTCGGCCCGGCTAATGAACCGGTTCCCACACTGACTCATGCTGTAGAAACGGGTGACCAAATTGAACTGTTTGATGAAGTTTTCTTCGTTTTAGGGTTAGAAGGCCATACGCTGGGACATATCGGCTACGTCGGAGATAGTAAGCTGTTTTGTGGCGATGTACTGTTTTCTGCAGGGTGTGGGCGCGTGTTTGAAGGCACGATGGAACAAATGCACACCTCGCTAAGAAAATTAGCCGCCCTACCAGAAGAGACTCAAGTGTTCTGCGCCCATGAATACACCGCAAGTAATTTAGCGTTTGCACTTGCCGTTGAGCCTGACAACGAACAACTGCAGCAGTATCGTGATGAAGTGAATCGCTTACGTGCGCAAAACAAACCGACGCTACCAAGTAGCATCCGCCGTGAAAAATGGATCAACCCGTTCCTTCGTACCGATCAGCCAACCGTTATGCGTTCGGTCGCAAATCGCACCTCTGAGACAGACTCTTTGTCAATTTTTACTGCATTACGTGAGTGGAAGAACGAATTTTAACGATTTGCAGCTTGTCACTGACTAATTGTGACAAGTATTATCAGCAGCCAAAGATAAAAAGGGCTGTGAAATGCGAGTTAAACACAGCTGGGTATTCGCGCTAGTATTATCTGGCTGTCAACTTACCCAGCCAACAGATTCCGGTGAAGCCGTCTCTCCGGGAACCAATAATCCACCACCAAGCAAGCAAACTGAGTTAACCACTCAACCCGCAAAGCCGGTAGCAAAACCACAACCAGTGGTGACTCCTCAATCTCAAGAAGATGTATGGCAACGCATTGCAATGCAGCTAGAGATGCCTATTCCAGATCATAAATTGGTCGACTACTACCGTACTTGGTACCTAAAACACCCCAATCATCTGAAAATAGTGTCTAAGCGTGCGGAACCGTTCTTGTACCTGATCACTGAAAAGATTGAACAGCGTGGCCTACCGCTAGAGTTGGCTTTACTTCCTGTTGTAGAAAGCTCATTTGATGCCTTCGCCTATTCACACGGTAGCGCGGCAGGCTTATGGCAATTTGTTCCAGGAACGGGGAAACAACAAGGCCTAGAGCAAAACTTTTGGTATGACGGCCGCCGCGACGTGCCTGCCTCAACCGACGCCGCACTAGACTACCTAACCTACCTCAATAAACGTTTTGATGGTGAATGGACGCACGCAATTGCGGCCTACAATAGTGGCGGAGGGCGCGTTTCCCGTGCTATTCGCAAGAACAAAAATTTAGGTAAGCCTACTGACTTCTTCTCTTTAGATCTACCAAAAGAGACCAGCGGATACGTACCAAAGCTACTCGCACTGGCTGATATTGTTGCCAATCAAAAGAAATACGGACTCACCATTCCGCCGATTGCTAACAAACCTGTAGTTAAATTAGTCGACCCGAAGGAGCAGCTCGATCTTGCGATTGCGGCTCAATATGCTGGTATCTCAGTGAAAGAGCTACAAGGTCTGAACCCTGCCTATAATCAGTGGGCCACTGCGCCAGAAGGGCCGCATCAATTACTACTGCCAACGGGCAATGTCGCTAAATTTAATAAAGCGGTAAGCGAAAACCGTGGCAAGGGCATGAAAGTCGTACGTTACAAAGTCAAATCTGGCGATAGCGTGAGTGTTTTGGCACAAAAGTACAATACGACTTCAAGCGTGATTCGCACCGCGAATAACATGACCAATAACAATATTCGTGTTGGTCAACACTTGCTGATTCCTACTTCGACCAAAGACGACAAAGCTTACGCACTTAGTGCCTCTAACCGCCTAGCGAAAACGCAATCAACGAGACGTGGTCAGTACAAACTTACACACACAGTAAGCTCCGGTGATAGCCTATGGTCGATTGCCAAAGAGAATAAGGTGTCCCATCAGTCTCTGGCTAAGTGGAACGGTATCGGCCCGCGCGACACACTTCGCGTTGGTCAGAAACTTGTGATTTGGAAGAACAGTTCCGATGGAGCCATCATTCGCACCGTGTTCTACAACGTGCGCAGCGGCGACACGATCAGCGGCATTGCGAGTAAGTTTAAAGTGAAGTCGAACGATATTGTTAAATGGAATGGCTTAAACAAGCAGAAGTACCTTAAACCGGGACAGAAGCTTAAGCTCTACGTAGATGTAACTAAGGTGAGTGTATGAACCCATCAAGCAACCCACTTGTTATGCTGATCGATATTTTTCGATCGCCAAGTGCATGTTTCTTAGCCCTATACCAACGTGGCGCTTGGGGTTGGCAACCTTATGTTTTCTTAATTCTATCGCCATTTTTATTCTGGGGCTCTTACTTTGACTTAGTCAACTTTGAATGGCTAAGAGAAGGTTTGGCGGCGCAGCTGGCCGAGACGAATCCAAAGCAGCTAGAGCTATTAGATCCTAATACTTTGATGGCCAGTGAGATCATCAGTGATATTGTAGGGCGTACACTGACGATCCTGATGCTGGCATTTTGGTTTAATCTAGCGACGAAACCAAGCCAACATCAACATGGCTTTTGGAAATGGTTTGCTGCCGGCGCAGTGATTACCTTCCCTGCCATCATTGGTGATTTGGCAAGTTATGTCAGCGTGCTACTTAAGCATGGTCAGGTGATGGTATATGCCGCTGACCTCAATAGTTTAAATGGCTTACTTAAACTGCCACTGACCAATGACTGGTCTCAGTTTGCCAGCTCATTCCCTCTGTTACTGCCTTGGTACATCGCTCTAGGTTATGCAGCGATAGGTACTTGGACTGAATTTGAGCGCGGCCAAGCTCTTGCGATTTCCGCGCTACCATGGGTGGGTTACTACTTCATTTGGGCGCTATACATCCTGATTTTCTAATCGGAAGCGCACCAAAATAGGATTATGATCAGAGGCGTCCGATTCAGGCGCCTCTGCTGCTTCTAGTCCAAGCCCGCGGAAAAAAACATGATCCAGTGGTAATCCTGTAATGAATTGAGTGCGATGATCCGGCAAATACGTCGCCTCTTGCAGCCCTACTGATTTCAGAGCTTGGTGCATCACCTTCAAACGCTCTTCACTCCAACTATTAAAATCGCCCGCAACAATCACTGGTCCTTGATGTTTATTCAGCTCACCCACCAGCACCTCTAACTGACGTTGGTATTCCACTGTGCCATAAGTAAAGTTCACTGCATGGATGTTAACGACGGCTAGTTGCTGGCCATTAGACAGCGGATACAGAGCATACAAAGCCGATTTAGGCAATCTTAGCCACGGTTCAAGCTCGGTATAAGCACACGCTTTAGCTGGCGCACTCAATGAAAGGTTCAACACCCCTGCAGTGGTATCAAACGCTTTAAACGCATCGACCTGACTACCAAACCACTTCGCCGCCAAGATCCATTCACGAAGCTCTTGCGTCATGCTCGCTTCCTGCAGCAGGACTAATTGCTTGTTCGCGGAAAATTGCTGCAAACTTTGCTGCCAACTATCACGGTTTTGCTTGTAGATATTCCAAACTAAGAGATTTATTTCGCCTGATTGATCGACAACCGCTGCATTGGGGTTTTGATAGCATTGCAGTGATAGCTCTACTTGATCACCATCTAACGACGTCAGTTGTGCACTATCCGACAACTGAAATATCGACTTATAGCCGATAACTGTCGCGCTCGCGAGGAGTAAAGGGAGCAGAATTAAGGAAGCTTTTTTCATATTGTTCGCCAAAACAAAAAAGAGCCTTACGGCTCTTTTTTAAGGTATTAGATTGCGTCTTCGTCTTCTTCGCCAGTACGGATTCGTACGATACGCTCAACGTCAGTGATAAAGATTTTTCCATCACCAATTTTGCCTGTCTGCGCAGTCTCAATGATGGTATCAACACATTGATCAGCCACTTCATCAGTCACAACAATTTCTAGCTTCACTTTAGGTAGGAAGTCCACCATGTATTCAGCACCACGATACAGCTCTGTATGACCTTTTTGACGGCCAAAACCTTTTACTTCAGACACTGTCATGCCAGTAATACCAACTTCAGCTAACGCTTCACGTACATCATCAAGCTTGAACGGCTTAATAATGGCTTCAATCTTTTTCATGTTCATCCCTTAAACTATTGTAACTTTTCTCCATTATCCCATGATAACTGGGTAATAAAAAGCCCGAGCATTGAATGCACGGGCTCAATTGTTCTATCTACAGCAGAAGGCTATTATTTTAAGCTTGCGTAGTAAGCCGCTAGGTTAGCGACATCAGCATCGCTTAACATTGCTGCTTGTGCTTGCATAACCGCAGCCAAACCACCGTTACGCTGTTTGTTTTTGTACGCGTTGATCGAAGAAACAAGGTATTGCTCGTTTTGACCTTTCAGGTTTGGGTAACCAGGGATCATTGCAATGCCGTCAGCGCCGTGACACGCAGCACAAACCGCAGCTTTCGCTTTACCCGCAGCAACATCACCCGCCGCTAGCACTTGGCCACTAAATAGGCCCATACCAATAACCAATCCAATAGCGATTCTTCTCATTGCTCTTCCTTATAATTCCATGATAGTTGTACGTTTTTATGTATACAATTTAACAGAAACAACTAAACCTTGTCCCAGATGAGTTCACAGTCCTGGCCTATAAAGTGGCGATCAATAAATAAATCGCCGACCGCAACAACCCGCTCACCACACATTACTATAGGAGTTCTACGTCTAAGCCAGCTTGGAACACCATACTCTTGAAATAATTTTTTCAGTTTTCGGCTATGGCCTCGTTCTGCAGGGTGCGCTGAAAGTCCTTCAGGGCTAAATCTTACCTGCAGCGGCGCTTGAGCTAATAATTGCTGTGATAGTTTCCCATTAACTGATGAAACCAACGCCAATTGGCCTAATTCATCAGGCAATTCACAACTTTGATCAAGTTGCATCGCGCACTGCCACTGCTCAAGACTTTGCCACGCTTTAACGACATATAGCTTATGAGCGAAGCGTCGAATCTGCCCATCAGTCAACATCAATTGAGGGTTCGCATCTTGCTGGGCTAGAGCCACTTCCTGCCATAATTTTTCGAGCAGTACTCGGCTAGGCATACGCAGACCAAGGGCTTGTAGCCACATTCTCAGCAGGCGTGTTCTCGCCAGTTCACTCACCGTTGATAACGTGGCAATGTCTAAGCTGCCATCTGGATGGATCGCAGAAGATAACTTTTCAGCCATCAGTTCATCAAGTAACAGTTCTTGCTCTGCACAAAGCTCAGCGCTACGCAGAACCGACTGGTGGATGTGCGGCCAGCGCTCTCTCATTCTTGGCGTGAGATTATGGCGAATGAAGTTACGCTCAAAGCGCTGATCTTGATTACTCTCATCTTCAACCCACTCAAGATCTAAACTTTGAGCGAACTCTTCTATCTCTTGGCGCGTT
The DNA here is from genome assembly GCF_056726085.1 of Vibrio sp. 2433-A1. Lineage (NCBI taxonomy): Bacteria > Pseudomonadati > Pseudomonadota > Gammaproteobacteria > Vibrionales > Vibrionaceae > Vibrio > Vibrio sp. 2433-A1. Next base: position 472,550 of record NZ_JBRESC010000001.1, read on the forward strand.
GCAGATAATAGTGGCCTTACAATTTGTCCATTTTCGAAAGGCATGACGGCAGCCATTGAAGATAAACCTTTTGGGCCACTACCGCGTTTAAGTGCCAGCAAAAACGTCTCTAACTGATCATCAGCATGTTGACCCGTTAGTAATAAGTCATCACTCTTGAGATACTTACTCAATGCGTTATAACGAGCTTCACGAGCACTCTCTTCGATACTCCGCCCCTCAATATCCAAGCTCACTCTTTCAATAACCAGTGGCACATTTAATGATTGGCACCAGAGCTGGCATTGATTAGCCCAGTGATCAGCATTATCACTTAGCCCATGGTGAACATGTACCGCTAAACACTCCACGTTATGTTGCTGAGCGTATTGAGCCAGTAGTTCGAGCATCACTCGTGAGTCTAGCCCACCACTCAATCCAAGCACAATGCGTGTGTTTGGTTGATAACATTGGTCAATCGCTGCGTAAAACCTAGTTTTGAGCTTCATCACTGTCTTTATCTTGAGAGTTATAGGGTTATTTTATCACTAGCAATAAAAAAGGCTGAACCTAAGTTCAGCCTTTCTATGATACATGTAGCGATTAACAGTAACCGTAGCTCATTAGGCGCTGGTAACGACGCTCTAGTAGCGTATCGTTATCAAACTGTTCTAACTCTTCAAGTTGACGAACCAGTGTTGCCTTCATGTTTTGCGCCATTTTCAGGTGATCACGGTGTGCGCCACCTAGTGGCTCTTCGATAATTTCATCGATAAGCTCAAGCTCTTTTAAGCGCGGAGCAATTAGACCCATCGCTTCTGCAGCTTGTGGTGCTTTATCTGAATCACGCCATAGGATTGATGCACAACCTTCTGGAGAGATTACCGAGTAAGTTGAGTACTGAAGCATGTTCACGTAGTCACCTACACCGATAGCGAGCGCACCACCAGAACCGCCTTCACCAACAACGTTACAGATTACTGGCACTTTTAGGCCAGCCATCACTTTAAGGTTCGTTGCGATTGCTTCAGATTGACCACGCTCTTCAGCACCAACACCTGGGTATGCACCTGCAGTATCGATGAAAGTGATCACTGGCATGTTGAAACGCTCAGCCGTTTGCATTAGACGTAGCGCTTTACGGTAACCTTCTGGCTTTGGCATACCAAAGTTACGTTTTACCTTTTCTTTTGTCTCACGACCTTTCTGGTGACCAATGATCATCACTGGACGGCCATTTAGACGAGCCATACCACCAACAATTGCTTTGTCGTCAGCGTAGTGACGGTCACCCGCCATTTCATCAAACTCAGTAAATACGTGCTCGATGTAATCTAGCGTGTAAGGGCGCTGTGGGTGACGAGCGAGTTGAGCTGTTTCCCATGCACCAAGATCACTGAACGTTTTCTTTTTAAGTTCTAGGCTTTTCTTTTCTAGCTGCTCGATCTCTTTCTCAAGATCAACACCCGCTTCACCACCATGACGAGATACGTCACGAAGTGCTTCAATTTTTGCTTCTAGCTCTGCGATTGGCTTTTCAAATTCTAAAAAGTTCAGGCTCATCTATAGATCCTTTATTATTCGGTCGCCGTTGACCGAACTTAGTTAAATTCGAGTTCTACCTGGCCTTTCCCAAGTAGTTGTTTTAAATCATCTAATAATGCGTCACTCGGCGTTACTCGCCATTCTGTACCTAGCGTTAAACGCGCCCTAGCATCGGAGCGTTGGTAGTATACATGGACGGGCACACTTCCCGCCCGATGAGGCTCTAGTATTTGACTAAAACGCTCAAAAAATCGGTCATTGATTTGCGACTCATCAATCGAGACAGATAATCCTCGTGCATATTTTTCACGAGCTGTTCCCAAATCCATAACTTCGCGCGCGGACATTTTAAGACCACCATTGAAATCATCAAAGCTGACCTGTCCAGAAACAACCAAAATTTTATCGTTTTCTAACAATTCTGCGTACCGATCCAGCGCATCAGAGAACAACATCACTTCCATTCGGCCACTTCTGTCATCCAAAGTCATAATACCGATACGTGTACCGCGCTTGGTTGTCATCACTCGCGACGCAATCACCAAGCCGGCAACAGTGACACTTTGATCACGACGAGTTGGGGTCGCGTCTTTTAGTCGACAACTGGTGTACTTACCAAGTTCCTTTATATAGGCATTAATAGGGTGGCCGGTCAAATATAGACCGAGTGTATCACGTTCACCTTCAAGCCATACCTTCTCAGGCCATGGTTCTACTTTGGTGTACTTATGCTCAACCTCTTCTGGTGCCTCGGTTAGTACCCCGAACAAATCACTCTGGCCAAACGCTTCCGCTTGGTGGTGTTGGCTCGCAGCCTTCACTGCATCATTCAATGACGCCATCAAGGCTGCACGGTGAGGGCCAAGTCGGTCAAGAGCTCCAGCATAAATCAGCTTTTCAATCACACGCTTGTTGACTTTCTTAAGGTCAATTCGGGCACAGAAATCAAATAAATCTTTAAAGTGACCATCTTTATTGCGCGCTTCTAGAATCGCATCAATTGGGCCTTCACCTACCCCTTTAATCGCGCCGATGCCGTAAACAATCGCACCGTCTTCATCTACATTGAAACGGTATAAGCCAGCGTTAATGTCCGGTGGTAGCACTTTAAGCTTCATGCGGAAACATTCATCGACCAGACCAACCACTTTTTCCGTGTTGTCCATGTCGGCTGTCATTACCGCCGCCATAAACTCTGCAGGGAAGTGCGTTTTGAGCCACAACGTCTGGTACGAAACCAGTGCATAGGCAGCCGAGTGCGATTTGTTAAAGCCGTAACCTGCGAACTTTTCTACCAAGTCGAAGATCTTCATCGCCAGTTCGCCATCAACGCCGTTGGCAATCGCCCCTTCTTCAAACGTGGCACGCTGCTTAGCCATCTCTTCAGGTTTTTTCTTACCCATCGCACGACGGAGCATATCTGCGCCACCGAGCGTATAGCCAGAAAGGACCTGAGCGATCTGCATTACCTGCTCCTGATAGAGGATAATGCCGTAGGTCGGCTCAAGAATCTCTTTAAGCGAGTCGTGTTGCCACTTCTCATCTGGGTAAGAAACCGCTTCACGACCATGTTTACGGTCGATAAAGTTATCTACCATGCCCGACTGAAGTGGACCCGGTCGGAACAGGGCTACCAGTGCGATAATATCTTCAAAACAGTCTGGCTGAAGACGCTTGATTAGCTCTTTCATACCGCGCGATTCCAGCTGGAATACCGCGGTGGTTTCTGAATTTTGCAGCAGATTGAACGACGCTTGATCATCCAGAGGGATTGACTCGATTGCAACCGGTGGTTTGCCCTCTTTCTCTAAACGAGGGTTAATCAAGCCTAGCGCCCAGTCGATGATGGTCAGCGTTCGTAGACCCAAGAAGTCGAACTTAACCAAGCCAGCGGTTTCTACGTCATTCTTATCAAACTGGGTAACTGGGAAGTGGCCTTCAGCATCTGCGTAGATAGGCGCAAAATCAGTAATGGTCGTTGGTGAGATTACAACACCACCAGCGTGCTTACCGGCGTTACGTGTACACCCTTCAAGGATGCGACACATATCGATAAGCTCTTTGATCTCTTCGTCGTTCTCGTACAATTCAGGCAGTGCTGGCTCAGCTTTGAATGCTTTTTCTAACGTCATGCCCGGATCTGGCGGCACTAACTTAGAAATGCGGTCAACAAAGCCGAAACCGTGACCAAGTACACGTCCCACGTCGCGAATAACCGCTTTTGCCGCCATGGTACCAAAGGTGATTATCTGAGATACCGCGTCTCGGCCATACATTTCTGCTACGTGTTCAATAACTTGATCACGTTTATCCATACAGAAGTCGACGTCGAAATCGGGCATCGAAACACGTTCTGGGTTCAAGAATCGTTCGAAAAGCAGATCATATTCGAGTGGATCCAAATCGGTGATCTTAAGTGCGTATGCCACTAATGAACCCGCACCCGAACCACGACCAGGACCAACTGGAATAGCGTTATCTTTTGACCACTGGATGAACTCCATTACGATCAAGAAGTAACCTGGGAATCCCATGTTGTTGATTACTTCAAGCTCAATCTTAAGTCGGTCATCGTATTCCGGGCGGCGCTCTTCGCGCACTTTCGGGTCAGGAAATAGGAACTCAAGACGCTCTTCTAGGCCTTGTTCCGATTTCTTAACCAAGAATTCGGTTTCTTCCATCCCTTCGGTTGGGAACGCTGGAAGGAAGTATTCACCAAGTCGAACAGTAACGTTACAACGCTTAGCAATTTCAACACTGTTTTCTAGTGCTTCTGGGATATCAGAGAAGAGCTCACACATCTCTTCTTCCGTGCGTAGATATTGCTGAGGGCTGTAATTTTTTGGCCTACGTGGATCTTCAAGTGTGTAACCATCATGGATAGCAACTCGAATCTCATGAGCATCAAACAGAGTTTCGTCGAGGATAACCACGTCGTTGGTTGCTACAACAGGGATATCTCGTTGCTCAGCCAGCTCTAATGCAAAATGCAGATACGTTTCTTCATCCGCACGGCCTGTTCGCGTCAGCTCCAAATAAAATCTATCTGGGAAATGGGTTTGATAGAACTCCACACACTCTTGAGCAACTTTCTGGTTACCTTTTAGCAGCGCTTTACCTATCTCACCGCTTTTACCACCCGAGAGCAGAATCACCCCTTCGGACAGGTCAGTTAGCCACTCTTTATCGATGACAGGTTGATGCTGTACATGCCCACGCAGGTACGCTTTGGAAATGAGTAGAGTTAGGTTCTTGTAGCCAACATTGTCCGCTGCAATGACGGTCAGTTTAGTCAGCTCATCACCAAACTCTGGTGACTGCATAAGGAAATCAGCACCGATGATTGGCTTGATGCCACAGCCGTGTGCGGTACCATAAAACTTAACCAGACCACACAAGTTGGTGAAGTCGGTCAGTGCCATTGCCGGCATCCCCATTTCAGCCACCTTCTTAACCAAGGGAGGCACTTTCGATAGGCCGTCAACCATGGAGAAGTCACTATGAACTCTAAGGTGGATAAACTTTGGATCTGACATGAATAAGGTCCAGAAAGGTGATAAATTTGGAAGATATTTGGGGTATTTTAAGTGAAAATTATCGACTTATATACCCCATCAAAGCGCTTTCTATTCGATCCTGAGCGCTCGTTTGACTGGTTTGAAGCTCTTGCGGTGCTGTTCAATGACACCGTGCTTTTCAATGGCTTCAAAATGCGCCTTAGTGGGATAGCCTTTATGCTTAGCAAAACCAAACTCAGGGTGCTGTTTATCTAGCTCTTCCATCTCTTGGTCGCGGACAACTTTAGCAATAATCGATGCGGCACTGATCTCTGCAACACGTAAATCACCTTTGACCACCGCTTGAGAGTCCATTGGTAATTCAGGGCAACGGTTGCCATCGATAAGGGCGAGATCTGGCTTAACACTTAAGCCATCAATAGCACGCTGCATTGCCACCATCGTCGCTTGCAGGATATTGAGCTGATCAATTTCTTCAGGTGAACAACGCCCGACTGACCATGCCAAAGCTTTGTGCTTAATTTCTGGCAACAGTGCTAAACGTTTTTTTTCTGATAATTTTTTAGAGTCGTTCAAACCCTCAATCGGGTTATTCGGGTCTAAAATAACCGCGGCAGTGACTACATCACCGACCAAGGGGCCACGGCCTACTTCATCAACACCAGCCACCAATTGATAGCCTTGCGGGTATTCAAAAGGTGGAAGTTCTTGTATCTCTTTTGCCATTATTCTTTACCAATTAGGTTGAGGACAGCTTTAGCAGCTTGAACATCCGCGTCTTTGCGGATCAAGTGGTGCATGTCAGTAAATCGAGCAATCAGTTCATCGTTGTTTCTGCGCAACATATCCTCAACAGCAGGTACTAAAAATTGTGGATCGCACTCATGCAAAATGTACTCTTTGACTAACTCCTCTCCAGCCAAAATATTCGGCAGCGAGACGAATTCGGTAATCGCTAATTTCTGTACTAACCAGCCAGTGAATCGGTTGACCTTATAGCCCACGACCATAGGTCGTTTAAGCAGCATACACTCTAATGCAACCGTACCAGACGCAAGCAGTACCGCATCAGACGCCGTAATCACGTTACGTGCCGTGTCCTTCACAATAACGAAATCCAGTTCAGGAGCAGTCTGTTGCCAGATTTCTTCAAACTGCTGTTTGCGTTTGTCATTCACCGCCGCAACAACAAAACCAATATCAGGAAACTTCTGCTTTATTTCACGGCACGTTTCAATAAATGGCTGAGCGATCAAGCCGACTTCCCCACCACGACTGCCAGGTAATACCGCCAGCCATTGCTTGTCTTGTTCCAAGTTGAGTAACTCTCTCGCCTCTTGTTGATCCGGTACCAATGGGATCGCATCCGCTAAGGTATGTCCAACAAACTCACACGCGACTTGGTACTTGTCGTAGAATGCTTTTTCAAAAGGTAGGAACGCAAGGACAAGATCGGTTGCTGCATCAATTTTAAAAATGCGCTTTGGTCGCCAAGCCCACACCGATGGGCTCACATAGTGAACAGTTTTAATGCCCGCTTTTTTCAGGTCGAGCTCAAGTCTCAAGTTAAAGTCTGGCGCATCAATACCGACAAATACATCCGGCGGGTTTTGCGTGAAGTACTTAACCAGTTCAGCTTTCACTTTCAGCAACCTTGGCAGTCTTCCCAGTACTTCGACCAGCCCCATTACCGCAAGCTCTTCCATATCAAACAGAGATTCGCAGCCTTGCGCTATCATCTTTGGTCCACCGATACCAACAAACTCAGCGTTAGGGTACTTCTGTTTTATCGCTTTGATGAAACCTTCACCGAGAGTGTCTCCGGACAGTTCCCCGACGACAATACCAATTCGTAGTGGCTTTTCCATGGTTGAATGACCTACCTAATTTGTTGCTTTAAAAAGTAAAAAAGACCGCAACCGTAAGATTGCGATCTTTTATGCAGCTTCACAAGTGTTATTAGCGAATAATACCGCGCTCAGAAATCTCTAGCATGTCCAGCATAGGTTGGATCGAGTCGAACTCTTTCGCCATTTCAACTAGGCTAGCTTTTGCGTCTTCAAGCGTTTTGCCTGAACGGTAAATTTCTTTGTATGCTTTCTGCAAAGCACGGATTTCTGGCTTCTCAAAACCATTGCGCTTAAGGCCAACAAGGTTTAGGCCAAACGGTGTTGCATGGTTACCTTGTGCAAGCACGTAAGGAAGCACGTCTTGAACCACTGCAGAGCAGCCACCTGTGTATGAGTAAGCACCGATATTGCAGAACGGGTGAATCGCTGAAAGCGCCATAACGCCTGCATAATCGCCAACGGTAACATGACCACCAAGGATGGCATTGTTACCAATGTGAGTATGGTTACCAACAATCACATCATGAGCGATGTGCGCATTAACACACAGCAGATTATCGTTGCCTATTACCGTCGTCGCTTTGTCTTGCGTTGTACCACGGTGGATTTGAACCGCTTCCCGGATGACATTACGGTCGCCGATCACAACGGTCGTCTCTTCACCGCCATATTTCTTATCTTGGTTCTCTTCACCAATTACGGCGTTTGGAAAGATACGGTTACCTTTACCAATCGTTGTATGACCTTTGATGACAACATGAGACATCACTTCAGTGCCTTCACCGATCTCAATGGTACCTGAGATGTAAGTGAATGGACCAACTGTCACATTGGCTGCAATTTTAACATCACCTTCAATAACCGTTGAAGGGTGAATTTGAGCTGTTTCATGAATCATATTAAAACTCTCGACGAGCACACTTTAGTTCCGCAGAACATACTACTTCACCGTCGACTTTTGCGGTGCCTTTGAATGCAGCAATACCACGACGCTCTTTAATAAATTCTACTTCAATTACCAGCTGATCGCCTGGAACAACTGGTTTGCGGAATTTCGCGCCATCAACACTCGCAAAATAGTACAGTTCATTTTCTGCAGGAGCACCAAATGATTTGAATGCCAACAGGCCAGTCGCCTGAGCCATCGCTTCTAGAATAAGTACACCTGGGAATACAGGTAGCTGAGGGAAATGACCTGTAAACTGAGGTTCATTCACTGAAACGTTTTTGATCGCCGTTAGGTATTTCTCTTCTTGGAAATCAATTACGCGATCGATAAGCAAGAATGGGTAGCGATGTGGTAACAATTCCTGGATTTCAGTGATGTTCATCGTTTTTTGTTCAGTAGTCAAAGTCATATTCCTATTTTTGAATGCTAAATTTGGTTGCTGGCAGGCATTATATACTCAAGTGAGCCTAAGGTGTAATCCCACCCGAAAATTGGTTGGCTATATAGACAAAAAGACTCGCAAAGTGCGAGCCTTTTAATCAGAAATGGAATTAAGATTCTTCTTTCTGCTCTAATTGCTTTTCAACAGCCTTCAGACGCTTATTCATCTCATCAATACGATGAACGCGAGTTGCTGTTTTACGCCATTCTTTATTTGGCTGTAGTGGAATACCAGAGGAGTATATACCTTTATCTGAAATTCCACGCATCACCATACCCATACCTGTGATGGTCACACCATCAGCAATTTCGATATGACCATTGATGACTGTGCCGCCACCAATAATACAGTACTTACCGATAGTAGTGCTGCCTGCGACAACCGTACCACCAGCCATAGCTGTACCATATCCGATGTGTACGTTGTGTGCGATCTGCAGCTGGTTATCGATAATGACGTTATCTTCGATTACCGTATCATCCAATGCGCCACGGTCAATAGTGGTACACGCACCAATTTCAACACGGTTACCGATACGAACACTGCCTAACTGAGGAATTTTAATCCACTCGCCTTTCTCGTTCGCATAACCAAAACCGTCTGAACCAATCACTGTATTAGCTTGAATCAGACAGTCAGAGCCGATCTGCACTTCATGGTAAACACTCACATTTGACCAAAGCTTTGAGTTCGCGCCGATCTTCGCATTTTTACCAACGAAACAGCCCGCACCAATTACCGTGTTATCACCCAGTTCAGCACCAGATTCAATCACAGCGTTTGCGCCAATGGAAACATTCTTACCAAGCTTTGCGTCTTCGGCAACAACAGCTGAAGGAGCCACAGTGCTCGCAGGTGCTGGAGTGCTATCTAACGCTTGAGTCACTTTCGCAAATGCTACGTAAGGATCCGCAACAACCAGTACATTTCCATTGCACTGTTCACGCTGAGCCTCTTTGACCATCACAACAGTGGCCTGACATTGAGCTAAGTGCTTAGCATATTTAGGATTAGACAAGAAGGTCACATGCCCTTGTTGCGCCTTATCCATTGGCGCAACCATGTTGACAGTTGCTGTTGCGTCACCATGTAGTTCGCCCCCGGTAATAGTTGCCAATTCGGCTAAAGAAAGTACTGTCATAGATAATTATTTTAGTGAGTCAATTACAGCTTTAGAGATATCATTTTCTGGCTTAGAAAAGCGGACCGCTTGCTGATCCAATACCAAATCATAACCTTGCTTCTCTGCTACCTTATTGACCGCAGATTGAATAGTCTTAAATAGCTTTTGCTCTTCTTCCATTTGGCGACGCTTTCTTAACTGTTCGAAAGACTGCGCTTTTACCTTCAGCTCACTCTCTAGCTGGCCAATCTCTAAACGCAATTTATCGATATCATCTTGACTCATTAATTCGCCATCACGCTTTAGCTTTTCAACCTTACCCTTGCCTTTAGCCTGAATCGCCTTAAGTTCAGAAGATTTATCTTTGAATTCATCTTGAAGCTTTTTCGCCACGACTTCACGTTGAGGAAGCGCTTGGAATACTTGAGCCGTATTGACATAACCGATCTTTTGCGCTGCTTCAGCTGCATTAGCAAAGAAAGAAGACGTCATTACAAGAAGGCTTAGACCAGCCGCTTTAATTGTTTTATTCACTTTATTTTCCTCTGTTTTAGAAGGTTCTGCCGATGGTGAAAGTGAAGAATTCTTCGTCATCACCTTCATAACTTTCAATAGGTTTAGCAATAGAGAAGACTAGAGGCCCCATTGGTGACATCCATTGCAATGCTGCACCGTAAGATGCACGGATGTTCATTGGGTCTGAGTAATCATCGTAGTAACGAGTATCAACACCTGGGTCATAAATGAACTCTGTATCCCAAACACTTGCCGCATCGACAAACACACTGGTACGAATTTGGTTACGTACTTCTTCCGAAGCAAATGGTGTTGGGACAATCAGTTCCAGACTTGCCAATGCAACCGCGTTACCACCTACCGAGTCATCAGTCGCTGAAACACAACTTGTGCTGTTACACGTTGCCGGATTGCCGTTAGTGGTATAAACCGCTTTTGGACCTGCACTATTTGAACCGAAACCACGTAGCGTTGTAAAGCCACCCGCATAGTAGTTCTCATAGAATGGGAACAAGTTGTCGTTACCATCTGTTTGGCCATAACCGTTACCGTAACCTAAGCGACCACGCATCAAGAGCGTAAATTCATGCTTTTTGGTAATTGGAACGTACTGTCTAATGTCATACTGAACTTTAAAGTATTGAGCATCAGAACTTGGCACCGTCGCCTTAGCGAAAGCACGCTGGTAATTACCAGCGGTAGGGAAATAACCACGGTTTAGGTTGTTACGTGTCCATGATACGTTAACATCGAAGTCGTTTGTCAGGATATCGCCATTCTCTTGGCCAATACTCTGGGCAAATAGCTGAGCTTGGTCATAAGTTGGTACATTACCAATCTTGTTGTGCGTATAACCAACACCAAACTCAAAGCGGTTAAGCTCATCGAATGGGAAACCCCAAGTTAAACTCGCACCGTAACTTTCGTTGGTATAGTCAACAATACCGGCTTCTGATGCTTCGAACTCGTTGTAGAAGATCTTACCGCCAAGACTGACACCATCAAGGTTCCAGTAAGGGTCACGGTAATCTAGGCTAATGTTCTTTTGGTAGTCGTTCACCATCGCGTTAATACCAACGCGGTTACCACTACCAACGAAGTTGTCTTGCTGAAGACCCACTTGGAAGCTGACGCCTGATTCAGTACCGTAACCAACACCGAAGTTAACGCTGCCAGAGTTCGCCTCTTTCACGTTATACACCAAGTCAACTTGGTCAGTACTACCCGGTACACGTACCGTCTGCACGTCAACCGTTTCAAAGAAGCCCAAGCGGTTTAGACGGCTTTTACCTGTCTCAATCGATTTGGAGTTGAGCCAGCTGCCTTCCATTTGACGCATTTCACGGCGTAGAACTTCATCTTTCGTCGAGTTGTTACCCACAAAGCGAATATCGCGCACGTAAATACGTTGACCTGCATCGACGCTAACGACCAATGATACTGTCTGATTTTCATCATCAAACTCTGGAATGGTACGTACTTGAGGGTATGCATAACCTGCTTCACCAAGTAGGCGTTTAACGCTCTCTTCTAATCCAGTAACCGCTGAGCCGTTATAGGTTTCACCACTTTTAAATGGTACTAGTTTTTCGAATTCTGCGTCTTTGCCCAGAAGGTCACCGCGGAACTTCACATCACTCACAGTGTAAGGCTGGCCTTCATTAAGATCCAGAGTGATGTAAACCCCTTTTTTGTCTGGTGAGATCGCGACTTGGGTAGAGTCGATCTGGAACTTAAGGTAACCACGATCAAGGTAGTATGACTTAAGCGCCTCGATATCACCCGCGAGCACCTGCTTCTGATACTTATCATCAGCAAGGAAGTTCCACCAAGCAACGTCCACATTGAGGTCAAAACGGCTCAATAACTCTTCATCTGTGTATTGGGTGTTACCAACAAAGTTGATCTGTTTAATTTTGGCAGACACGCCTTCAGTAAAGACAAACTTCAGGTCAGAACGGTTACGAGGTAAAGGTGTAACGACCGCTTTTACGCTAGCATTGTACTTACCTACACTGTAGTAGAAGTCTTCTAAGCCTTTTTCAATGGTTGAAAGCGTTGTGCGATCAAGTGCTTCACCAACGCGGATGCCTGATGCATCCAAGTTCTGCTGAAGTTGCTCTTCTTTGATCGCTTTGTTACCCGAGAACGAAATGCTCGCTATCGTTGGACGTTCTTTAACTTGAACAACCAACACATCCTTATCACGCAGCACTTTGATATCTTCAAAGTTACCGGTGGCGTATAGCGCGCGTATTGTCTCAGACACATCTTGATTATCGACTGTATCGCCAACTCGTACTGGCATCTTCAGCAATGCTGCACCCAGTGCAACTCGTTGAAGGCCTTCAATTCTAATATCTTGAACTACGAAGTTCTCGGCACCGTTTGCACTGACACTGGTCGCCAACAGAGTTGCAAACAGAATATTTTTCATCGCCATATTTGTTTTTGTTATTCCTTAATTCAACCTTTGCTCAATTACAAACGAGCAAAATCATTGAAAATTGCCACTGCCATAAGAGAGAAGATAATTGCACCGCCAACGCGGTAACCCATTTCCTGAATTTTCTCAGGTACAGGGCGTCTTATTACAGCCTCAATAGCAAAAAACAATAAATGTCCGCCATCTAACATAGGCAGCGGTACAAGGTTAATAATCCCTAAGTTCACACTGATTAATGCAAGGAAACCTAAAAAGTAGACTAAGCCATAATCGGCAGTCATACCGGCCCCTTTTGCGATCGAAATAGGTCCACTTAAGTTATTCAATCCAACATCACCAACAATCAGCTTTTTGAGCATACTGATTGTCAGACTGATTACCTGACCTGTTTTCTCAACCGCCTTACCGACTGAATCAATTACACCAAATTGTAAGTCGAAGCGATAATTTTCTGGCCATTCTGCGACTTCAGGAGCGATTCCAGCAAAACCAATCACTCGCTTGTCTGCAAGTTCGCGGCTATCAGGAATCATGGTTAAACTAACGTTCTCTCCATTTCGCTCAATTTGTAGCTCAATCGGTGTATTTGGATGCTGCTGAATCGCTTCAACAACTTGATCCCATTCACTAATTTTTTGTCCATCAAGGGAAACAAGTAAATCGCCAACCTCAAGTCCAGCTTTTGCACCCGCGCCATCTTCTGACACTGCAGTCAGACGAGGTGTGATCGCAGGCGTAAAGGGAACAAAACCGAGCGCTGACATTGCAGACTCTTTCTCAGGGTCAAAGTTCCACTCAGTTAAATCAAAGTGCTTAACTTGCTCAACCCCAATACCATCAGCAGGTGCAACTGTCATGGTTAACTGGCGATCACCGATATGAGAGATAAGGCCCATATTAACCGATTCCCAATCCGCAGTTTTGACGCCAGAAACTGATTTTAGTTCCATTCCAGGTTCTAAACCTGCGTCAGCAGCAATCGAGTAAGGGGTAACTTCACCAACGACGGGCTTAACAGCGGGAACGCCGATAAGGAAAACGAGCCAGTAAGCAAAGATTGCAAACAAGAAGTTAAAGGCTGGCCCAGCAGCAACAATGGCTGTTCGCTTCCACAGAGGTTTGCGATCAAAAGCGAACTCTTGCTCACCCTCTGCAAGATCATCAACACGTCCATCAAGCATTTTGACATAACCGCCAAGTGGAATAACTGAAACACTGTACTCAGTGCCATCCTTACCCACTTTGCTCCAAATGGATTTACCAAAGCCAATTGAAAACTTTTCGACTTTGACACCGCAACGTCGCGCCACCCAAAAGTGGCCAAACTCGTGAACCGCTACCAGGATTCCTAGCGCAATTATAAAGGAAGCAAAGTTCCACAAAATACCTGTCATCGCTTAAGCCCACTTACGATAGTTACCGCTAATTCTCTTGCTATTCTATCGAGCTCTAAAATGCTTTCCAAGTCACTGCATTGCGACGAGTTGTAAGCACCAATGATATTACTCGCCACTTGCTCATTTACCTTAGCTATATCAGTAAAACGAAGCTGCTTATTTAAAAACGCATCTACGGCGATTTCGTTAGCCGCATTCAGCGCAGTTGTCGCATGCTGACCTGAGTAACACGCCTCAATTGCCAGCTTTAAGCACGGATAACGATTAAAGTCTGGTTCTAGGAAAGTAAGCTCTCCTACCTTGGTAAAATCTAGTGCAGGTACGCCAGCAGCAATTCGCTCTGGATACGAAAGTGTCAGAGCAATAGGCGTGGCCATATCAGGCTCTCCCATCTGAGCTAACACTGAGCCATCTTTGTACTGAACCATAGAGTGAATGACAGACTGTGGGTGAACCACCACCTTTAGCTGTTCACGCTGAGTATTGAAAAGCCATTTAGCCTCAATATACTCAAGGCCTTTGTTCATCATGGTTGCAGAATCTACTGAGATCTTAGGTCCCATCGACCAGTTAGGGTGAGCGATTGCTTGCTCTGGCGTCACATCATCAAGTGAACGGATATCGCTATAACGGAACGGACCGCCCGAGCCAGTTAGCAAGATATGAGAAATACCATGGTTATCAAGCTGGCAGTGGCCTAAGTTCGTTTGAATATCGCTAGGCAAACATTGGAAAATAGCATTATGTTCGCTATCAACAGGTAGTAATTCTGCACCATGCTTGCTCACCGCATCGATAAACAGCTGGCCAGACATCACTAACGCCTCTTTATTCGCCAATAGCACGCGCTTTCCCGCTTTAACCGCCGCCATAGTTGGTAGCAAACCTGCTGCCCCCACAATCGCAGCCATAACGGTATCGACCTCATCCATTGATGAGACTTCACACATTGCATCAACTCCTGACAGCACTTGAGTGGCGATTTTAAGTTCACAGAGTTGAAGCTTGAGTTGTTTAGCAGCGTTATCATCAGCCATAACAGCAAACTTAGGCTGCCATTTCTGACACAGTTCTCGCATTTTCGCTACGTTTTGCCCTGCGGCTAACGCAACCACTGAAAACTTCTCAGGATTTTGTTCGAGAACCTTAAACGTGCTTGCTCCAATAGAGCCTGTTGCACCAAGAATCGTTAACTTACGCATAGCGAGAAACCAAAGTATGGTAAAGGCAAGCCGAAGCTTGCCTTAAAATATGAAGTATAGGAAAGCAAAAACAGGAAATGCCGCTGTTAGGCTATCAATGCGGTCTAATACACCGCCATGACCAGGAATGATGTTGCTACTATCCTTAATGCCAGAGACACGTTTAAACATGCTTTCAACTAAATCACCTAGCACTGAAATTACCACAGTCACTAGCGTAATCGCCACCATAGCAAAGGTGCTATCGAACTGTAGATTAAACCATTGTGCTGTTCCCCAGCCGACTAAAATTGCAGCAATGATACCGCCAATAAGGCCTTCAATCGTCTTATTCGGGCTCACATGAGGGGCCATTTTATGTTTACCGAAACTCTTACCAGCAAAATAAGCGCCACTGTCCGCAGCCCAAACAATAAAGCAGACGTACAGAACTAACTTAGCCCCATGGTATGGGTCGACATCCACCCCCTCCGCGCGAAGCAGTAATACACTCCAAAAGAATGGCAATAAGGTGAGTATGCCAAAGCTATAACGTAAAATATTAGAGTTCTGCCAGAGTGAGGAAGATTTTGGGTAAGTAATGGCTAAAGCGCTAGCCGCCAACCACCAAATAAAGCCGACCGCCAAAATAGCGTAATGACCGTCAGAAATTAGATTCAGACTCAGGCTGTCGAATGGAATAAAAATCAGACTCGCGGCACTGACAGCCACCGTCGGAATTAATGCCATAGTGCGCGACTTAGCATCAACAAATTGTGTCCACTCCCAATAACCAATTAACGTCACCGCAGCAATGGCTGCCATAAATAGTGGAAGTGAAAGCTTAAATATCCCTAGAATCACCAAAGGAGCAAGGATAAGCGCGGTTATAATTCTTTGTTTCAAACTTGGATCCTTTATTCGCTGTCCATTAGCGCTTTGACTTGCTCACCGGTACAACCAAATCGACGTTCGCGGTTAACAAACCAAGTCACAGCTTCAATCAAGCTATTTTCATCAAACTCAGGCCAATATACAGGAGTAAAATAAAACTCCGCATAGGCCATCTGCCACAGCATAAAATTGCTAATACGGCATTCACCACTGGTTCGAATCATCAAATCAACTTCAGGTAAATCTGCCATGGTAAGGTGCTCAGTCATCAGCTCTTCACTGATCTCTTCCGCCTTCAATTCACCACTGGCAACCTTAGCTGAAATTGCTTTTGTCGCCTGCATAATGTCCCACTTGCCACCGTAGTTAGCTGCAATATTGATAACCATACCAGAATTGGATTCAGTAAGAGCCTCAGCTTGAGCGATCTTCTTTTGTAAACGATCGTTGAAACGAGACTTATCGCCGATCACACGTAGGCGTAAGTTATTCTTATGGAGTTTTTTCACTTCTGTCGAAAGAACTGAAATAAACAGCTCCATCAATACACCGACTTCTTCTTCTGGGCGACGCCAGTTTTCACTACTAAACGCAAATAGAGTGACGGCCTTGATACCTAGTTTTGCTGAAGTTGAAATCGCTTTACGTACCGCAGCAACACCGTTTTTATGACCAAATACACGAGGTTTACCTTGTGCCTTAGCCCAACGGCCATTGCCATCCATAATGATTGCGATATGTTTTGGGAGTAAATCAGGAGAGAGTTGTGAGTTATGCATAAAACATTGATAGATAATCAGCAGGAGATAGAGATTAGCATAAAAAAACGCTGTGCTGCGAGCACAGCGCTATTTATATAGAAAGTTTATGGAGAATTAGACTTCCATCAACTCTTTTTCTTTTGCTGCTAACACTTCGTCTACCTGCTTAACTGCAGCGTCAGTTAGCTTTTGAATCTCGTCCTGACCTTTACGATCTTCATCTTCAGAGATTTCTTTGTCTTTTAGTAAAGCTTTTAGTTCGCCGTTAGCATCACGACGAATGTTACGGATAGCAACACGACCACCTTCAGCTTCACCACGAACAATCTTAACTAGGTCTTTACGACGCTCTTCTGTTAGCGGTGGAAGTGGAACGCGGATGATAGTACCAGCAGACATTGGGTTTAGACCAAGGTCAGACATCATGATCGCTTTTTCAACTTTTTGCGTAAGCTCTTTGTCGAACACTGTGATTGCTAGTGTACGTGCATCTTCAGCTACAACGTTTGCTACTTGGTTAAGAGGCGTTGGAGCGCCGTAGTACTCTACAGAGATACCTGATAGTAGGCTCGGGTGCGCACGACCAGTACGAACTTTAGAAAGGTTGTTCTTTAGCGCTTCTACGCTTTTTTCCATGCGCTCTTGAGCGTCTTGTTTGATTTCGTTAATCACAATATCACCTTAATGTGTAATTCTTTCTCGAAGAAAGCCTATGCGGAGTCTTCAAAAGGCAATACCGTAGCATAAATCAATTTACGCTACGGTGATTGGAGTTACTCTGCGTCGCTGATTAGCGTGCCTTCTGCTTCACCCATTACCACGCGACGAAGTGCGCCTGGCTTATTCATATTGAATACGCGGATTGGCATTTTGTGGTCACGAGCCAATGTAAATGCTGCCAAATCCATCACTTTTAGCTCTTTTTCAAGAACTGCGTTGAATGAAAGGCTATCATACAGCTCTGCGTCAGGGTTTGCTACAGGGTCAGCCGTAAATACGCCATCTACTTTTGTCGCTTTTAGAACTACGTCAGCTTCAATTTCAATACCGCGCAAACATGCAGCAGAATCTGTAGTAAAGAACGGGTTACCAGTACCTGCAGAGAAAATTACTACACGGCCTTGGCGAAGTTCACGGATAGCATCAGCCCAGTTGTAATCGTCACACACACCTTTAAGAGGAATTGCTGACATTACGCGAGCGTTCACGTATGCACGATGAAGTGCATCACGCATTGCAAGGCCGTTCATTACTGTTGCTAGCATACCCATGTGGTCACCAACAACACGGTTCATACCAGCTTCTGCTAGGCCTGCACCGCGGAATAGGTTACCACCACCGATAACCACACCTACTTGAACACCAAGTTCAACCAACTCTTTTACTTCTTGTGCCATGCGATCAAGAACCGCAGGATCAATGCCGAAACCATCTTCGCCTTGAAGAGCTTCACCACTCAGTTTTAACAGAATACGTTGATACGCTGGTTTAGGGTTCGTAGTCATGGAGTTTACCTTCCAAAAGAGAGTTGTTGATTAACAGTCATGGATGAAGACTTATCTAGTCTGCATTCATCACAGTTAAACGATTCCTCGTTAGTCGTAAAAAGACCGCAGCCTTGGCTACGGTCTAAATAGTATGCGAGTCTCTAAGGATTAACCTTTTTGAGCTGCAGCTACTTCTTCAGCGAAGCTCATTTCTTGAGCTTTCTCGATACCTTCACCTACTTCTAGGCGAACGAATGTAGCAACTGAAGCGCCTTTTTCTTTCAGCATTTCGCCTACAGATTTCTTAGGCTCCATGATGAACGCTTGACCAGTTAGAGAGATTTCGCCTGTGAATTTCTTCATACGGCCAACAACCATCTTCTCAGCGATCTCAGCAGGCTTGCCTTCGTTCATAGCGATTTCAACTTGAACTTCTTTCTCTTTAGCAACTACGTCAGCTGGTACGTCTTCTGGGTTAACGTACTCTGGCTTAGAAGCAGCAACGTGCATCGCAACGTGCTTAAGAGTTTCAGCGTCGCCTTCACCAGCAACAACTACACCGATCTTCTCGCCGTGACGGTAAGAAGCTAGAGCAGTGCCTTCAACGTATTGAACGCGACGAATGTTGATGTTCTCACCGATTTTAGCTACTAGAGCAACGCGAGTTTCTTCGAACTTAGCTTGTAGTTCTTCAACAGAAGCTTTAGAAGCTAGAGCTTCAGCTGCAACTTCGTCAGCGAATGCTGTGAAGTTACCATCTTTAGCAACAAAATCAGTTTGGCAGTTAACTTCAAGAAGAACAGCAACGCCGTTTTCTTCTTTAATGATGATTGCGCCTTCAGCAGCTACGTTACCTGCTTTTTTAGCAGCTTTTGCAGCGCCTGATTTACGCATGTTTTCGATTGCTAGTTCGATGTCAGCGTTTGCTTCAACAAGCGCTTTCTTACATTCCATCATACCTGCGCCAGTGCGTTCGCGCAGTTCTTTAACTAGAGCAGCAGTAACAGCCATTCTAAATTCCTCAGTTGATTCTGGATTTGGTAAAAAACAGGGGCCTACATTTTCGGCCCCTGCTGATAACTATAACTCAGTTTATGCTACAACTAAGTTGCACATAAACTAAGTGTGACTAGGAGCCGCTATTATTCAGCTTCTACGAAACCGTCTTTTTCAGCAGCTACAGCTACGTCTTTGTTACGACCTTCAGTTACTGAAGTTGCAACAGCGTTTAGGTATAGCTGTACCGCACGGATCGCATCGTCGTTACCTGGGATGATGTAGTCAACGCCGTCTGGGTTAGAGTTAGTATCTACTACAGCGTATACTGGAATACCTAGGTTGTTAGCTTCTTTAATCGCAATGTGTTCGTGATCAGCGTCGATTACGAATAGAGCGTCTGGTAGGCCGCCCATATCTTTGATACCACCAAGAGATTTCTCTAGCTTCTCCATTTCACGAGTACGCATTAGAGCTTCTTTCTTAGTTAGTTTGTCAAACGTACCGTCTTGAGCTTGAGCTTCAAGTTCTTTTAGACGCTTGATTGACTGACGAACAGTTTTGTAGTTTGTAAGCATACCGCCTAACCAGCGGTTGTTTACGTAGAACTGGTTGCTTGCGATTGCAGCTTCTTTAACAGCTTCAGATGCAGCGCGCTTAGTACCAACAAATAGAACTTTACCTTTCTTCTCGCCAACTTTAGCTAATTCAGCTAGAGCTTCGTTGAACATTGGTACAGTTTTTTCTAGGTTGATGATATGAACTTTGTTACGAGCACCAAAGATGAATGGCTTCATTTTTGGGTTCCAGTAACGAGTCTGGTGACCGAAGTGAACACCAGCTTTTAGCATATCGCGCATTGATACAGTTGCCATTTTAAAATCCTCTATGGGGTTAGGCCTCCACATCCCCCATAACTCCGACTAGGCTTCTGCCCAGCACCCCGGAATATGTGACGGAATGTGTGTGATTTAAAGATATAAGTTAGTTGGAAGTAATCAGTTTCGCCAGTCAACAGATTTAACCGAAGAGAACAGACCACATTCCGGCGCGCTTTATACCATATTTTCATCTCTTCTGGCTACTAAAAAAACATATTGCAGTGATTTCAAGCTCGCCTTCTCTCGTATCAAAAGTGAAGAATAATTCTCATTATGTAGTGTTCCTGTTAGAATGCGCCCAATCGCACCAACGTGTGCAACTGAATAAAGTAGAGAAAACCGATGTCAATCAAGATTAAAACAGCTGAAGAAATCGAACGTATGCGACTAGCGGGCGCGTTGGCCGCGGAAATCCTAGAGATGATCGAACCTCACATCAAAGAAGGCGTAACAACGGATGAACTAAACCAAATCTGTCACGATTACGGCATCGAAAAAGGCGCTTACTCGGCTCCTCTTGATTACCACGGTTTCCCTAAATCAATCTGTACTTCGATCAACCACATCGTTTGTCACGGTATTCCAGCCTCTCAAGATGAAATGGGCAGCAACGGTCAGCTTAAACCTGCGGTCCTGAAAAACGGCGACATCATTAACGTAGACATCACTGTTATCATTCCAAACGAAGAAGGTGCAGATCTAAGTGTTCGTCCAGAAGGTTACCACGGTGACACGTCTAAAATGTTCTTTGTTGGCGATGTGTCTCCAGCAGATAAACGCCTATGTATGGTGACTCAAGAAGCGCTTTACGTTGGTATGCGTAAAGTGAAGCCAGGCGCAACAGTGGGTGATATTGGTACCGCGATTGAAAAGTACATCAAAGAAAACAACAAAAAGAACCCGCGCAATAAGTTCTCTATTGTGAAGGACTTCTGTGGTCACGGTATCGGTAATGAGTTCCACGAAGAACCACAAATTGTTCACTACAAAAACAATGATCGCCGCGTACTAAAAGAAGGGATGTGCTTTACGATTGAACCAATGATTAATGCTGGTAAGTTCGGTGTAACTGTTGATGCAGAAGATGATTGGACAGTTTACACCGGCGATGCGAAAAAATCTGCACAGTATGAGCACACGATTTTGGTGACCAAAACAGGCTGTGAAGTGATGACATTGCGCAGCGACGACACTATACCGCGCTTAATGAATAACGCTTAATCACAACGCTTTGAAAATATCCCCGCTTAGTCGGGGATATTTTTTTATTCGCTCCATTTTGATAGATTAGTACCTAATGGACCTTCTGCACGGATTTGCTGTATGCCCTTTCAATCCCCACTGACGTTTGACAATGACCAACTTTCAATTGCTGATCTCAAAAGTCAGTTAGAAAAATTCGCGCGATATCAGAAGCAAGAATTTCTCAATCACCACCCTGTGACCGATTTGGTTCTAGGGCGAGCTGAATATATCGATCTGCTACTCAACCGTTTGTGGATTCACTTTGGCTTTTCCGCTTTACCTAACATCAGTCTCGTTGCGGTCGGCGGCTATGGCCGAGGTGAACTCCACCCATTGTCAGACATTGATATTTTGGTTGTTTCAAGAAAGGCGCTACCAGAATCACTAGCGGGTAAAGTCAGTGAGTTTATTACCCTACTGTGGGATTTACGCTTAGAAGTTGGCCATGCAGTTCGTTCGGTTGAAGAGTGTGCGGAAATCGGCCGTGATGATTTAACCGTTGCAACCAATCTACAGGAAGCAAGACTCTTATGTGGCTGTGAAGATACCTTCCATCAACTGCGCATGGTCATTCATTCTGAATCTTTCTGGCCAAGCGAGGTGTTTTACAAAGCTAAGGTCCAAGAGCAACGTAACCGCCATGCTCGCTATCACGACACCACCTACAACTTAGAACCAGATATTAAATCAACGCCTGGCGGACTGAGGGATATCCACACGTTAAGTTGGGTAGCACGCCGCCACTTTGGTGCAACATCCCTGCTAGAAATGAGCCGCTACGGATTTTTGACTGATGCAGAATACCGTGAACTGGTCGAATGTCAGGACTTTTTATGGCGAGTTCGGTTTGCCCTGCATATAGAACTAAAACGCTATGACAATCGACTTACTTTTGCTCACCAAGCCCAAGTTGCAGAAAACCTTGGTTATAGTGGCGAAGGCAATCGTGGCGTTGAAATGATGATGAAAGAGTTCTACCGCACGCTGCGCCGTGTGGCAGAGCTGAATAAAATGTTACTCAAGCTGTTTGATCTGGCAATTCTCAATAATGGCATTGAAGCCGAGCCGCAAATACTGAGTGATGACTTCCAACGCCGTGGTCACTTAATCGAAGCACGTAAGCCTGCGTTGTTCCAAGCAAGGCCCGAGACGATTTTGGATATGTTTTTGCACATCGCCAATGACTCAACGATTGAAGGTGTGGCCCCACCAACGCTACGTCAACTTAGAACTGCGCGTAGAAGGCTAAATAAGTTCCTACATACCATCCCTGAGGCGCGTGAAAAATTCATGGATCTCTGCCGTCACCCTAATGCACTGCATAAAGCGTTTAGCCTGATGCACAAATTAGGCGTTCTCGCGGCCTACCTGCCTCAGTGGAGTCAGATTGTTGGCCAAATGCAGTTCGACCTGTTTCATGTCTATACGGTTGATGAGCACAGTGTACGACTGCTCAAACATATCAACACATTTAGCTACGCTAAAAATCATGATAAGCACCCTATTTGTTGCGAAGTTTATCCACGAATCCAGAAGAAAGAGCTGCTAATCATTGCTGCAATTTTCCATGATATTGGCAAAGGTCGCGGTGGCGATCACTCGGTGATAGGCGAAGGAGAAGCTTATGCCTTCTGTATTGAACATGGTTTATCAAAACCAGAAGCCAAGCTGGTTTCTTGGCTGGTTCGCAACCATCTATTGATGTCAGTGACTGCTCAGCGCCGTGATATTTACGATCCAGAAGTGATCACTGAATTTGCTAAGCAAGTACGTGATGAAGAGTACTTAGAGTATTTGCTTTGTCTCACAGTCGCTGATATCTGCGCAACGAATCCAGAGCTTTGGAACAGCTGGAAACGTACCTTACTCGCCGAGTTGTTCTATTCGACTCAACGAGCACTGCGTCGCGGGTTAGAGAACCCTGTCGATGTCCGAGAGCGTATTCGCCACAATCAACAACTCGCATCAGCTCTGCTGCGCAAAGAAGGCTTCAGTGCGCGTGAAATAGAGGTACTGTGGCAGCGCTTTAAAGCAGATTACTTCCTACGCCATAGCCATAAGCAGATTGCTTGGCACTGCATGAACTTACTTCGTCATGAAGATCACTCTCAACCGCTGATCCTGATTTCGAAGAAGGCTACCCGAGGAGGTACTGAAGTGTTTGTCTATAGCAAAGACCAACATGCGCTATTTGCTTCTGTGGTCGCAGAGCTAGATAGACGCAACTTCAACGTCCATGATGCACAGGTCATGACCAGTAAAGATGGCTATGTACTCGATACCTTTATGGTGCTCGACCAAAACGGAGAAGCCATCGAAGAGTCACGCCATAAAGCCGTGACCAAACACCTTGCTCATGTTTTGGCTGATGGGCGTCCAACCAAGATTAAGCGACGCCGTACTCCACGCAACTTGCAGCACTTTAAGGTAAAAACCACCGTCGACTTTTTGCCGACAAAGAGTAAGAAGCGCACACTGTTAGAGTTTGTTGCCTTGGATACACCCGGACTACTGGCAACGGTAGGGGCAACCTTTGCTGACCAAGGCATCCACCTTCATGCTGCGAAGATCACCACCATTGGTGAACGAGCGGAGGATTTGTTTATCATCACTAGCCCATCAGGCGGTAGGCTGACTGAAGAGGAACAAGCGGAATTACGCACGAGATTGCGAGAAAACATTGCGGAATTAGCCCCTTAAGCGATCTCAGCCACAAGTTGTTAACTTGGTTAAAAAAGCGCTATCTACCACGATCATAGGCTGCTACATTATTAATTGAATTATTCATTTTCTGTATAACACAGGAATAAACACTTCAACACAATAGAGGTAGCCTATGTATCCACACCTCACAGGTTTAGGTATTCAAGATCCTAAGCAAATTGAGCGCTATTCCCTTCGCCAAGAAGCGCACAAGGATGTGTTAAAAATCTATTTTCGTAAGCAAAAAGGTGAGTTGTTTGCGAAAAGCGTTAAGTTCAAATACCCACGCCAAGTAAAAAATGTCTTGGTTGATAGTGGCAGCCACAAGTACCGTGAAGTCACTGAAATCAATCGCAACCTGACTCTGGTTATCGATGAACTGAATCAGTTAACTAAGCCAGAGAAAGTCGAAGAACTCGATGTGAAACAAAAAATACTCTCTGATTTACGTCACTTGGAAAAAGTGGTGTCGAGTAAAATCGCAGAGATTGAAGCGGATCTAGAGAAGCTGAAATAGCAAGTTTTAATGGATTTAAGGGTTGGTACTTAGTTACCAGCCCTTTTTTTGTGCGTCATTCGCGAGAGTGAGGGGCGAGCAAGTTAGGGATCTCTTAAACCTAGCCGAAAACGATGAGAGATTCCCTACTCCCTCATTCTTCGGTCTATGGAATGACGAAGCCTTTACGCCGTTCCCAGATAGACTTTAAACCAACCAGCCTGCGTATTTACCGACAAAGTAAAGCGCAACACCCGCCATAACACCAGCAACAATGTCATCGACCATAATGCCTAAGCCGCCATGAACACGCTTATCTAGCCAGCCAATCGGCCATGGCTTCACCATATCGAAGAAACGAAACAAGACAAATCCTGTCACTAGCCATTTCCAGTCCGTTGCCGATAAGTTAAACAGCGGCACCACCAACATAGTAATCCAAAAGCCTGCAAACTCATCCCATACAATCGAGCCATGATCATGCACGCCCATATCATCAGATGTCACCTGACAAATTTTAATGCCAATAACGCAAGAAATCAGCACGGCGATGATATAGAGCGGAAGGGGCAATTGAACCAGCAGCAAATAGAAAGGGACAGCGGCGAGTGTACCCATAGTACCCGGTACGATAGGAGATAAACCGCTACCAAAGCCAGTCGCTAGCAAATGCCATGGATTTTTCAAAGAGATAAGTGCAAGAGGGTTTGTCATAATTATCGTATTCTACTTAAAGTGATCATAACCGCTGAGAGACCAGTCAATCGCTTGGCCGTTACTATGCAGCTCAAAGGTACCTTGCGGGCGAATTTGACCAATGCAGGTGACCTTAGCACCGCAATGAGCCAAAGCGCTTTCAATTGACCCTTTGTTCTGCTCTGGAACAGTAAAGCACAGCTCATACTCTTCACCGCTAGAGAGCGCATATTGCTGGGCCGCAGCGGCAGTCCCTACAAATTGGAGCAACTCATTAGAAACAGGAAGAGTAGCAACGTCAATGCTCACACCAACATTTGAGCGTTTTAAAATGTGTTTTATATCTGAAATGACACCATCTGAGATATCAATCGCTGAGCTGGCTAAGTTCAGCAGCGCTTGTCCAGCTAATACTCTTGGCGTTGAGAGATAATGCCTTTTCTCAAGTTCTTCTGCACACGGTTTAGTACGCAGTTCAGGGTTAAGAATAACGTCTAACCCGGCTTTGCTGTCGCCGAGGTTTCCCGTCACATAGACCCAGTCCCCTACTTTTGCGCCATCTCGACGTAAAGCTTTATCTGGGTCAACCAAGCCTTGTACCGTTAAAGTGAGACTTAACGGCCCTTTGGTCGTATCTCCACCGATTAATTGGATATCAAAGTAATCAGCTAACTCGAAGAAGGCATCACAGAACGGTGCCAACCATGCTTCATCAGAGCTTGGCATCGTCAATGCGAAAGAAACCCATGCTGGTGTCGCTCCCATCGCCGCAAGATCGCTAATGTTTGAGGCAAGGGCCTTGTGTGCCACCCAAGCAGGGTTAGCATCAGCAAGAAAGTGAGTACTAGCCACCAAGGTGTCAGTGCTAATCGCGACCGACAAGCCCTCTGGAGCTTTTACTAATGCGCAATCATCACCCGCAGCAAGAAGCACATCTTTACGCTGCTTCTGACGACCAACAAAATATTTTTCGATTAAGTTAAATTCACCGGACATATGAAATCTATGAGTGATTAAAAGTAACAAGCATAAAAAAGGTCAGCGTTTGCTGACCTTTTAGTAATCTTAAATGATTATTTCTTACGTACGTGTGGCGCAGCTTTATCAAGCACACCATTGACGAACTTATGGCTTTCTTCTGCAGCGAATACTTTTGCAAGTTCGATCGCTTCGTTGATTACCACTTTGTAAGGGACATCTTCGCGACGAGTCATTTCGTACATAGCAAGACGAAGCAGTGCAAGCTCCATCATGTCCAAATCTTGCATTGGGCGTGCTGTGTATGGACGAATCTTACTATCTAGCTCTGTGTGACTTAGCACAACACCTGTTAGTAGGTCACGGAAGTATGCAACGTCTGTGTCTGGAGTAGAAAGTGCCGGCTCAGAAGCATGATGTTCTTCTTCATCATACTTACCACCTGACAAAAATTGCTCCTCGATAGTAGCAACATTTTCTTTAGTAATTTGCCAAGAGTAGATCGCTTGTAGAGCGAATCGACGTGCATTACGACGTGCGGCTGGTTTCACACTGGCCCCCATTAGGAATCGATTTCTGAAAGAACGTTAATCATCTCAAGTGCGCTTAGTGCAGCCTCTGCACCTTTATTACCAGCCTTGGTTCCTGCGCGCTCAATTGCTTGGTCAATTGTATCAACGGTAAGTACGCCGAATGCAACTGGAAGAGAGTATTCCAGAGACACTTGCGCAAGACCTTTGTTACATTCACTACAAACATAGTCAAAGTGTGGTGTACCACCACGGATTACCGTACCTAGTGATACGATTGCATCAAATTTGCCTGTTTTAGCAACACGCTGAGCAACTAGTGGAAGTTCAACCGCACCAGGGCAACGAACTACAGTGATGTTGTCTTCACTTACTTGGCCGTGACGCTTTAAAGTATCGATTGCACCAGACAATAGACTTTCGTTAATAAAACTGTTGAAACGAGAAATAACGATAGCAATTTTTGCGTTTGGCGCTGGGAAGCCACCCTCGATCACTTTCATAAGCCTTCCTTTAACTATGTTCATCAAGTGAGAATCGCCGGATTCTAGCACAAATCTGTGAGCAATATCTAATAGAAATTTAACAGAAGTGACACTACAGAGGTAAACCCTCTATCCAGCTTTAAGAGCGCCTTAATGTTAACCAAGACGCTTTATTAACCAAGAGTTCGTGTTTAATCACACACATACTCAACAACGTTCAATCCAAAGCCACCTAGAGCATGGTATTTCTTGCTTGCCGACGAGAGCAAACGCATATCGCATACACCAAGATCGGCTAGAATCTGTGAACCAACCCCCACACGGCGTGAGGTACCTTGTTTTTTAGCAAGCGTCGGCGCTTGGCCTTTATCTTGCGCCTCAAACATTTTCACGCGGTGGATCAGTAAATCGGTTGACTCTTCATTACCTAAGATAACCAGAACACCGCCTTCACTACCGATGCGCTTCATCGCCGCATCCAGGGTCCAGCTACGTTCAGCATTACGGTCACTGTGCAGAAGATCGGTAAAGGTATCTTGCAGGTGAACACGCACTAGTGGCGCTTCAATCGTTAGATCGCCTTTACACAAGGCATAATGGATTTGGTTATCGATAACATCGCGGTAGGTTACCAAATCGAAATCACCAAATTCAGTTGGTAGCTTACACTCAGCAACACGTTCAATGGTCGTTTCAGTGTTATTGCGGTATTCGATAAGGTCAGCAATCGTACCTAGTTTCAAGCCATGTTTTTCAGCAAAGATCTCTAGGTCTGGACGACGTGCCATGGTGCCGTCATCATTCAGTATCTCAACGATAACGCCCGAAGGCTCATGACCTGCTAGACGCGCTAAATCACAGCCTGCTTCCGTATGACCAGCACGAGTTAGAACGCCACCTTCTTGCGCTGCAAGAGGGAAGATATGACCTGGCTGAACGAGATCTGCTGCTTTTGCCTCTTTCGCGACTGCTGCTTGCACTGTACGTGCACGGTCAGCCGCAGAAATCCCCGTAGTCACACCTTCAGCAGCTTCGATAGAAACGGTAAAGTTAGTCGTGTATTGAGCATTGTTATCTTGAACCATAGGGGGTAAACCTAAACGTTCACAACGCTCTTTGGTCATTGTTAGACAGATTAAGCCACGACCATGAGTCGCCATAAAGTTGATTGCTTCTGGCGTGATCATCTCAGCCGACATAATCAGATCGCCTTCATTTTCACGATCTTCATCATCCATCAGGATGACCATTTTACCTAGGCGAATATCTTCAATAATTTCTTGAGGCGTACTAATTGGCATTTTGGTATTCCTATCTAAAAGCATCTAGCGAATAAGGCGTCGCCGTTAATGTTTGTATAATTATTGGTTTATGCAAAACCGTTCTGCTGCAAAAAATCCATCGTAATGCGCGACTCTGGCTGCTGTTCACGTTGACTGGTCAATAAACGTTCCATATAACGCGCCAGTACATCGACTTCTAAATTCACTTTGCGGCCAACGTGGAAATCTGCGATGGTCGTCTCTTCACCAGTATGAGGAACGATAGTCAGTTTAAAGGCATTCTTACGTAGATCGTTCACGGTTAAGCTAATACCATCAACCGTAATCGAACCTTTTTCGGCAACGTATTTGGCAATCTCTTCTGGCATTGAAACCCAAAACTCGATAGCACGGCCAACCATGTTGCGCTCTACGATTTCACCAACACCGTCGACGTGACCAGAAACAATGTGCCCACCAAAACGTGTAGTCGGTAACATTGCTTTCTCTAGGTTAACCTTGTCACCCGCTTGATAATCAGTAAAGCCGGTTTTTTGCAGCGTTTCGATAGATAAATCCGCTGTATAACTGGTTGAGCTGAAATCCACTACCGTTAGGCAAACTCCGTTGGTCGCAATACTGTCACCCAGTTTAACGTCGGACATATCCAGTTTGCCGACTTCCACTGTGACGCTAATATCTTCGCCTTTTGGCGTGATTGCAGTAAGGGTACCCACTGCTTCAACAATACCTGTAAACATGATTACGACTCTTTATTCTTTAAGGTGGCGGTAATACGAATATCCTCACCGACCTGTCTTACATCTTTAATAATGAGATCAATGGTCTCTGCCATTGACTCTAAACCTAACGCACCGAGTAACCCTCTACCGTCACTGCCCATGATCTTCGGAGCTAGATAGAGGACAAGCTCATCAACAAGATTCGCTTTGATAAGGCTGCTCGCGAGCGTCGCGCCAGCCTCCACCCATAGGTGATTAATATGGTGCTGTTTTGCTAATACAGAAAATGTCGCCACAAGATCGATCAATTGCTCATCATTGAGTATAGGTTCGAGATCTTGGCCTTCTGCGACAATAATTCGCTCGCCCTCAGTATTCATTAACTTAAGCTCTGAGGTCAGCTGACGATTTCTATCTAAAATCACTCTAACGGGTTGGCGAAGCTCTTGCTGTGAGTACACCTCTTGTAGCGATAGAGGAAGATCATCCCAGCGCACGTTCAATGAAGCATTATCTTCAATCACGGTTTTGCTGGTTGATAAGATCGCTCCACTCTTGGCGCGATATTTTTGCACGTCTTGTCTTGCTTGTGGTGAGGTAATCCACTGGCTTTGACCATTGGCTAACGCTGTTTGGCCATCGATGCTCGCTGCCATTTTTAGCTGAACAAAAGGCATTCCAGTTTTCATCTGTTTAATGAAAGCGGGATTGAGCGATTCAGCTTGTTGCTCAAGTAAACCGACTTCAACCTTGATGCCTGCATCACGTAACATTTGAATGCCACGTCCAGCGACTTTGGGGTTAGGGTCTTCCATTGCACAAATGACTTTCGCCACTTTAGCTTTAATTAAGCCTTCTGCACAGGGAGGTGTACGTCCATAGTGTGAACAAGGCTCTAATGTGACGTAAGCAGTAGCGCCAACCGCTCTTTCTCCAGCCATACGCAGTGCGTGAACTTCAGCGTGCGGTTCGCCAGCACGGTAGTGAAAACCTTCACCGACAATATCATCGCCTTGAACAATCACACAACCGACATTAGGGTTAGGAGCCGTGGTATAGATGCCGCCTTTTGCCAACTCAATAGCACGCGACATCATAGTAAAATCTTGGGGGGTAAATAGTGGCATCGATAACAACCGTTAGTCTTCTAAGCGAGCGATCTCTTCGCCAAACTCGCGAATATCTTCAAAACTACGATAGACAGAGGCAAATCGAATATAGGCGACTTTATCGAGCTCTTTAAGCTGATCCATCACTAAATTACCAATCATTTCACTTGGTACTTCTCGCTCACCAGTCGCTCGGAGTTGAGACTTAATCAGGCTGATCGACACATCGACTGCATCGGCGCTAACCGGACGCTTTTCTAATGCGCGCTGAAGACCACCGACCATTTTGTCTTCGTTGAATGGTTCGCGGTTGCCGTTAGATTTAATCACTCTTGGCATCACCAGCTCAGCAGTTTCAAAAGTAGTAAAACGCTCGCTACACGCAAGACATTGACGACGACGTCGCACTTGATGGCCATCAGCAACCAGACGAGAATCAATTACTTTAGTATCGTTCTCAGAACAAAAAGGACAATGCATATCACCTCCATTTTAGGGTCTGTTAACCTTTTGCGGTTAAATTTTGTTTGAGATAAAAGCGTTTTAATCGCGGCGAGAGGTTTGTCGCCTAGTCATTCTAAGCAAAACATCTCTCAACAAAGAGTAAAACGCTTTTAGCCGAACCCTTCGGGCAGCGTTTGTGGCTCCTGTTATCGGCTTATCAGGTAGAGCAACTACAATTCTAAGCCTCTGCCTTGTATCAAAGAACCCACAAATGCTGCAAAAATCAGCTCAAAAGGTCAACAGACCCTAGGGAAAGCTAGTGTAGCGGATTTGCTTAAGACAAGAAAACAAAAGGGGCTAGATAGCCCCTTTTTCAATCAATGTTTAACAAGATTTGTTAACTGCGCGGCAAGTAGTTTGCCTTACCGACCCATTTGTAGCTGGTCAGCTCTTCCAAGCCCATAGGACCGCGAGCATGCAGCTTCTGAGTAGATACCGCAACTTCAGCGCCAAGACCAAACTGTGCGCCATCAGTGAAACGCGTTGAAGCATTGACATAAACCGCAGCAGAGCCAACAGAGTTAATAAACAGTTCTGAGTTTTCTAAGCTGTTCGTCATGATCGCATCGGAGTGACTCGCGTTATGAACACGCATGTGATCAACCGCTTCATGCACGTCAGCAACCACTTTAACGCCAAGCGTGTAGCTTAGCCATTCAGTATCAAAGTCACCTTCACCTGCATCACGTAGCTCTTTGGCATTGCTTAGCAGAGCTTTCGCTTTTGGCTCTGCAACTAGCGCAACCTTATCCGCTAAGCGTTCTGCTAGCATAGGTAAGAACTCTGCCGCTACTTTTTCGTGAACCAATAGCGTATCTAATGAATTGCATGCCGATGGGCGTTGTACTTTTGAGTTTTCAACCACATCCAATGATTTTGCTAGATTAGCACTTTCATCAACGAAGATATGGCTAATACCAAACCCACCAATAATCACAGGGATAGTGCTGTTTTCTTTACACATTTTGTGCAGGCCAGCACCGCCACGTGGAATGATCATATCCACGTAGTCATCAAGCTTAAGCAATTGCGAGACAAGCTCACGATCTGGCTTTTCAATATACTGAACAGATGCAGCAGGCAGACCCGCTTTTGCCAGCGCCGACTGAATCACTTTAACCAGTTCCATGTTAGAGAAAAATGTCTCTTTACCGCCACGTAGTATGCTTGCGTTACCGGTCTTTAAACACAGAGCCGCGATGTCGATCGTTACGTTAGGGCGAGCTTCATAAATGACACCAACCACACCAAGCGGTACACGACGACGTGATAGTGACATACCATTTTCTAGTACTTTACTGTCTAGTTCGCTACCGACAGGATCGTTTAGGCTAATCACGTTACGTACATCGTTAGCAATCCCAGTTAAACGCTCTGAGTTCAGCAATAAGCGATCTAACAGCGCCTCTGTTAGGCCAGCTTCGCGGCCTTGTTCGATATCTCTCGCATTCGCCGCTAGGATAGTGTCAGCATTTGCTTCAAGTTCATCAGCAATAATCGCCAATGCCTGGTTTTTTTGCGCTGTTGATGCTGTTGCCAGTTGGAAAGCCGCCTCTTTGGCAGCAATACCCATAGAAATCAGTTCCACTTTTCTTTCCTTATCCTTGGATTACGACCATATCGTCACGGTGCAATACTTCATTGCCGTAGTCATAACCTAAAATTCCAATAATATCTTTACTGTGCTTGCCGACAATTTTTGCCATGTCTTGGCTTGAGTAACTGGCGATACCGCGTGCAATCAATTTACCTTGCGTATCGGTCACGCGTACAACGTCGCCGCGAGCGAACTCTCCGCTCACTCTGGTTAGGCCTTTAGCAAGTAGACTACTGCCCTTACCAACCACAGCGTTAACTGCGCCATCATCAATCACAATATCACCTGAAGCGGCTGGTCCTGCTAGAATCCAACGCTTACGGTTTTCTAATGCTTCGTCACACGGTAAGAAACGTGTGCCTTGTGGGTTATCACCAAGTGAATCAAACACCACATTTGGCGCGCTACCCGCAGCAATGATGACCTCGATGCCAGCGCGACGTGCAATATCTGCCGCTTGCAACTTAGTTGCCATACCACCAGTGCCTAGTGTGGTACCACTACCACCAGCAATTTTGCGCAATGTATCGTCAATGGTCTTAACTTCTTTGATCAACTCTGCATTTGGGTCCTTGCGAGGGTCAGCAGTAAATAAGCCTTTTTGGTCAGTCAGCAGCAGCAGCTTATCTGCGCCACACAAAATACCGACTAAAGCAGACAAGTTATCATTGTCGCCTACTTTAATTTCACTCGTCGCTACCGCATCGTTTTCATTGACGACAGGAATAATGTCATTTTCGACGAGAGCGTTGATGGTGTCGCGCGCATTAAGAAAACGTTCACGATCTTCTAAGTCGGCACGTGTCAGCAACATTTGACCTATCTTAAGGCCATAAATCGCAAACAGAGATTCCCATGTTTGAATCAATTGACTTTGACCGACTGCTGCTAAAAGCTGCTTACTTGCCATAGAGTTGGGCAGTGCGGGGTATCCTAGATGCTCACGACCAGCCGCGATCGCGCCAGACGAAACCATAACCACAGAGTGGCCTTGCTTTTTAAGTTCAGCACACTGACGTACCAGCTCAACCATATGAGCTCGATCTAATGCCAACGTACCACCCGTTAAAACACTTGTACCTAGTTTAACCACGACAGTCTGAGACTGTACGGTATTTCCGCTTTCTTGATTCATTGCCTTTCTACTATGAAAAATATAAAAATCCTCTCAACCTTGTTTTCAATTAATAAGTCACAAAGATTGATTAGACCTGATGTTTTAGCAATCAAATCGAAATTTCACAAGCAGAAAAGGCGCTAAAAAGCGCCTTTTGGGTCTATAGAGGCAAAAGCCTGAGTATTTTAGACGAATTCGACAGATTCCTTGTGAATCGCCAGCGGGATTTCAAACTCTTTTTCGAGCGTTTCAAGCAACTTTTGATGAAACACTTCTTGGGTTCGAGTGACATCTTGAATGGCCTTTTTCGGCAACGCTTTGTCTTGCCACTCCCCTGTCACATCATATAGACCTGATCGATAGCGCGCTTCAAACGCCTCGCCTCTTCTCTCTAACTCAAGCCACCAGCCCCAAAACTCTCTTTGCTCTGGTGATTTCTTATCATTGACGCAAACCGATAGGCAATCAAACAAATAAGAGCCCTCAGAACTTTGTGATTCACGCAGGTAAGGCCCAATAGCTCTCAGTGTTGTTAACAAGCGATAATGTGTTGGACTTTTTATCTGTTCAGACATAATGA
Organism: Vibrio sp. 2433-A1; assembly: GCF_056726085.1. Taxonomy (NCBI): domain Bacteria; kingdom Pseudomonadati; phylum Pseudomonadota; class Gammaproteobacteria; order Vibrionales; family Vibrionaceae; genus Vibrio; species Vibrio sp. 2433-A1. Next base: position 506,560 of record NZ_JBRESC010000001.1, read on the forward strand.
ATCTCCATATTCATTTACTTTTTGTTATTCGCGCATACTTAAGGACTAAACAGTCTGGGTAGCTCGCATACATAAGTGTTGTCTAAATTAGTTTAAATGTCATCTAATTAGCTCATCTTCTAACCACTTTATCGCTAAATCGAGGGATTGCTCATAACCTTGTGTAATTGTCTTAGCACTAATTTTCTTCGCTTTACCGTAGTCGCTATAAACGGCAACTAGCTGGTTATCGCTGTAGGGTGACACTGGATCATTTTCTAAACTCATCGCCAAGATCGGCACGCGAGTTTTTCGCCCAGCTAAGATGCCTTGAACCTTGAGTGACCAAGCCATCAGCTGTCCTGCTAGACTATGTATATCAACTACAGTTTTACCTAATCGAGATGCCAATACATCCAAATACATCTTGGGCATCTGCTTGAGTTTTTCCGGTGAAGAGAGCACGTCATGGATTGGCGCACCGAGCGATACACAGGCCTTGATCTTATCTTGTTCAAGGAACGAAAGTCGTACCATCGCATTGCCACCAAAGCGGAAACCGATCAAGCCAACTTTATGGTGATCGACATAAGGAATGTTGTACAGCTCATTGAGTACCACCTGATGCAAGCGCGAGGTATCTTCGGTCATATTCCAATGGGTATTAGAACCAATAGAAGGCATATCCACCGTTAGCATGGCGATGTTCTTTTTCGCCAAATGATCACGAAATAGCGCCCACAGATCCGTTTGTAAACTGTCTAATCCTGCACTGACCATCACAACAGGCTGAGGCTTTTCTGTGCTGGTTAGGTGCAAATGAGCGACGATGATTTTCTTTTGGTAAGGGATCTCAATACGTTTGACGATATATTTGGTTTTATTGCTCGCTTCAGTGTAAGCATTGCTTGCTAACACTTGTGCTTGCGCGGCTAAATTATCGTTTTTTAAATGTGGGTATCCGGCAATACTAAAACATAGCGATGCGTTAAACATCTCATCCGCCGCTTCTTCTCCTTTGAGTTCAGCTGCGCGCTTTTGATGCAACATGCCTAATTTCGTCCACTCATACGTCCAGTTTCCACTGTGGTAGCCCATCACGGTATCTAACCATTGGTCGTTGGTACGCGAGTGCTTAGATGCTGCTATCTTAGCTAGCACAGCTTCAATCTCTATCGGATCCAGTCCTTGCCATGACCACTGCATACGACGCAGATTGCGATACCACTTATAGCCATCCTCTTCTAGCTTACCATCGAGAAACGTTTGGCTACTCGGCATATAGCGGGTAAGCCTAGACGTTTCTTTTGCTTGTTTATGATTAGCAAACAAGGTTTCTGAGAGGTTCTTGCTGACTTCCTCTGACATGAGTTCGACCTAAATAAATAATGATGACTAAATAGTAATAAAAAAAATGACCCAATAAAGGGTCATTTATCAAGAAATAGGTGGGAATTAAGCAAAGAGATTACTTTTGTTTACGATTGATTGGCTCAACGTACTGAATTGACATATCCCATGGTTGCTCAATCCAAGTGTCTTGTGCGATATCAACCACGTAGTCATCAAGAAGTTCCACACCAGCAGGCTTTGCACATACTGCGATCAGTTTTGCTTTCGGGTACATTTCGCGAAGTTTACGCGCTGTGTCACCACTATCCACTAGGTCTTCGACGATTAGGAAGCCTTCACCATCACCTTCAGGTGCTTTCACTACCGTCATATCACGCTGGTGATCATGGTCGTAGCTAGAGATACAAATTGTATCAACGTGACGAATGCCTAATTCACGCGCTAGGATTGCGCCAGGAACAAGACCGCCACGGCTCACAGCCCAAATCCCTTTCCACTGCTCTGCTGGCATCTGTTTCTCTGCCAATTCACGACAAAGTGTGTGCATTTGGTCCCAAGTGATAATGAATTTCTTAGCCATTCTAATAACCTAATAATTAAAAATATCTGCATCCCCGCAAAGGTTCTTGTACGCTATGGTAAGTTATTGGGGGAAAAGCTACGCAAACGATTATTCTACCGAAAGTACAGCATAATACCAATCCGTTAATGTAAAATATTCCATCGTAACGCCCCCCCCCTTTAGAAGTTGCTCTGGCCCTAGCTACCCATCTATTTATAAAAACGCCACAGCCTTTACAAAGACTATGGCGATTATTTAGCGGTGCTTGTGAATAAACACACCAAGCAATTAACAGTAATTATGCAACTGCATATTTAATAATAAACACAGCAGCTAAGAACCAAACACTCGTCGAGACTTCACGACCACGACCACTTAAAAACTTAATCAATGCATAGGAAATAAACCCTAGAGCAATGCCTTGAGCAATTGAATAAGTAAGAGGCATTAGTAAGCAAGTGACAACAACAGGAGCAGCTTCCGTTAAATCACGCCAATCTATGCTAACTAAACCTGACATCATCAAAATTGCTACGTAAAAAAGTGCACCTGCTGTCGCGTACGCTGGAATCATGCCTGCGAGCGGCGAGAAGAATAACGCTAGAAGGAATAACACACCAACGACGACTGCAGTTAAGCCTGTACGGCCACCAGCCGCAACACCGGCCGTCGATTCAACATAAGAAGTTGTACTTGAAGTACCCAGCATTGCGCCTACTGATGTCGCTGTTGAGTCAGCAAGTAACGCTTTACTTAGGCGAGGAAGTTTACCATCTTCTTTGATTAAGTCAGCTTTTGTTGCCACCCCTACCAACGTGCCAGCCGTATCGAATAAGTCTACAAATAAGAAAGCAAAAACGACTGAGATCATGCCTACTTCAAATACACCAGAGATATCCATCTGCATGAATGTTGGTGCAATACTCGGTGGTGTAGACATCACTCCGCCCCAATGAACATCTCCCATAATTAGTCCAATCAGAGTAATTACGAGAATTGCAATCATGACAGCACCACGTACGCCCCTATATACCAAAGCGATTGTTAAGAAAAAGCCTAGGGCAGCAAGTACTTGGTGTAAGCTAGTAATATCACCTAAAGAAACCAAAGTCGCAGGGTTGTCAACTACGATACCTGCATTTTGCAGACCGATAAAAGCAAGAAACAGACCAATACCCGCAGAGATTCCCGTTCTTAAAGACATTGGAATAGAGTTAATTATCCATTCACGTATCTTGAATACACTCAACGCCATAAAGATAAGACCTGAGACGAAAACAGCTCCTAGTGCAACTTGCCATGAATGCCCCATGCCAAGAACAACACCATAGGTGAAGAACGCATTTAGACCCATACCCGGCGCTAAAGCAATTGGGTAGTTAGCGACAAAACCCATGATAAAACAGCCGATCGCGGCAGCAAGACAGGTAGCAACGAACACAGCACCTTTGTCCATACCCGCGTCAGCAAGCATGGCTGGGTTAACGAAGATGATGTAAGCCATCGTTAGGAAGGTAGTGATACCCGCGACGATCTCAGTTTTGACTGTCGTGCCATTTTCACTGAGCTTGAATAGTTTTTCGAACATAATCGAATCCTAAAAAGGTAAAAAGTAAACGGTTGCGTAATCGATTGGCGGGAATTATAAGGTCATCAAATAGTAAATTCCAGATAGAATTAAGACTCTAACTAATATTTCTAACTGTAAAATGGAAACTCAATCGATTACATCGCAAAAAAAGTTAGTAAAAAACGTTATTTATCAACACGTAAAGAAAAAGATATTTTTTAAACGAAAAAGATGCTTTTTTGTACCATGTTGCAAAGTTACAACTAGAGAAATGACTAATAATCGGCGAGTAATATGAGTTTATGCGAATAAAAGCGAGGCAAGAAGAGCTAGCTAAGTAAATCAGGAAGTTGGGATACGCTGGTAGGCTATTTTTTAGATAAAAAAACGCCACTCAATTTGAGTGGCGGTTGAATCATGTCAGCAAGAATTAAGCTGCTGAAAAAAAATTCCAATAATAGGGGTGAACATACAACTGTTCGAGAGTCACAAACCCCGGTTTAGTAACCGAAGCTTGTTGGATACTTAAAGTTGCCAGTGTAAACAGAGCTATTTAGCCAGAACGCTGCACTTGGTAAACCTTTCATAACTATCACCTTCTAAATCAATTAAAACAAATTACAAATATTGATTTCTCAGTTCCTTGGAGGCGACAAATCGGACTCATCCTTTGAGCATTTTCTCTTCGCTTTCGAAGTTGGTTACTAATATACCCCAAAGAAAATTAATTACAAGCACTTGCGTGATAAATATCACAAAAACCTTATAAATTGACTTCAATCAAACTTAAACTGTAATTAACTTACAGAATTATCAGCCTAATAACGAGATTGGCTACAAAAGTTACGAACTTAGGTGAGTAAACGTTTTCGTTAAAAATACCTAATATGTGATTGCCCTTTTGCTTTCCATTTCGCTTTTACTACTACCCAAAGGCCTGTAGTGCTATGCTGTGGCCTCTATTTAATAGGTCAGATTTAGCTTTTTGTTCTGCCTGAGCAACCACGCCGCATAACAAAATCTGGCATTATTCTTTTTAAGGAGTCATCCGTGTCTGAATTCCATTCTGAAATCAGCGACTTATCACCTGCTCCACTATGGCAGTTTTTCGATAAGATCTGTTCTATCCCTCATCCTTCTAAGCATGAAGAAGCGCTAGCACAATACATTGTGCAATGGGCGACTGAGCAAGGCCTAGCAGTTCGCCGTGATCCAACAGGCAACGTTTTCATTAAAAAGCCGGCAACACCGGGTATGGAAAACAAAAAAGGTGTTGTTCTACAAGCGCACATCGATATGGTGCCGCAAAAGAACGAAGACACGGATCATGACTTCACTAAAGATCCTATCCAGCCATACATTGATGGTGAGTGGGTTACCGCTAAAGGTACAACCTTAGGTGCTGATAACGGTATGGGCATGGCTTCTTGTCTAGCAGTACTCGCATCGACTGAGATCAAGCACGGTCCAATCGAAGTATTACTTACTATCGATGAAGAAGCAGGTATGACAGGCGCATTTGGTCTTGAAGCAGGTTGGCTAGAAGGCGATATCCTTCTTAATACTGACTCAGAGCAAGAAGGCGAAGTCTACATGGGCTGTGCTGGCGGCATCGATGGCGAAATGACTTTTGACATCAAACGTGAAGACATCCCTGCTGGTTATGTGACTCGTCAGCTCATCCTTAAAGGCCTTAAAGGCGGTCACTCTGGCTGTGATATTCACACAGGCCGTGGTAACGCAAACAAACTCGTTGCACGTTTCCTAGCGGGCCATGCGCAAGAGCTTGACCTTCGCCTCGTTGAATTCCGCGGTGGTAGCCTACGCAATGCGATTCCTCGCGAAGCATTCGTTACTGTTGCTGTTCCTGCTGAAAACGAAGCGAAACTTGCAGAGCTGTTTGAGTTCTACACTCACCTACTCAAAACTGAACTAGGTAAAGTGGAAACGGACATTGTTTCTTTCAATGAAGCAATCGAAACAGACGCACAGGTTTTAGTCGTTGCTGACCAGCAACGCTTTATCGCTGCACTAAACGCCTGTCCAAACGGCGTGATTCGCATGAGCGATGAAATCGAAGGTGTAGTAGAGACATCGCTTAACGTAGGTGTTATCACAACAAAAGAGAACAAAATTCAGGTTTTATGCCTTGTTCGCTCACTGATTGACTCGGGTCGTCAGCAAGTGGAAGGCATGCTTACTTCTGTTGCTGAGCTTGCTGGTGCGCAGATTGAATTCTCTGGTGCTTACCCTGGTTGGAAACCAGACGCTGACTCTGAAATCATGGCGATCTTCCGTGATATGTATGAAGGCATCTACGGGCACAAACCAAACATCATGGTGATCCATGCTGGTCTTGAATGTGGTCTATTTAAAGAACCTTACCCGAACATGGATATGGTTTCTTTTGGCCCTACGATCAAGTTCCCTCACTCTCCTGATGAAAAAGTAAAGATTGATACCGTTGCTCTATTCTGGGAGCAAATGGTTGCACTTCTAGAAGCGATTCCTGAAAAGGCATAATTCGTCGATTTTTCATTAGAAAAACTTATCCAAAAAGCCAGCTCAGATTAGCTGGCTTTTTTATTGCCACTCATTTCTCATTCATAAATATTTTTTGTCGTAACGGTATTATTTTTTCGTTAGTCACACCTACCCTTGGTTGCTACAGTCGCCCTCCTTGAAGCGCCTTTGGGTACATTCTTACCCTCTTCAAGCACAAGACTCGGCACAATTCGACCGTGTTATGTTGGGGATGCTCACTTCATTCGAGCATCTTAAATACTCTCTAAAATTATGTTACTGCGATGAAAGAAAAACTATTAGTCGGTTGGCGAGAAACTCTTAGCCTGCCAGGTTTAGGTATTAATGAAATTAACGCAAAGATTGATACCGGAGCCAGGACGTCTTGCTTACACGCGTTCAAAGTAGAGAGCTTTAAGAAGGACGAAGCTCTTTGGGTCCGCTTCTGGATTCACCCTAAACAACATGACACGGATTTCGAAACAGTATGTGAAGCTAAAGTAATTGACGAACGCACAGTGCGTGACTCAGGCGGCCACGAAGAATCACGTTACGTTATCGAGTCAGAACTGAGTATTGGCGGAAAAAGTTGGCCAATCGAAATTACTTTAACTAATCGCGAAAATATGGCTTTTCGCATGTTATTAGGTCGCACTGCAATGCACGATCGCATCATTGTCGACCCTGTTGAATCGTTTTTAGTCCCTTTCGAGGAAAGCAAATAATGAAAATTGGTATTCTGTCTCGCAACGCGAACCTGTACTCAACCAAGCGTCTAATTGAAGCGGCAGAAAGCCGTGGTCACGAAGTAAAAGTGATCGATGCGCTACGTTGTTACATGAATATCAACTCAGAGAAACCAGAAATTCACTTCAAAGGTGAAGAACTGTCTGGCTTTGATGCGATTGTTCCTCGAATCGGCGCGTCAGTAACATTCTACGGTACTGCGGTATTACGCCAGTTCGAAATGATGGGTGTTTACCCAGTCAACGAATCTGTTGCGATCACTCGTTCTCGTGACAAGCTACGCTCAATGCAGTTGCTATCGCGCAAAGGTATCGGCATGCCAATCACAGGTTTTGCAAGCAAGCCTGATGACGTAAAAGATCTACTTGAAATGGTCGGCGGCGCTCCGGTAGTGATCAAGCTACTTGAAGGTACTCAAGGCATCGGTGTGGTTCTAGCTGAAACTCGTAAAGCAGCAGAAAGCGTTGTTGAAGCGTTCATGGGCCTAAAAGCAAACATCATGGTGCAAGAGTACATCAAGGAAGCGGGTGGTGCCGATATTCGCTGCTTCGTACTGGGTGATAAAGTGATTGCAGCAATGAAGCGTCAAGGTGCTGAAGGCGAATTCCGCTCAAACCTACACCGTGGTGGTAGTGCATCTTTAATTAAGATCACTCCAGAAGAGCGCCGTACTGCGGTAGCGGCTGCGAAGATAATGGGTCTAAATGTGGCTGGGGTAGATCTACTAAGATCAGACCGTGGTCCATTAGTTATGGAAGTAAACTCATCTCCAGGTCTTGAAGGTATTGAGGCCGCAACTGGTAAAGACATTGCTGGAATGATTGTCGAATTTATTGAGAAGAATGCGGCAAGCAAAAGGACTAAAACTCGTGGCAAAGGCTAAAAAGAATAGCGCATTTGAATTTCTCGGCGAGTCTATCTCGCCGGGAGAGTGTAAGGTTGTTGAGTTAGAAGCAGCTAAGCTTTATACCCACTCGCCTTTATCGATCCCTGTTGAGATCATCAATGGTAAACAAGCAGGACCAGTTTTAATGGTCAACGCTGCGATCCATGGTGATGAGCTTAACGGCGTTGAGATTGTACGCCAATTGATTAACACCATTGATGCTAGCAAGCTCAAAGGTACCGTAATTGCTGTGCCAATCGTCAACGTATTTGGCTTTATTCATAAATCGCGTTACCTACCGGATCGACGCGATCTAAACCGCTGCTTCCCAGGAAGTGAGAAAGGTTCATTGGCATCACGTATGGCCAATACTTTCTTTTCTCAGGTCGCTAAGCGCTGTGATTACATTCTGGACTTACACACAGGTGCGATTCACCGCACTAACCTGCCACAAATTCGTGCAGATTTAAGTAACCCAGAAACACTTCGTATTGCTCAGGCGTTCGCTACGCCAGTGATAGTCGATGCTCCACTACGTGATGGTTCTCTGCGTAGCGAAGCTGAGCGCCTGGGCATTCCGGTTCTGACTTACGAAGCGGGCGAAGCATTACGCTTTGAGCCAATTTGTATCAGTGCGGGTTTCATCGGTGTACAACGTGTGATGCAGGCGATTGGCATGTTACGCTCAAGCCGTAAAAAGCTGCCAACACCAGTGATTGCGAAATCTACTCGCTGGCTACGTGCTGAAAGTGATGGCATCTTACGTACTGTTGTGACACTGGGTGAGAAAGTTGAAAAAGGCCAAGTATTGGCTTACATCAGCGCCCCGCTCGGTCACAGTGAGATTGAACTCACCGCTCGTAAAGGCGGTATTGTTATCGGTCAACAGACACTACCTTTAGTCAACGAAGGCGATGCAATCTTCCACTTAGCTTACTTTGAGCAAGATGATGAAGAAGTGGAACAAGTGGTTGAAGAGTTTATTGAAGAAGTTACTGATCTTGACGTTGATCCTTTAACAACGGGTCAAATCAACGCCCCTGCTCAGTAAACTGAAGCGGTTAAAAACAAAGAGCCCGCATATCACTATGCGGGCTTTTTATTATCTACCGCTTTCCTGTTAGCTAAATTAGCTGTTAATCAAATTGGCTATTAGCCAAATGATGCCCAGATAACCGTTGCGACTAAAATCGGACAAACAAACTTCACGTAGGCAGGCCACAGCTTGCCAAACCAACCTTGGGTGAACTCAGGACAGCCTTGCTCTAGCTCTTTAATCTTTGAATGACGATTCCATACCCATCCACCAAATAAGCAGAACAACAAGGCTGCTGCTGGTTGTAGGTACTGAGTTGCAACCATCGCCACCAGCCCAAACAGCTCACCAAAGTTATAGACGATAACCACACTAAACAGAGCAATTAGACCGCCAAGTACCCAGCTAGTTGGTGTACGTTTGGTGTGGAAACGTTCGCTTACCAGAGCAACCGGACACTCCAACATTGAAATAGAAGAGGTCAACGCAGCAATAGTAAGTAGTAAGAAGAATATAATCGCAAATAGTTGACCTAATAGACCTAAGCTATCAAACATCAACGGTAGCACCGTAAATACCAAGGTATCAGAACTTAGCAGTGACCCATCTTCAGCATAAATCTGTACGCCTTTTTGCATTGCGACAAACATTGCTGGCATCACCACCAACCCGGCAATGAACGCGACTGCGGTATCCACCAGCGTTACATTCATCGCCATCTTTGGTAGGTTTTCTTTCTTGCTAAGGTAAGAGCCATAAATCAGCATTGAACAGCCACCAATAGTGAGCGAGAAAAACCCTTGCCCCATTGCCGCTAGAATCAACTTACGGTCCATCACCTTCTCAAAGTCTGGGATCAAGTAATGTTTTAAACCTTCCATCGCACCATTTTGCGTCATGATGTAGATAAACAGCAGACCAAATAAAATGAACAGGGCTGGCATCAAGCGTGTCGACCACTTCTCAATCCCTTCTTTAACACCACCTTGAACAATTAAAACAGTAAGAACGTAAAAAGTGATGGTACCAAAAAGGTTACGTTCAACACTGAAGCCTTTAAACCAAGCGGTCGCCGTTTCCATACCCAAGACGTCAGTCACAGCGCCAAGCAAGAAACAGATCAACCAACCACCGACGATACTGTAAAAAGCTAGTACCGCACTCGGCACACTTAAGCCAATCCAACCAACGGCAGCACCGACACGCTTACCAATAGGGTTACTGGTCAGTGAGCGCATACTATCAACTGGGTTAGCTTGGCCGTAACGACCAATTGCCATCTCAACTACCAACATCGGAAACGCAACTACAAGGATCATCACTAAATAGACAAGTAAGAACGCGCCGCCACCATTACTTGCTGCTTGGGTAGGAAACCCCCAGATGTTGCCAAGACCAACCGCAGCACCTGCTGCTGCGAGAATAAAACCAAGACGAGAGCCAAAATGCTCACGAGATTGAGAGGAATCTACCTGTGCCATACTTCTTAATCTGCACCAATGAACTAGCTGGCTAGTACACTAATACAAAACACTATATTCAGCAATTTATTTAGCATCAACACTAGAAATAGCATGAACAATGCAGGTGTTTAATAGAAATTGGAGCAAAAAATCAGCATTTCTCTCACAAGCTACGAACCACAAATTGATTGCGACCTAAATCCTTTGCTTGATAGAGAGCAGGGTCGGCCACTAAGAAGATATCTTGGAGTTCATCTAATGGTTGCAGCGCGCAGTCTGCCACACCGATAGAGACAGTGATGCAATCAGCAATAGGAGAATGCTGATGCGAGATCTGAAGCTCTACAATCGCAGCACGCAACCATTCGGCTTCCTGTAGATTATCAATGTTAGATTCCGAACTCAGCACCACACAAAACTCTTCACCACCAAAACGCGCGACAAATTTGTCACACTGTGTTTGGGCTTGCTCTAAACATGAAGCAACCTGTTGAAGGACATTATCACCTTCGATATGACCGTAATGATCATTAAAAGGTTTAAAGTAGTCGATATCAATCAACAGTAAACTGATATGGCACGATCCACTTTGTTTAACCAATGTATCCCAATATTGCTGCAAACTGCGGCGATTGCCTACTTTGGTCAAGGCATCATGTAAAGCGACCCACTCAAGCTCTTTCTGTTTGGCTTCTAACTGGTTAAACACTTCATTAATTCGATAGACGAAATCACGCATTTCATAAGAAATAAATGAGTCTTGCTCAGTCAATACCGAAGCGTTACCGCTTGTCAAACTATCTAGTGCGCTGCGGGCACGCTTAACTGGCCGCACTATGATATGCGCAAGAGCCAAATTAAATGCAAACATGAAAACCGCAAAGGCAAGTACCGCGGATAGTTCTCGAAAAGTAATAAAATCAGGGATTTTGACTGAATGGTGAATCTCGACAAATACCGTGGAATCATTCTGAAAATCCAGCTTCTCAATCACCGATACGTTCTCAGTAAGATTGTCGAAACTCTCAAACTTATCTTTGGTTTTGATCTCAACCGCTAAGCCAGTCGCTTGTCTTAAGGTACGGCTAAATTCGTGCCCAATGGGTTTAATCATCATCATAAACCCCTTATCGCAGTCAACCCCATCGCTATTACACACCCTTGACGTCGCCATTAAGTGAGGTTGACCGTCCAATACTAAGAACTTTACAAATGAAGCTACTTTGTCTATCGGTGAACGCAAACTGTCAGCCAATAAAGCGCCAAACTTATAACGAATAGGTTCATACGAGAGCTCTTTATCATTGATGTAGTCATACAGCCTCCCCCACACCAAAGAGACATGAGGGTCAAAAATAAAGACGCCCTGGACCTCTAAAGAGGAAAAGGAGTGGTCATTGAGGCTATCTTGCAGCAGGTCATCATTCTCTCCGGCAATATACTCAGTAACTTCGTCCCACGAAGCGTAATCCATCAAGTTTTTGGCGAGGTCGTTTTTCTGCAATCTAAGCAGAGTTTTAACTCGGTGAACTTCTTCTTGCTGCTGGTTGAGTGCTCGCTCGACGGCTAAATCATAGGTAAAAAAGTAGCGGAACGTGAGATAGCAAATAACAAACGTAGCCGCCATAAAAATAGAAGCTAATACCGTTAACTGTTTGACAGAAAAGTTAGATATCTTCACACAATCCTTGAAGCACGATTAAAAAATGAGCCGGGATTAAACACAATCACACTGTAATTGTCTACAAAAAGAGCACCCTACAGGTGTAATGCCAGTCAGTTAAGCTGACTGGCATTTTTTCTATTTGTTGCGTACTTCTTGGGTTTCAACTTCACCCATCGAGGATAACTTCTATCTTCTCTTCGAGGCGGTAAGATAAACATGGATACATGCTCTAGTAATACCTCATAGTGTTTAGGGAGCTTTCCTGGGCTTGTTAAAGGCAACGCTGCAAAGTATTGCGTCACAGCCATAGCGCTACTCGTAAAGCTCAGTTGATTTGGCCAGACGCTATCTAACCTACTTGCCGCTTTTGTCATAACCTGCCTGATAAGGTTATAGGCGAGTAAAATACCCCAGAGCTCCTGCTTAACCATATCTGGACGCTTGCTTCGCAATGTATACTCACTGTCAAGTAAGGTCTGCTTCATTTCCCGATAGCCTAATTCGATTTCCCAGCGATAACGATAGAGCTCTACGATTTCTTCGCCAGGAAAACGTAACCCATCACGCATTGATGTAAGCACCTGATACTCCTTACCTTTAATGATTTTTGAGACTAACCTTGCTTCAACTACATCAGGAAGTTCACTAAACTTCTTTCTTGCCTGAGGTGTTGTTTTAATCGCAACGATTGCATCACTCTTGCTGTACCTATGAACGACTTCATACTGGAAGTCTTTTCTCACAGGGAGCATCCAATGCCTCTCTTGGCCGACTTTGTTCCATCGGTTAAGCAGTCCCAGAGAGTAATATCCTTTGTCAAAAATAGTCAGAGAATGGTCTGGCGTTTGTTCTATGAGTTCTTCTGCAAGCCGCATTTCGTTGGTTCGATAGTCAGAGAATGCACTATCGATGAGCTGATGACTTGTAAGCTCCATCAAGCAAACCATGCGTATCTTAGGGTAAATATTTTCAGATGACTGATTACGCTGTGCTTTAAACTCTTGATGATTTTCAGGTGTATCTGCCGTTCTCCAAACGACACCATCGACAGATAGAAGATTGAGTCCACACCAAGTTTCAAACTTAGAAGATTGATAACTCTGAGCCGCCATCGTCTTAAAGACTTGTTTAACACCTTCTTCGCCTAATCTCTGCCTCGCTTGGACAACAGCACTTGGCGCAACAAAGCGCTGTTTGTCTGGTAGGACAATATCAAGTTGGTTAGCGATATCCCAAACAGATTGTTGCCGAAAAAGACTCATTCCTACAACGGACCAAAGTACTGCTTCCAAGGGTAAGCGTCTTCTTCTCACTGTTGCTACACCAGCTTTTTCAAAACCTTGCTGGATAAGCTCTGGACTAAGGATCTCAGAGTATTTGTCAAAGTGATGGAAGGTATTGCATGAGCGAAAAGTATTCGCAAGTTGGCTTTCTAAAGACATGAAAAATCCGATATTAGTTTCCTAATATCGGATTTTGAAGCCTTTTGAGGATCGGTCAAATGATCTCAAAAATTTTTCTTAACTGATCGGCATTA